>MEYH01000113.1:3181-8164 GCA_001773955.1 Candidatus Sediminicultor quintus | reverse complement strand
ATCATATCATGAAAGAAGTATAATCTAATAAAGATATTTGTAGATGGTGAGGAATATAAAAATTAATTATAAAAATATTTAAAAGAACTGGATGTAAACTTATTCAAATATTAGTCGGATTGACAGGGTTTATGGTAAATATAATTATTAAATTCTAAAACAAAAAACCGTCCCTTGTTCTCTTGTTAATAAAGTCCTAGAGAATTTATTTATCCAGAAAGGTTGGGAAACTCAACCAAGAGTATTTAATGAAAATCAAGATCCTTCAGCAAAATTAGACTTCTTAAAAGAAAAAATTGGCAGAAGTTGGTTTTACTCATTCCCAAAAATATAAAATTAATGAATCCGGAGGTGTAGCTTTTAATGAAAGTTACAGAATTTATTGAAAACCTTAAAGAATTTCAAACAAAACTTATTGAACATAAAAATCTTTATCTTTACGGCAATTCTTTCCCTAAATATGTTGGAGGAATGTATCCAGTACATAATTTAAAAGAATTAGAAAAACAATCTATTTGGCTAAATCGTTGGTGGGGAGAAAATCAATCAATTTTAAATAAATTTAGGGATTCGACTACGGTTCAATCACCATCAACTGGAAATGAATGGGATTATACTAATAGTGCTCTTGGATTACACGATATCGCTCCAAATAAATCTCAATCCTTAAAAAAAATGATTGCGGAAATTGAACGAATTATTGGTAGATTAACAAGTATAAATCTTGATATTGAATTGAATGATGATTTGAATATATATAAATAAAAAAGAGGAAAAAAATAATGAGAGAATTATTAGAGAAAATGTATTTATAATTCATGGAAAAGATGAAGCGAGATGGAGAGAATTAAAGGATATTATAAAAGATGATTTTAGTCTTAAGCCAATTATTTTGTCTGAACAACCTGATACTGGAGCAACAATTATTGAAAAATTTGAAAAATATGCACAATCTTGTTTTTGTGCTATCGCTATTTTTACACCTGATGATGAAGTTATGTCAGATAATATAAAATATTTACAAGCAAGACCAAATGTAATATATGAAATTGGTTGGTTTTGTGGAAAAATAGGAAGAGACAAAGTGATACTTTTACTAAAGGAAGGCACTACTATTTTTTCGGATTTTGGAGGTATTATACAAAAAAGATTTAAAGAAAATATTGCTGAAAAAGTTAGCGAAATTCGAAAAGATTTAGAACAAATGAAATTATAAAAAGAGGGATTTAGAAAAAATAAATAGTATCATATTATTGAGAAGGTTCCTTGACTTTTGAGAAAATTAAAAGATACTTGCCTCATTTTAAGAGTGCAATTCATAAAACAGGGGACGGTTGTACTAGCTCAATAATTCGGTAACTTTTTCTAGCTTTTCAAAGGGGGTTATATACGAAAGTCCCCCGTGCCTTCTTAAATGATTATATTCAAATAAGAAGTTTCCTAAATTATAGATGAGATCTTTTAAAGAATCAAATGAATTAGGATAGAAGAATTCATTTTTGATGATCTTCCAGAAGGCCTCCACCTCCCGTTGGTTTGAGGTCTGTAAGGTCTGGTATAGATGTGTTTGAACCAGGATAGAGCTCGGGCCATAAAGTAAGTAAGGGTAGAGGTTTTCTTATCCTTGAGGATCTCTGAGTAAGTCAGCCGAGTACAATCATCCTCTAAGCCAGCGACATAAAGATCTTTTACTTTAAAGACGGTACGAAGGTCTTTGGGCAGGGAGTAAGGAATCATCCTGTTTCCCCCCTTCCTGCCATTTACGGAAGTAACGTCTTAACTCTTTATTACTGATATGATGAGCAAGACATAAGTTTTTAATTAAAATAAAGGAACGGGGGAGAACCTTATTCTTTAATCTTTTCATATTCTTCCAGAATAGGCTTCCATCTTTTTACAAAGATCTGTTGAATAATTTTCATCATTAAGTACCTCCTTTGGTGGTATCATTATACCAAAATAAGTTACTTAATTACTGAGCATGAACAACCATCCCTTTAAGGGAGAAGAATTTTTACACAATATTTGTAAAGAATTAATAAAAGAATATCCCGAAAATGATGATTATCACAAGGAGATATTTATTGTTCTCTCACAAATGGGAGTAGTATCCGGTGAGTATGGATTTGTTGAAGGATTTAAAAAGAAAAAAGAAGAAATTCAAAAAAATAAGCTTAGAGCAGAAAGGATGAAAAAATGAATAAAACATTCAAAAAAATTTTCGCTTTCTTATTTATAATTCTATTTCTCCTGGTAGAGGTAAACGCTGTCATCAATCTGGCTTCTGACCAGGAGAATGTTATCCCTGAAGGATTTGTCTATGTGGATGAGTTAATCCCCGATGCAATACTTGAGGTCAGGTATTACTCAACTGACAATTTTGTCGGTAGTAGAGTTGACGGATATCTTGCTCCAAAGGTGATATTAACTATTGAGGCAACCAAAGCTCTGGCAGCAGTTGCAGATGAACTGAGACAGCAGGGATTGGCTCTTAAAATATTCGACGGTTATCGCCCTCAGCAGGCTGTTAACCACTTCATTCGGTGGGTTGCCGATGTAGAAGATGAAAAAATGAAATATAAATATTATCCCGAAGTGGATAAAAAAGAACTGTTTAGTCTTGGCTATATTGCTAAAAAATCGGGGCATTCAAGAGGAAGCACTGTTGATTTGACTCTGATTGATATTAATACAGGTGAAGAATTGGATATGGGCAGTGGCTTTGACTATTTCGGGGAAATATCCCATCACAATACTAATATGATTAATGAACAACAGATGCAAAACAGGGCAATTCTCAGAGAGGTTATGGAAAAGTACGGATTTGTAGCTTACTCTGGAGAATGGTGGCATTATACACTGAAAAACGAACCCTATCCGGATACCTATTATGATTTTCCAGTGCAGGGGAATAAAGGGGTCAAATCTTTACAGGCTGACCACAGCAATCAAATGTACTAAAAAAAGTTACCTTGTTCCAGCTAAAACAATCGAGAACTGCTCGTTTTGGTTTTGAAAAAAGTAAAGTTGAAATGATTACCGGGGATGTTAAAAAGGCAATGGAATTACTAAAGTAAATTAGAATTTGACCTAAATTGACCATGATAAAGTAAGGGGCCATTTCATTTTATAATGTAACAGTTTAAGGAGTGATAAATATGTATGTTGTAGGTGTAACGGTGTTTGTTAAACCGGAAAAAATTAAAGATTTTAAAGAAGTGACCCTGGAAAATGCCCGGAACACACGTAAAGAAACGAGCAATGTCCGCTTCGATGTCTTGCAGACGGAAAATGATCTTTCGCAATTCTTCTTGTACGAGGTCTACAAATCTGTAGAAGGATTTCAGAACCATCAAAAAACGGAGCACTATCTGAAATGGAAGGAGACTGTCGCAGATTGGATGGCTAAACCCCGTCAGGGCGTAAGGCATTACAGTCTTTTTCCGGCTGATGCAGATTGGGAAACAAAATAGGTTCTATCATTAAGAAACGGGGATCATACCATTGGGTTGTTTTTCGGGAATGATCAAAAAAATGGTCAATAAGATCATTAGAGATTAAAGAATGAAAAAGAATTCGATGAGTAGATGAAGAAAATATGTGGACAAAAAGACTAAAAGCATGTATTGCTTCCGGAGCTGTTTTGGGCGCGTTTTGTATTGTAGGTGCCTATGTAAGGTCAGGTTTTCAGAGTGAAGCTTACCTTTTATTTGCTTTATGGTACAATCGGGTGATGATGGGTTTGCTGATTAGTTTAGCTGGTGGAAGCCCGGGATTGCCAAAAATAATTGGCCGGGGTTCACTTTTTGGTTTGATTGTTTCTTTTGCTTTTTATAGTGCTACCGGTTTTCATGATTTGGTGAGTTTTCTGGCAGGTATTGTCTACGGTATTATTATTGAATACATCGCATTCAAATATGGTGATTAGAAGAGGAAAAGTAATTTTGCGCAAACTGTCCTTATTGATCTATAATCTGAAAAAGATTGGGATAGTAGTTCTATGGAATAAAAGGATGCAAGTGATAAAAAATAGCATTTAAAAATAAAAAGGTGGTTATAACCGGCAGAGCAAAGGGTATTGCTAAAGAAGCAGTTCAAGAATTTAAAAATAAGAGGAACAAGGAGAGCGGAAATCGATAAGAATGAGCGTAGGTGTCACTAAGATTTTAAATTAAAATTGAAAGAGGGTATGACTATGTCTGAAAAATTTAGAGACTTTCTTAAAAGCAGTTGTTGGAAAACGATTGATTTTTCTACTACGGACCAGGCCAAAGGTATCAAGCCACCGCCGGCAGAAAAACCCGGCAATCCTGAAGATAAGAAAATAGATCTTATCAGACCGGGGGAGTGGCAATCAATTCGAAAAGTAAGTGTTGAAGCTGCCATTGCCCAAAGGAAATCGATAAGATCTTACAGTGAAGATGCCATAAAACTCGAGGAGCTTTCTTTTCTTCTGTGGGCAACCCAAGGTGTTCGAGAAAAAAGATCTGAAGATAGAAATTACAGGACCGTGCCTTCGGGCGGATGCAGACATGCCCTGGAAACCTATATTGCGGCTTTCAGGGTTGAGGGAATTCCCAAGGCGATTTATCGTTATCTGCCGCTGAGTCATCAACTGGTTGAAGTAGCTAAATATCAAGATCTTGAGGGTTTGATCATTAAGGCTACTCTTAATCAATCATTTACCGGCAAAAGCGCAGTAACCTTTATTTGGACTACTCTACCGGCGCGTACGGAGTGGCGATATGACAGGGCATCAAGCAAATTGATAGCTCTGGATGCCGGCCATGTGTGTCAAAACCTCTACCTGGCCTGTGAAGCCATTGGTGCCGGGACTTGTGCCATTGCCAAATATGATCAAGAATTTGCAGATAAGATTCTTGGAATTGACGGGGTGGAGGAATTTACAATTTATATGGCATCTGTTGGAAAAGTTCAATAAGAAAAGAATAGAAGGGGGTCAGGTCTTGCAATGACACATTT
>MEYH01000113.1:0-3171 GCA_001773955.1 Candidatus Sediminicultor quintus | reverse complement strand
ATGTGTCATTGCAAGACCTGACCCCCTTACTACCCCTGCTTATTTAAAGATTGGAAAGTTTCTAACTAAAACCGAAATTCAGAGTAGTGATATTGTTGAAGGGAATCTTTTTGAGCAAATTACCAATGCTTTAGAAATTTTAAGAAGCAAATATTTAATGAGTAAAATTAAATTTGAAGGAATTCACAGAAGAGAAATTTTAGAATATCCTTATGAAGCCCTAAGAGAAGCAATTATAAATGCTTTAATTCATAGGAATTATTTAGGGGCCTCTTCTATTCAGATAAGAGTATATAGTGATAGATTAGTCATAATGAACGAAGGGAAGCTTCCCCCTGAAGTTCCGGTAGAAAAATTAAAGACAGAACATTTATCCAAACCGAGAAATACTCTTTTAGCAGATGTTTTTTATAAGGCAGGTTTTATAGAAAGCTGGAGGAGGGGGACAATTAAAATAATGGAGAAATGCCAGGAGCAGGGACTTCCTGAACCTGATTTTGAAGAAGACCATGGGGTATTTACTGTAAGATTTTACCAGGATAAGTGGAATGAAGAAAATCTTAAGAAGTTAGGTCTCAACGAAAGACAGATTAAAGCAGTGATGTATGTGAAAGAAAAAGGAAAGATTACTAACAAAGAATATCAGGTAATCAATAATTGTTCAAGAAATACTGCAACAAATGATTTAAGACGATTAGTTGAAAATCATATTTTAAAAGAAAGTGGAGTTAAGGGGGCGGGGTCTTATTACGATATTGCATAAGAATTGCACAAATTGCATAGCAATCGCACAATAATTGCACAAATTAAATTTAAATAGATAGGAATCACATCTCATTTTCTTAGATAATTATTATTTTCGCTTTTAAATTAACAAGGGAAGGTGTGCCAGGTTAATAATTCGGTAACTTTTAGCAGAAAAGTTATGGAATCCGAGGAGTTTATTAACCGGATGGTTGATACTTTAAGTATTGCTATAGATAAACGTCCTAAAAGAAGACCTCGTAAAATGGAAAGCTAAACATAGAAAAAAATCGAATATGGAGATTGGTAAAAATGTTAAGTTGTGGAGACTGATCCTGAAGGTCACCTTGAAGGTCTCAAATTATTTTCCTAAAAAAAGAAGGATTTTTTTAAATTTTGTCGTATATAAATATTAAACGTAAATAATTAATTTTAAAAGTAATGAGAAGGAGGAGTACCGGAGGAGTCGACTGATACCATCTTAATTGTCTGGCAGACTAAAAAAGAAAGGAGGTGATAAAAAATGGCTAAATTTTTAGTTGTCCATCCGTTAGGCAAAGAGGTAACTGTAGAGGCTGCCACACCTTTTGCCAAAGCATTGAAAGCAAATCATACAGTTGATGCTTATTGGGTTGGAAGTCGATATGCCCGTGAGGAAGGTAAATTATACTGTGAATTTGATGCAAAAGATGCTGAGTCTATCCGTCAAGTCCTTGCCAAAGCAAATAAAATTGCAGGAGAAATGCCCACAGAAGGGATTTATAAGCTTGAGTTAATGGTTAGCTCGGAAGACTTTAGATAATTTTAATTTTCAAAGCCCGCCAAAAATAAATATAGGAATAAAGAAATATTAATAAATAATATGGAGAATAACTTACTTAACCAAAAACTCCATTATTTAGCGCAGCACCCTGTCCCATGGTTTTATTATCTTAATAAAAAATTGGGAGCTTATCGGGAAAGGATAAAATAATTTTCAAAATATTTTGGCGGGCTTTAAAATTCTGTGTGATGAAATAAGTATTAAAGAAGTACCACAACTTAACCGTCCCCTTCTTTTGATCTATGGAGAAGAAGATAAGACCATTCCCATAGAACATGCTTATTACATTATGGATTGGGCAATAGGAGAAAAAGAATTAAAATCCTACTCTGAAGGCGAGCATGCTTGTATTAATTTTTTAGATGAAGTAGTCCCCTACTCCATTGATTGGCTGAGAAAATATTTATTGGAATAACTAATTACTATTCTAATTAAAAAATACTTTAAATATTTATGCAAACTGTATAAAAAATATTTAATAAAAAGTTTATTATTCATACTATTATACAAAGGAAATGTTATATATGATAGCGTATATTTATAATAGTAAATAATTTAAAACACGTAAATTCCCAATTGAGGTACAAAAACCGATGAAAATAGTTGTTGCCCCGAATTCATTTAAAGGTAGTTTAACCGCCATAGAGGTATCAGATGCCATAGAGCAAGGAATAAGAGAGATCTTTCCGGAAGCTGAAATTGTAAAAATCCCAATGGCAGATGGGGGAGATGGGACAGTTCAGTGCCTGGTTAATGCTACCGGAGGAAAAATTTTAAGAGGGAAAGTTACAGGTCCCCTGGGGGATGAAGTTTTGGCTTCTTACGGAATTTTAGGAGATAAGAAGACCGCGGTTATCGAGATGGCAGAAGCGTCAGGATTAACTTTAGTTCCAGAGAACCAAAGGAATCCATTGATAACCACTACTTACGGAACCGGTCAGTTAATTAAAGCAGCATTAGACCAGGGATGTAGAAAGATGATAATTGGCATCGGGGGAAGTGCTACCAATGATGGAGGGGCTGGTATGCTTCAGGCATTAGGGGTTAAATTACTAAATCAAGAAGGAAAGGAAGTAGGTTTTGGGGGAGGAGAATTAAAAAAAATTTTCCGAATTGATACAAAATACTTAGATAACCGTTTATCCGAGACTAAAGTATTAATAGCTTCAGATGTTAGCAACCCTCTTTGTGGGCCGCAGGGTGCTTCCAGGATCTATGGACCTCAGAAAGGAGCTACTCCGAAAATAATTGAAGAATTAGATAAATCTCTGTCTTATTTTGCAGAATTAATAAAAAGAGATTTAAATAAAGATATAAAAGATATACCAGGGGCAGGAGCAGCCGGGGGTTTGGGAGCCAGTTTACTGGCATTTTTGGATGCGGAGCTTAGACCAGGGATTGAGATTATGATTGAGATAGTAAAACTCGAACAAGCTATTAAAGATGCCGATCTGGTTATTACCGGTGAAGGGAAAATTGATGGTCAGACTATCTACGGAAAGGCACCAATTGGGGTAGCCAAAATTGCCAAAAAGTATAATATCCCGGTAATAGCGGTGGCTGCAATTATTGGTGATGATGCAGATATTGTGTACCAATACGAT
>MEYH01000112.1 GCA_001773955.1 Candidatus Sediminicultor quintus | reverse complement strand
TTGTTTTGCTTCTTGAGGTGTTTTGGCTAATTCTCCTTTTTGAATATTAATCTCATGCTTAGCAAAAATTTCTTTTGCTTGATATTCATATAACTTCATCCTATATTTTGCTCCTTAATTGAAATATTGAGCTCATTTGATTAAAGAAAATCCTAATTCAAAGGCTTTCAAATTGATGCTTCCGCTGTTTTTGGGCACCCGGTTTAATATTGCCTTTCTTAGGCTATCCATGCTAACGATCTTGCTAATACCGACTAGAGCACCTAAAGAACAAATATTCGTTGGCAGTGTAGTGCCTAGCTCTTCTCTAACTAATCTAGTAAGTGGCAAAGCATGGACATTTTCAGAATCAGAAATAGATTCACTTTTTATTAGAGATGAATCTAAAATAACCAGAGTATCTTTTTTTATTTTTTTGCCATATTTATCATATGCTTGCTGAGATAGAGTAACAAGGATATCAGGAAGAGTCACTGAAAGATCAAAGATTTCTTTTTTGCTGGCAATAATTTCTGCACTACTGGCTCCACCTCTTGCTTCTATACCATGGGATTCTCCGGTAATAATATTAAAGCCATCCATCATTAAAGCTTCAGCCAAGATAATGCTGGCTAAAACTAAACCCTGTCCACCTGTTCCGCTAAATCTTATTTCAATTTTTTCCTGTTCTGTAAATTTCATTTTAGACTACCCTCTTCTTGAAAATTAGTGATTCGATCATATTCTTCTATATATTCGGGACGCTCTTTATCTATCAAGATTCCTCTCAATAGTTTATGCTCTAATTCTTCCTTAGAAAGTTGTTCAGCTTGTTTTTTAGTTATGGTCATTTCTTTTATATTTTTTATCATCTCAGAAGGCCTGCTGTTCTTGTTTCTTCGACCAAATTGGGTAGGACAATTGGTTAATGCTTCGACCACTGAAAATCCCTTATGCGAAATTGCTTTAAGCATTAACTTTTCTAATTCCACTACATGGTAGATATCCCCTCGAGCAACAAAGGTGGCACCTGCTGCTTCTACCAGTTTACAGATATCCATCTGGGGTTCTATCATTCCAAAAGGAGCAGTGGATGCAAAATGACCCGATTTGGTTGTTGGTGCATATTGACCACCGGTCATACCGTAAATTTCATTGATAGCAATAATGGCTGTCATGTCGATATTGCGGCGCGCAGCGTGAATAAGATGGTTACCGCCAATCGCAGCAGCATCACCATCTCCCATAAAAACAATGACCTTCAATTTGGGGTTAGCCAGCTTGATTCCTGTGGCAATAGTCAATGCCCTTCCGTGAGCAGTTCTGATGGATGGAAAGTTGAGATAAACGGGCAATCTTCCGGCACATCCGATAGCACATACCATAATCGTTGTATTTTGATCCAATTCTAACTTATCGATTGCTCTAACCATTGATGCCAAAGCAATTCCATGACCACAGCCAGAACAGGCAAAATGCGGAAATTGATCCAATCTTAAATATTTATCTAACTTGCTCATTTTTCTCCTCTCTCTATTTTTATAATTTGATTATATATTTCTTCAACATAAATGGGCAAACCAGAAATTTTATTGAATTGCACAACCTCGGCTGCACCTTCAATCGACTGTTTTACCAAGCCGGCAACCTGACCTTCATAATTCATTTCCGGTACCAATATCTTATCTACTCTACGAGCAATTTCTCTAACTTCTCTTTCTGGAAATGGCCAAATGGTAATAAGACGAATAAAGTCAACCTTGATCCCATTTTCAATCGCCATTTTTACTGCACCTTTTGCCGGCCGGGCAGTTGACCCGTAAGCCAAAACTGCAATCTTAGAATTTTCTTCTTCCATTTTCTCTACCATAACAATATCATTGTAGTGTTTTTTTAGTTTACTGTTTATCCTTTGAATACAATAATCGATGGTCTCTGGTGCTAAATTAGGAACACCTTTATCCCCGTGAATCATTCCGGAAATGTTATAGCGATAGCCACCACCCAAAGGAGGTAAAATTGGTATGCCGGTATGATCAACTTTATAAGGAAGATATTCCTCTTGAGGAGGTGCATTATTTCTTCGGTTGATAATTTCGAATGAATCTGATTCAGGGATGGTAATACTCTCCCTGATATGGGCTAAAATTTCATCAGCTAAAATAACGACCGGAACCATATATTTTTCCGATAAATTAAAGGCGGTGATGGTCAAATTATAGGCTTCTTCAACGCTGGAAGGACAAAGCGCAATTCTAGGACTTTCTCCGTGAGACCCCCATTTGGTTTGCATGATGTCTCCTTGCTGAGGCATAGTCGCTCCGCCTGTACTTGGACCTACTCTTTGGGCATTGTAAATGACAATCGGTATTTCTACCATCGCAGCATAACCTAAAAGTTCCTGCATAAGACTAAAACCAGGCCCGGAAGTGGCTGTCATAGCCTTTTTTCCAGCTGCTGATGCTCCAATAATTACTCCAATACTTGCTATTTCATCTTCCATCTGTATAAATCTTCCTCCATAAGCAGGTAATTTTCTGGATAAAAGCTCAACAACTTCAGTCGATGGAGTAATGGGATACCCGGCACAAACTTTCATGCCGGCAGCAAGTGCAGCTTCTGCAATAGCCTGATTTCCCTGCATTAAAACTTTTTTATTCATTTTCCTATCACCTCTACTTCAATTGCTAGATCAGGGCATCTAAGCTCACAAAGCTTACATCTGGTACATAATTTTTCATCAGCTAATTTAGGATAACCTTCTTCATCTGAAGTCAAAGCATTGCTTGGACATAGATCAATACAAATATTACATTTTTTACACCATTTTTTGTTAATTGTGAGTAGAAACATAGATGTCACTCCTTTTTGTGTTTTTTAATCTTTGAAAATAAGATAACATTTTACTTTAACGTTTATTTTGGTTAGTAACCAAAATATATGGTCTTTATTAAAAATTATTTTTAAAATTCATCGAACATCTAACATAGAATAAATATTAGTAAATTTATAATCCCAACTCTTTCCTATTCACCACAAATTCAGGAATAGCTCCTGTAAGCACCTTAATTACATTATCAGAGGCTTCCTTAACCATACGTAGATCTGTTTCATAGGTATCTGTTCCAAGATGAGGAGTTAAAACGACATTATCAAATAGTTTTAAATCTTGAGGGATATAAGGCTCATTTTCGTAAACATCTAAAGCGGCCCCCGCTATTCTTTTTTCTTTTAAAGCATTAATCAAAGCTTCCTGGTCTATTTCTGGACCCCGAGCAGTATTGATAAAATATACACTTTTTTTCATTTTTTCTATTTCATTCTTACCAATTAAATGATGGGTGCTCTTAGAATAAGGTGCTTGCAAAACTATATAATCCATTTCTTCTAATAATTGATCAAAGGGTATATATTGTGCTTTAATTCTTAAATTATTCTTTTTTTCAATATCATAATAAAATATTTTCATGCCAAAGGGGAGACACCTTCTTGCAGTAGCTTGACCTATTCTTCCAAAACCAATAAACCCAATTTTTTTATCCCATAATTCATGACCCATAAAAAGTGCTTCTTGATACCATCGATTACTTTGGGTTTTTCTTAAATAGCGATCAGCCTCTACAATTCGACGGCTTAAGGATAGCATGATACCGAAAACCAATTCAGCGGTTACTTCGGTAACCGTCGACGGTAAATTTGTAAAAATAATCCCAGCTTTTGATACTGCTTCAACATTTACTGTGTCATAACCTACTCCAAATTTACTGATTACCTTTAATTTTTTTGCTTTGTCTATAAATACTGCATCAATATGTGCTCGGCTAACGATAATACCATCTAAAATAGGTGCATAATTTAATATTTCCTCAGGTGTAAAAAATAATTTTTTTTCTTCAGGTAAAATTAAGTCAGCTATCTTCTCCAATTCTTTCAATCCCTCTTTTTGTAAAACCCTAGTAAGCAATACTTTAAATTTCATTGATAACTTTTCCTTTTTAAAATATTTCTCTTTTAGACCTATCTATAATTGTAAAAATAAACCTTATTTGAAGAACTGAAAATTGCTTAGCCATTCTTTAGTATTTTTCACTTTATCTAACTCCATAATACTTTCTGCTAACATCTTTGCTTTTCTCTCATCTTTAAAACACCTACCAGATAATTGTAAAAATTTCTCTAAAAGGGCACCCTCTTGCATTGTTGGCTCTGTTTTTTCATTTTTTATAATTTTCTGGGTTTTATCTTCTTTTTTATTTTTTTGAATAACGATCACCGTACTTAAAATTTCATTAGGGTCTTTTTTAAAAATTTCATCCGCCCTTTCGTTTTTTTCAATAATCACTTTTTCTGAAAAATCAAGTAGTTGAGAATCATTCATATTCTTTTTACTATACCACTCTAAAGGATTAATTTTATAAAGAACGCAAGCCAAAGCATAGGGTAGGGAAAATCTTCCTTCATTAGCATCTCTGGGCTTCATATTTGTAAAGGGAGGCTTACTTAAAGGAGACAAAGATTTTACTAAAATTTTTTCTACATTTTTTAATTCAATGTTATTTTTAAGAAAATATTCCTTTACGGTATCGGTAGCTGAATGGGTTAATCGACAACATGGGTACATCTTAAAATTAACGTCTAGAATTTTAAATTCTTTTTCGCTATTTTGCATAAGCGTACTATCTAAATTATTCTTTTTACATCCTATCATTCTCCAGAAACCATTTTCATCATCAAAAATATCTTTTGGCCCTGTAAATCTGTTCTTAGCTAAAAATCCAGATTGGGCGCCGACTAATGCAGCTGTTCCAAAATTGTTTTTAGCCATTGTTGGGCCTTCCAAACCATATGTTGTCTTCATAACTGATGGCAAAGGTGCATTAGCACCTGCAATTCCAAAGGCGTTGGTAATCTTACTGCAGTTTAAATTTAATAATTTTGCAGCTATAGAAGCAGAACCAAAAACTTGCCAAGTGCCATGACCCAAAATATATTTTCTCTCTCCAATCGGTCTTAGTCCTAACCCAAGTCTAATTGAAACTTCATATGCAACAATAATAGCTGTAATTAATTCTTTTCCAGTCAATTCCATTAATTCAGCAAAATTAATTGCAGGAGGGATAATGGTTGCGCCGGGGTGTCCAATATAACAATCATCAAAATCTAAAATATTTACCAGGGTAGAATTTATGAATATCGCATTGAAGAAAGCTGTTTTGCTGGAAAATCCAAGAATTGAAGAAATTCCTTTTTCGTGAAATAACAAACTTTTTTGCAGAATCCTTCCTTCTCGAGTCTTACTGCCTGCTAACATGCATCCGATAGAGTCTAAAATACATTCTTTCGCTTTTTTAATTACCTCTATGGGAAAATCTTGATATCTTTTTTGTTCTATATAATCCGCAATAAAGTGAGTAATAAATTTTTTCAATGAAATTTAGCACCTCTGTTTATTTTTTATTTAGAAATATATCTTCTTACTCTATTTTTTGCTTTAATAATTCCTGATAAACAATTCTACCGGCTTTTAATTGTAAATCATAAATAGCCTCCTCAGAATACCAACTGGTGTGAGGAGTGATAAATACATTGGCTAACTCCATTAGCTTTGATTTGGAATAATCATTTTCATCTTTATAGTCCAGAACATCTAAGCCAGCACCGGCAATTTTACCACTTTTCAGTCCTTTATATAACGCATCTTCATCTACCAAACCACCACGAGATGTATTAATAAAAACTACTCCGGGTTTCATTTTTTTTACTGTTTCTTGATTAATTAAGTGGTAGGTTTCACTGGTTAAAGGAGCGTGAATTGAAAGGATATCCGATCTTTGATATAATTCATCTAATGCCACAAATTCTACCCAATCAAAAAGGTTTTTTTGATGAAAATAAGGATCATAAGTAATAATTATTACCTTAAAACTTTTCAATCTTTGCGCTACTGTTCTCGCAATATTTCCAAAAGCAAGTAAACCAACCGTTAATTCAGAAAATCTTCTTATGGGTTTTATTTGTTCATAATTAAATTGATTATTTCGTAACAGTTTATTTTGTAAAAATATTTTTCTCACCGTAGCAAGCATCAAAGTAATGGCATTTTCAGCTACTTCTTCAATACAATAATCAGGAATATTGGCAACTTTAATTCCTTTTTCTTGAGCAGCCTTAACATCTATATTATCTACTCCTATTCCGTATCTCAAAATTACCTGGCAATTTGTTAATTGAGAAATAAATTTAGAAGTAATCATAGCATGATTTACTAGTACAGCATCTGCGTCCATTGCTTTGCATTTTTGAAGATGCTCTAAAAGTTGATCTTCAGAAGCAACTTCTCCTCTAATCAAATCATTACAATCAATTATTTCTACTTTTCCTAATTTTTTCAGTTGATCAACTTCTTTACTGATATTTGGAAAATAATAATCAGTAAAAACTATTTTATATAATTTCTCCATTTATTCGCTCCTCATATAATCTATAAAATATGGAATAACCAATTTCATTATCTACCTATCTTCATTTTATTTTATTTAATGATAAATTAAGACGGTTCATTTTAAATAATACCTTCTCAATTTATCATCGTTTAACAAAATTATTCTACAAAGTCTATTATTTCAAGAGCGCTCTTGCCATCAAGACCAACTTTTTGCATGGTTAACCCTTCTTCCCAAAAATTACGGCCAGTGACAGAACATCCGATGGTAGCCATCGCTCTAATGGTATCTACAGGAACTCCAAGTTGTTCTCCTAACAAGGTATAAGGAACCAGACCGTAAGGTACATCTTCGGTTACATAACGATCTTCCAAGGAGGTAGGTGCACCTTGCACTTGATAAGCGTAACAATTAGAAACAGTTTCATAGAGCGTATTGCCTTTGGCGGCGTAGAATATTCCTAATGTTTCTTTTAAAGTATTTAGCTTTAGCCCTATTCTTTTACCAATCTCTATCCTTTCCATATCAACCTTTTCCATTACCCTTGCCATTCCTGGGGTCACGTCATAAGCCTTCTCTACAGGTTTATTTAATTTTTCGTCAAAAGGATAAAATTTTCTTTCCACCCTGTAAAGATTCAATAAAACTGACTGAGGATGTAGAGGTGGATTAACATTCACTAAAGTAGTTTCCAGTACATTCTTTGCAGGCAAAAATTGAGGATATATTTTTTGAAGCTCATTAAAAGCTGCTTCCTTTTTTTTGTCTGGAAATACGGAAACCAGCATTTTTTCTTTTTGTCCTTTGTTTCTCACTTTTGCATTTCCTAATTTTGTACAATTATAAATCAAGCTTTCAGTCTCAGCAATGGCGATATCCTTTTTTACTCCTAAATCTTTTAATAATTTTGCACATTGTAATGCCCCAAAATACCCAGGCCAAATTGCGATGATTTGTCCATCTTTTAAATAGGGAGCAAATGCTCTAATAAATTTTTCGCGAACGAAACCCGGAACGACCAGCATGATAATATCAACACCCGAGATCGCTTCTTTAATATCTGAACCCACTTTTCCAGAAATCTTTGTAAAACCACTTCTACCTCCGGCAGAAAGAATAATCTCTTCCCCGGAAGTGTCTTGGGAAATGACCTCAATTCCACCTCTTTCAATAACTGGACCTAAATTATTTTCTGCATACTCCGGTAATTCATAAAGATTTACTTCGTGACCCACCATTGATAGATCAGCTGCCATTACATACCCACCGTTACCAGCTCCCAATACTGCAATTTTTTTAGACATAATTCTAATACTCCTTTAATTTTATTATTTTAGTATTATTAAATATATTCATGAAATGCTAAAAAATTATTAAAAATTTTATTTAATACCATAACCAATTTGCTTTAGGTGCTTTAATTTCACCATTTGATACCACCGGAATTCCATCAATTAATACGTGCTGTACCTTGGAAATAGTATCGGGTTCTAAAACAACCAAATCAGCAGCCTTCCCTTCCTCGATAAAACCAGTATTAATTGCCAATTTAGGAATAGTTTTCACAACATTACAAGAGGTCATTACCAAAGCTTTCGTAAGTGTAATTTTTTTCTTATTCACAGCTTCTTCGATAAATAAAATAATCGGATCCCAGTTTCCAGCCATAAAATCAGTGGAAATTAAATCAACCAAGCCTTCTTCGATTAGATTAAGTGCTATATCTAAATACTCGGGGGGACATAAATTTTTTGCCCCAAAATAATCACCACAGCAAACATCTATAATCGCACCAAAACTCTTTAATTTTTTGATATTTTCCACTATTTCATCTTTAGTAAAACTTGGATGACTTGAATGAGCTGCAATTAATTTTGAACCTAATTTTTCGGCTACTTCAAACACAACTTCTTTACATCCAGCAGCATTGTGAATAACTACAGGCATATCATATTGTAAGGCAAGATCCGCTGCTTCTCTTATGCCATCCCGGCCAGTCTTAACAGGTGCATATACATCCTTTAGGATAATATTGATTGCGTCATCAATAGAAATTAATCCTTTTAATCCAATTTCTTCCAAAACCATATCTACTTTTTCCCGATCAGTAACAGATATATCAATATATCTTCCAAGAACTGCCCACATTAACTTTTCAGCTTCAGAGGCATTAATTCTCTTTCCTGTTTTTGCTTCTACTGTTTTGGGTAATAAATTATAGCAAGCACCTCCGCCTCCCAACGTATCTCCTCCGCCAATTTCACCTAATGCAACCGCTCCTCTTTCTAACATTGTTTTAACAGTTAATTCTTTATGAAAGTAATTTAAACCCGTTCCATCAGTAATTTCAGCTGCCTGAATATTTAAAGGTGTATGGGAAGTAGCTGATTTAATTTTTATCGGGTGCAACTTGTTCATAATTTCAGTTTCTTCTATCGTAGCAAAACCATCTTCGTTTAGAATGGTAGTGGTCCCATGAAGTAAATGTTTATTTAAATTGCTAATAATTAATTCCATAGGAGGCGCCGGATTACCAGCCGAAAATAAAGGTCCCAGGGATACTCCATGAGCGTGATGGTTAATGATTCCCGGGATTAAAAATCCACCTTTGGCATCAATGATAGTATTCGCTTTTGGATCGTACGAATATTTCACACCTTCCGCAATTTTAATGATTAGTCCATTCTCGATAATCATCGAAGAATGATTAAGAATCAAATCTTTATGTGGTATTACAATGCTAGCATTTTGAATTGTAACTCGCATGCATCAATATCCTCCTTGGTTATTTTAATCACTACAATAATTTTTAGAAAATAATTTTAATTTAAAATATACTACTGGATGTAAGCTTTTATTTCATCTGCAGTCATCCCTGCTAATCCAGCTTTTCCCATATTCATTCCTATTTTCCAAAAATCTTTACCGGTAACCGCACAACCTATAGTTGCCATCGCCTTTAAATTGTCAACAGAAACTCCAATTTGTTTACCTAAAAGAGCAAAAGGTACCAAGCCGAATGGCACATCCTCGGTTACATACCGATCTTCCAGGGAGGTTGGTGCTCCTTGTACTTGATATGCATAGCAATTTAATAGAGTTTCATAAAGGTTACTCCCTTTGGCTCCGTAAAACGCTTCGATTTGGTTTTTAATTGAAGGAACTTTGATGCCTAATTTTTCACCCATAGCTACTTTTTCCATATCTACCGCCTCCATTACACGTGCCATTCCTGGAGTAACATCATAGGCTTTTTCCACTGGTTTATTTAATTTTTCATCAAAGGGATAAAACTTTCTTTCTACTCGGTAAAGATTTAGTAAAACTGACATGGGATGCAAAGAAGGGTTCCCATTTGCTAAAGTAGTCTGTAATACATTATCTGCTAAGATAAGCTGAGGATATATCTTGTTTAACTTTCGAAAAATTTCTTCTTTTTTTATCGCCGAAAGAAATGATACTAATAAATGTTCTTTATTCCCTTTATTATAGACTTTTGCTTCTCCTAGTTTCGTACAGTTATAAATTAAACTTTCGGTTTCAGCAATACTTACTTTTTTATTTATTCCCATATCTTTTAATAATTTTGCACATTGTAAGGCACCAAAATAACCAGGCCAAATAACAATAATTTGACCATCTTCTAAATGGGGTGCAAATTCTTTAATAAATGCTTCTCTTCCAAAGGCCGGAACAACCAACATAATGATTTCTGCGTCTTTAATCGCTTCCTGGGCATCAGAGGTTATCTTACCTTTTATTTTAACAAAACTGGTTTTACCGCCTGCCGGTAATATGAGTTCTTCGCCTGCGGGTGTACGGGATATAATTTCTATTCCGCCTCTTTCAATAATTGGTTTAAGATTATCAGCATAATCTGGATACTCATAAAGATTTATTTCGTATCCTACCATAGATAAGTCAGCAGCCATCGCACAGCCACCATTACCAGCACCTAATACTGCAATTTTTTCATTCATTTTATTTAACAATTCCTTTCATTTTTATTTTTTTTAATTATTTATTTTTTGATAAATTTACATTTATTTTCCTGGCATCAATAATGCAGGAAGCCAGGTTGATAAAAAAGGTATATAGGTAATCAGAAAAAGGGCTATAATTAATGCCGGCAGATAAATTGCCGTCCCTCGAGAAACCTTTTCAACCGATAGTTTGGCAATATCAGAAATAATAAAAAGTCCTACGCCAACTGGAGGGGTAGCTATCCCAATGACGGTTCCAAAAGCAATTATAACGCCAAATTGTATTAAGTCTACTCCTAATTCTTGCATTAAAGGCATAAAAATGGGAGTTAAAAGAATTAAAGAACTAATTCCAGTCATAATACAACCCACCGCTAAAAACAAAAGATTAATTAGAAATAGAATGATAATTTTATTGTCGGTTAATCCCAAAATAAATTGACCAACAATATAAGGAGTTCTTTCAAAAGTCATAATATTACTCATAGTAGAAGCCAGACCAACTAAAACTAAACTATGCGCTGCAGTTAACATAGAATCTTCTATAGCTTGAATCAATTTCTTAAAACTAATTGTGTGATAAAAAAAACCTAAAAAAATAGAATAAAAAATGGCTACAATTCCAGCTTCGGTAGGGCTTACTAAACCACTAAACATCCCAAATAGAATAATAAGTGGAGCAATTAAAGAAAAACTTGCCTTAAGGAAACTTCTAGATATTTCTTTTATGGATTTTTTTCTTGGTTCCCTAGGAAATTTCGAAGGGCTTTTTAAACAAATTACGTAATTGGTAATCATCAGGGTTATGCCGATTAATGCACCTGGAATTATTCCTGCAATAAACATCTTTGCAATCGATGTGCCCGTAATCACCCCATAAATAATAAAGGCAACGCTAGGCGGAATAATCGGACCTATCGTAGAAGAAGCCACAGTAATCCCAGCACTTAACTCGGGATCATATTTTGCATCTGCCATTGCTTTTAATTCAATAGGGCCTAATCCAGCGCAATCGGCTGTTGCCGATCCGGAAATCCCTGCAAAAACCATTGAACATAATACATTAACATGTGCCAGACCACCCCTAACATGTCCTACAAGATCATTTGCAAAATTAAAAACACGTCCTGCTATCCCAAATTCATTCATCAAATTACCGGCTACAATAAAAAATGGCACTGCTAATAAACTCCAACTAACTGCACCGCGAACTACTCCTTGCGGAATTAGATGAACAGGGTAACCACCAGTCCATATAGTAACAAGGCTAGCTAATCCCATAGCTACTGATATTGGAGTTTTAAAAACAATCATAACTAATAAAACAACAACTAACAATAAGGATATCATTCAAGAAACCTCCCCTTACTATCACTATCAGGCCTAAATATTACATTTAAGCAGTTATACATTACACTTATTCCAAAAACATACAATGGATAGGTATGTACCCGAAAAGAAAAAGGTAAGTAATCTGCTTTAATTATGCCTACATATTGTTGGTAATTAAGATTACCCCAAATTAAATAAATTGAAAAAACTATTCCAAGAACACTGATCATAATTTCAATTACCCTTCTTACTTTTTCAGGAAAATATCCTAATATAACCGTTACTTTTATTTCCGTGTCTCTTAAAAACATAACTGAAGCACCTAAAAGTACAATCCAAATTCCTAAAAATTCTGAAAATTCTAAAACCCATAAAAATGAAGTATTAAAAAATCCTCGAATGATTATCTGTATAGCATTAATGCCAATCAGTATAATTCCTAATATAATAACCAATGTAATGAGAATCTTGTCGAAATAACCAATTAATCTATCGATAAGTATTGAATTATTTTCTTTCATCCATCTATTCCTTTCTGAGTTTAATAATAGTTCTTTATATTAGAAAAAATGTCTTATAGAATTCTAAAAATACTACTAGATGCTTTATATTTAAATAAAATACATCTAGTAGTATTTTCATTTAAAAATAACTCGCAATAATCAAAAAACTATGGATAAAGTGCATCTATTTTATCCATTAAACCCTTTGTAATTGCTCCCTCTGCCTCCATTTCAAGCAGAGCTTTCCTTGCTTGTGCCTGCCATGGAGTGAGATCAGTTTCATGGAAAATAGCGCCTTTTGATTCCATATCTTTCAATGCTTCATCTAAGCCCTCATATAGTAATTTTGTACAATATTCACCTGCTTCATTAGCAGCATCATATAATGCCTGCTGCTGTTCTTTGGTTAAGCTTTGAAATTTTGCATTATTCATGAATAGACAAGCCTGTTGAAACTTTTCATCAGTTTTTGTAATATGCGGAGTCACTTCATAAAATTTCTGATAAGACATATCCATGATTGTACCTGTAGCAGCTTCTACCATTCCTTGACTTAAGGCTAAATATACTTCTGACCAAGGGATAACTGTAAGATTTGCTCCAAGTTCTCCCCAGATTCTAATCATCATTTTTGAATCAGGTGCACGAAGTCTTAAGCCTTTAATATCCTCTAAGGTAAGAATTGGTTTTTTAGCACAAATAACTCGATAAGGTCCCAGCCACCAATTACGATCAATGCTAATAACTCTTAAACCAGTTTTTTCCAAAAGCTCTTTTTCCATTTCTGCTACTAAATCACTTAGTAAGAACCTTTGGAAATGATCTCTATTCTTAAAAAAATGTAGCATTTCAGTAACGCCAAAATCCTTAATATATTTCTCCAATACATAGTAACCAACTACATAAATATCTTGGACACCTTGAATTGTGTTTTCTAATTGGGTGTCTGGCTTTCCTAATGCTTCATTAAAATAAAGATCAACCTTAATTTCTCCATTTGTTTTTTCTTCAACTAATTCTGCAAATTTTTTAAGAGCAAGGCTTTCATGATGATTATCTGCTTCTTTATTACCAAGTTTTAAAGTTACATTTGCTGCATCGGCACTTAAAAAACTAATCGTAAAAATCAAAGTAAGTAATAAAATTAAACAAAATATTTTTCTCTTTTTCACTTTAAATTCTCCTTTTAATTTTTAATAAATAATTCTCTAACGTCAAGTAACTTGCCTTACATATTTTTTTCCTTTATTATCACCTCCAATTTTCTTTTTTATCCTCCAGGTCTTACATTCTAAAATAACTGTTATCAATAGTGAGTAACGTGTTAAGTTAAAGCAACTGTCCCAATCTCATTTACTACGATTTTAATCTAATCTATCCTTCTTTACTATCTTTTTCTTTTGCTACATTTTGTAATATATTAATTACGGTATTCTCCATATGTATCTGGCTTAATCTATCCGCTTCTACTGAATTGTGTTCCCTTAAAGATTCCATAATTTTTCGGTGTTCCTCTAAAGAGCATTTCAATCTTCCAGGGACGCTAAGGGACTTAATTCGAAATCTGTAAATAAAATTTCCTAAATTATCACGTATTTGAATTATCCATTTATTCCCACATAGATTTAAGATTAGATTGTGAAATTCGTCATCTACTTGGCAATAAGATGTTAAATCTTTTTTGGTAACATAAAGACCCATTTGGGTAACAATTCCCTCTAATTCATCTATTTCCTGTCTGGTAATTTTTTTAGCAGTAATACGAGCAGCTAATCCTTCCAATGCTCCACGAATCTGTAAAACCTCTTTTACATCTTCGAGAGAAACTTCGGTCACAATCAGTGTCTGATTGGGAGCTATTTTTATAAATCCTTCGGCAGCTAATTTTTGTATCGCTTCTCTAATAGGGGTTCTACTTACATGCATTTCTTCAGCAAGTTTATTTTCCAACAATTTAGTTCCTGGTTCTAAAAATCCTTTCACGATTTCTGTCTTTAATACCCGATAAACTTTCTGACTTAATAATTCGTATCCCTCTATCTTTAAAGTATTTTGCATTTTTAATATTTTCCTATTTTTTTATTTCTATAAATTTAAATTTATATATATTAGGTGATTGTATACATTATACTTTATATTACTATATTTATTTTAAAAGTCAACTTTTTTTGGGATAATATTTTAAATTTTTTCTTAAAGTTTCTGTAATCCTTGTTTTAGTTGCTCTTCTTGATAAGAGAAAAATGTGGAAGTATGCTGGATTCCCTCTTTCGAGGGAATGACAATTGGTTGTAGGGGCACAATGAATTGTGCCCTCTCTGTATTATTGCCTAATTTTTTTGCGGGCACGATGCATCGTGCCCCTACATTACTGTATTATTTACTTTTTGGGTTATAGTCCTACTAATTTGATTATTATTTTTCTTCCATTACCTTTTTTGCTTTTTGGATAGATTCCTTTACGCTCTTTAAAGAAGTTCCACCAATAGAATCCTTAGCTTCAACAGCGGACTGTGGTTTTAAAATTTCTAAAGTTTTCTCACTGAAATCTTTATGAAAAGATTTCAATTCGGAAAGAGTTAAATCCTCTAAATATTTTTTATTTTCTAAACAATAAATAA
>MEYH01000111.1 GCA_001773955.1 Candidatus Sediminicultor quintus | reverse complement strand
CTTATTATTACTTCTCCGCCTTATTGGCAATTAAAAGATTATGGCAATGGCAGGCAAATTGGATTTGATGACAATTATGAAGAGTATATTAATAATCTTAATTTGGTCTGGAATGAATGTTATAGAATTTTACATAATGGCTGCCGGCTTTGTGTTAATATCGGTGATCAGTTTGCACGTTCAGTCTATTATGGTAGATATAAGGTCATTCCGATAAGGACAGAGATAATTAAATTTTGTGAAAGTATGGGCTTTGACTATATGGGAGCGATTATCTGGCAAAAAGTTACTACTTGCAATACTACTGGTGGAGCAACAGTAATGGGGTCTTTTCCCTATCCTAGAAATGGAATTCTTAAAATTGATTATGAATTTATTTTGATTTTTAAAAAATATGGGAAGGCTCCGCAGGTAAGCAAAGAGATGAAAGAAAAATCAAAATTATCACAAGAAGAGTGGAATGAATATTTTACCGGACATTGGAACTTCCCTGGTGAAAAACAAGATAAACATTTAGCCATGTTCCCTGAAGAATTGCCCAAACGACTTATTAAGATGTTTAGCTTTGTGGGTGATACAATTCTTGATCCTTTCTTGGGTAGTGGAACAACTTCTTTAGCAGCAAAAAATCTCCAGAGAAATTCTATTGGATATGAAATAAATGAATATTTTTTACCAGTCATAAAAGAAAAGCTTGGATTAAGACAAAGAACTATTTTTCAAGATGAAACCTTTGAAATAATCAAGCAGGAAAATATAAATACTGACTTTAAGGAAGAGATAAAAAAGTTGCCTTATATTTTTCAGGATCCGATTAAATTTGATAAGAAAATCGACCCCCGAAAATTAAGCTATGGCTCAAAAATAGATAATTCTCATTCTAAGAGAGAAACATACTATACTGTGAAAGAAGTAATTTCCCCAAAAATCTTAATTTTAAATAATGGATTAAAAATTAGATTGTTAGGAGTAGAAGAAAAACCAGAAAAAAATGGTGGAGCTATGCAATTCTTAAAAGAAAAGGCTTTAGGGCAAAAAGTGTTTCTAAAGTTTGATACCATAAAATATGACAAAGAAAATAATTTGTTTTGCTATCTCTATTTAAGTAATAAAACTTTTTTAAACGCCCATTTAATTAAAAATGATTTAGTGGATGTAGATACGGAGTTTGATTATAAGTATAAATCGAAATTTTTATTAAATAAGATGGTGAAATAATGCCAAAAGAGTGGATCTTAAATCAAGCAAATATGAGGTTATGCTTACATTCCCCAAATCATCAATGAATTAGAATTTCAAAAAAGGACACATAAAAAATTTACTGATAAATTTGGAGGGAAAGTATTTTATATCATTTCAGTGAAGGAAGGAAAAAAGAAAATTGTATATAACCTTGAAGTAATTGAAGAAATTAGGAATGAAATTGAAAGATTAAATAAATAATTAAATAAAATAGGGACATCCTATTTTCTCGCTTTATATCTTAGAAGAAGATTTTATTATATTTTACAGTCTATTTAAAATGAATAAAAGTAAAGCTTAGATTTTAACATAAAGAAAAACCAGACTTAGTGAGGAATTTATAATATGATCAATTTAAAATATTCTCTGGTAATAGAAGCCACTAAAGATCCCACTTTTTTCACTTTTTATTCTCCTGATATAGAAGGATTTACAGGGGTCGGCCCTTCAATAGAAGATTGCCTTTATCAAGTAAAGTGGGGGATAGAAGAACATTTAAAATTATTAAAAGAAAGAAAATTACCAATTCCCAAAGAAAATAAAAACCCAGAAATAATTATTAGAAATGAAAGAAAATTAAAGGTCGCGGTTTAGATTATGTAATATAGATAAAGGAAAAGAAATAACGAAGGAGTAATAAGATTGCCGCCCCTGCTTTCGTTGCGGTAGTATAAAATAGGAACAGCTGTCCCTATGTTTTGATATTTTTTTAACTTTTAATGCTTCACAGCCTTATCATAGATAGTTTCTCCTGTTTTTATAATTTTATATGCAAAATTCTTAGGATTTTGAGTAAGCAATGTATCAGAAGAATAAGGTACAGCTTCTATTGATTCGTCGATTTCCCAGGATAATTTTGAAAGTAATTGTAATTCTTTTAATCTGTGTTTGCCAAAATTAGGAGAAAAAATAGCTAAATCTATATCGCTAAATTCATCGGGTTTTCCACTCGCCCAAGAACCATAAAGAATTACTTTATGTATGGTAATATTTTTTTCTAAGGCTTTAATATATTTTTTAATTTTATTTATTATTATAGCTTTGTCTTTAACCATTTAAAGAATCTCCTTGTATTTTCAAGTAATTTGGAGGAATAATCAAAATCTAATTCTTTAATTATGTCTAATTGTTGGTCAGGATATCTAGCAGCAATGTTTAAAGGGTTTAATTCATTTAGTGGCCCTTTTAGGTTACTTATTATAACATGAAATATAGACAAAGTGAATTATTGTCAAGTTCATAGGATATAAAGGGAAAAGGAATAGAGAAGGAGTAATGAGATTGCCGCGTCGCTTCGCTCCTCGCAATGACAGATAACCCTTTATTTGCAAGGCTTTTAAAGATTTTGACCAATAGTAAATTTACCCCTTCAGGAATGCCCTTAAAACGCACGGAAAGTGTCTTTGCCCGCTTTCGCGAGCACAAGTTTTAAGGCCTCAATTTTCAAAAAATCGGCAATTAAGTACCCTAATTTTGGGGTATTTTTGCTCCTTCAAAATTTTGTAACCCTTATAAATAGCCACTTTCAGATTTTGAAGGAGTGAAATTTTAATCAAAAAAAGCAATTTTTGAGGTGTAAAGTCTTATCAAACCTCTACCTCTGGCATTCTTGCACCCACTTTCGTGAGTGTAAACTGCAGCAGGAATCTATTTTTGACAGGCGAGACGCCTGTCCTACAAAATAAATTTTTTATTAAAAATTAGTTATAAAATTTTTGTAATGTGCTATAATAAATATGAAATTATATAAAAAATAATTACCTAGATCAGGATAAAAAATAGAATAGGTGTTTAAAAAGCCGAAAAAAGTAAACTATCCGAAAGGATAGGACGCAAAGTTTTTAAATTAAAAGTGAGGTGAAAATAAATGAAAGTTAAATTAATTATAATTTCAATTATTTTACTTTTAGTTGCGGTATTCGCAAGTGGCTGTCTTCCGGTTATGGAAAAATTAGGTTTGGTTAATCCTGCGAATGAAGAGCAATTGTCTCAGGAAAAAGCTTCTTCAGATGGTTTAGTAAAGGTTTTAATAGGATTTAAAGAAAAACCGGGATCAGCTGAGCAGGCAGTGGTTAAGGGTGTGGGTGGCAAGATAAAATATACTTATAATCTTGTTCCAGCTATAGCCGCATCAATCCCGGAAGCAGCTATTGAAGCCTTAAAAAAGAATCCCAATATTACTGATGTCGAACTTGATATCATGGTGTATGCACTCGATGCTGAGCTGGATAATTCTTGGGGAGTTAAACGTATTGGAGCAGGTATTGTACATGATTCGGGGAATAGAGGCGCAGGAGTAAAAGTCGCTATTATAGATACTGGTATCGATTATACTCATTCAGATTTGAATTCAAACTACAAAAGAGGCTTTGATTTCGTGAATAGTGTGGATGCAAATGAAGACGGAGATTATGATGATCTAGGGGATACGAAAGACGAAGATCCAATGGATGACAAGGGGCTGGCACTCATGTGGCTGGTACTGTAGCAGCACTGGATAATGATGTGGGAGTGGTTGGAGTTGCCCCTGAAGCCCATCTGTATGGCTTGAAGGTTTTGGGTTCAGATGGTAGCGGGTCCTATAGTGATGTAATTGCTGCTCTTGACTGGTGTGTTATAAATGGTATTCAGGTAACCAATAATAGTTACGGAAGTTCTGGAGATCCTGGGACTTTAGTGAAAGATGCTTTTGATAATGCTTACACTAGTGGAATTCTTCATGTGGCTGCAGCAGGTAATAGTGGTACTCCTCCTGGGCGAGGTGATAATGTTATCTATCCGGCTCGTTATGTATCAGTAATCGCTGTAGCTGCAACTGATCAGAGTGATAAAAGGGCGAGTTGGTCAAGCACAGGTCCAACTATAGAATTAGCTGCGCCGGGAGTAAGTATCTATTCTACTTATATTGGTGGTTATGAAACTTTGAGCGGGACATCTATGGCTTCGCCCCATGTGGCTGGTACAGCAGCGCTGGTATGGAAAGCCTATCCTTTATTGTCGAATGAAGGTGTCAGAACTCAATTGCAAAATACTGCTGATGATTTAGGTGATTCAGGTCGGGATTCACTGTATGGCTACGGTTTAGTTAATGCTGCTGAAGCTGCAGGGGCAGAGATACCCTCACCCAATGAACCTCCCAATGTTTCCATTGTTAGCCCTGTGGATGGCTCTACCTTTAACTCCGGGGCCACGATTCCCTTTGAAGGAACGGTCAGTGATCCCGAGGATGGAGACCTCACTGCTAATCTGGTTTGGACCTCTAGCATAGACGGTGGTATAGGTACAGGAGGTAGCTTCTCCAGGACCCTGAACGACGGTACCCACATCATCACTGCAGAGGTAACCGACTCAGGCGGCGAGACCGGAAGTGCCTCCATCGGCATTACCGTGGGCACACCTATTACTGACAATATGCATGTAAAGAGTATTGAGATGTCATTGAAAACTGCAGGCATAAACGTGAATGCTATAGCAATTGTAACTATTGTTGATGACAATATTGAACCTAATCCTGTTGAAGGTGCAACTGTATCTGGCCACTGGAGTGGAACAACAAGCGATAAGGATTCTGGTGTAACTGATACCTATGGAAAAGTGAGCTTGGAATCAAACAAGGTAAAGAAACCTAAAAGTGGAACAACCTTCTCTTTTACAGTAGATGATGTGAAAAAAGAAGGATGGACATATGACTCAACAAAAAATGTGGAGACATCTGATAGTATAAAAGTTCCATAAGAATGAAGCGTTAAAGTGAAACGATTTATTAAAGAGGTTGTAATCAACTAAATTACAGGCAGAAGCTGGGGAGATTAAAAGAAGCTCCAGCTTCTGCCTTTTTAACTCTATTTTCTCAAAGAAAAGGAGTATCACTTATGAAAATGATTATATTGATCATTATTGTTGTAGTTGTGTTCTCGGCTTTAGGGTTATGGTTGGTGGCTGCTGGGAATACAACATCAGAGGAAAGAAATATGAACTATGGTATATCTATAACAACCGATAAGATAAGCTACAATGTTGGTGATCCTATCATAATGACCCTTAAGGTATTTAATTATACTGAAGAAGAGATAACTTTTCACTTTAATACCGGCCAAAGATATGATTTTGTTATTGAAGATGAGGAGGGAAATGAGATTTGGCGCTGGTCCCAGGATATGATGTTTGCTATGGTATTAGGAGAGGAGACTTTGGGGCCGACTAATCTCGAAATTATTTACACGGTAGAATATAAGGGTAAGCTTAACTTTGGCTACTACAAAGTCACAGGAATTTTTGTCGTAACCAATAGACCGATGTTAGGTAGTGTTATTATTGAAGTGAGATAAATAGGACAGGCAAGATGTCTTTTTTAAGGTTTTAATATTTATGGATTCCCGCTTTCGCGGGAATGACATAAGAAAGCGGGAATGACATAAGAAAGCGGGAATGAGACAGGCGAGACGCCTGTCCTACAAGGATAAACGGATTTGATAAATCAAACCCTTATAATATTAAATGAAAAAGAATGATTGTGAGGATGATGAAAAATGTTTAACAAAAAGAAATTAATAATCACGGTCTTAGCGAGATTTTTTCTAATTGTAATGTTTTTATTGGTATCTAACTTCCTGATTACGGCACAAACCCATCTTGAATTAGCTAATGAATATGCAGCTCAAAGCGAGGAATTTTTCGAAAAAGCTGTCTCTGAATATAATTTAGCCCTGGAAGAACCCGAAGCTGACCGATTTGAGGTTAACTTTCTTCTAGGTAAGCTTTATTACGGACACGGTAGATTCGAAGAGGCCATTCAAACCTTATTACCTCTCTATGAGAAAGAAAGAGAAAATTTTACCCTGACCAAACTTTTAGTTTTTTCTTACTTTAAAAATGGTGATTACACAGATGCCCTGGCTATCTTTGAAAAAAATAAGGATTCAGAAGATGAAGAATTTTTATATCTCTATGGGATGACCTGTGAAAAACAAAGTCTCTTTTATCCAGCGATTGAGATTTATCAGAGAATCAAGGGAGTAGAATATAAGAAGTTAGCTGAGGAAAGAATTTCTTATATCAATGCTCAAACTAAGGTGTTAACTGTTGAAGATATCACCGATGCTTATATTAGAGATTTGATAAAGACTTCTACTGGACAAGCTGAATATCCCGATGCAGGGGCAATTATTCTCTTTAATGAAGAAACATTCAGAGTCTCAAGTGATTACACAGCGATAGAGGAACTTCACCTCTTGATAAAGATTTTAAATGATCGAGGGAAAGCGAAATATGGCGAGGTAAAATTAGGCTATGATTCCACTTATGAAAAGATCGAGATAGAATACGCCCGAACCATCAAACCAGATGGCGAGATTGTTCCCGCGGGGGCAAAACATATTAGAGATATCTCCGAATATCCAGAATATCCCCTGTACAGCAATGCGCGTTTAAGAATCATCTCTATGCCTGAGTTAACCGAAGGGGCGGTGATCGAATATAAGGCAATAAAATACATCAATAAATTAATTAACGGAAAAGAACTTTGTAAAAATTACCCCATTCAGGGTTTCGAGCCTTATCTTAACCAAAGAATCAACCTAATCATCCCTGATGGATATAAGGTTAATATAGAATCGTATAATCCAGGATATGTCGAATATGAGCTGAGCTTTTCCCCTCAGATAGAAAGCGTAGAAGATGGAACTAAATATACCTGGGAATTTAAAAATATTCCAGAGATTATCACTGAGCCATCTATGTCTCCTTATATAGAAATTACTCCTTATTTTAGTATTTCCTCTCTCGATGACTGGCAAGAGGTTTATAATTGGTGGGGGAGTCTGGTTGTGGATAAGATAAATATAGATAAGGCAATGGAAGAAAAAACCCAAGAATTAATCAAAGATAAAAATACACCAGAAGAGAAAGTTAAGGCAATCTATCATTGGGTTGCTTCCAAGATTAGATATGTAGGCGTAGAATATGGAGAAGCCGGATTTGAACCACACTATGCTACAGAGATATTTAAAAATAAATATGGAGACTGTAAAGATCAGACAATGCTCTTAATTTCGATGCTTAGATATGCTGGAATTTCTGCTTATCCAGTTCTTATTGGAACAAAAGGCTCTTATCTTTTAGATGAGGAATTTCCTACTCTCATCTTTAATCATGCTATCTGTCTGACCAAAGTAGGGGGAAAATTAGTTTTTCTTGACCCTACTGCTGAAACTACTTCTTTTGGTGATCTTCCAGGAGGAGACCAGGACAGAAAAGTGTTGGTTTTTTATGAAAAAGAGGGAAAGATTCAAAAAACTCCTTTATTTTCACCAGAACATAATAAAGCATATCTTAGTATGAGTATTGATATTCATGAAGATGAGACAATTTCGGGGACAAGAGAGATTAATACTTTCGGAGAATATGATCAGGGGCAAAGATATTGGCTAAAGTACACTAAGCCGGTTCTCATTGAAGAAGCTCTTAAGTCAGCAGTAAATAGTCTTTCTCCAGGAGGAAAGCTTTTAAGTTATGAGATAAGTGACATAGAAGACCTTAACCAGCCTATAGAAATAAAAATGGAATTTGAGGGACCAAAGTTCTTAACCAAGGCTGGAGAAGATAGGCTTGTTCCTCAATTAGGGGGTTTTTCCACTACTTTAGTTTCTCGGGATGAAAGAAGTTATCCCATTGATTTTAGCACTCTTGATGAGTTCAATGTAATGGTAAAGATTAAACTTGCAGAAAATCTTATGGTAAAATATCTTCCTTCCCCGATTATTAAAGATACTCCGTGGTTTACTTATATTAACGAATATAGTTTTTCTGAAGGGATTATTTCTTTTGAAGAAAGGTTGATTCAAAAGAGGACTTTGGTAATTCCAGAAGAATATGAAGAGTATAAGAAAATTTGCGAGGATCTTGCTCGTGAGGCAGATAAGCAGGTTGTTTTGAATTTCAAATCCCCCTCACCCTAACCCTCTCCCTCTGAGGGGAGAGGGGGTTTGGTTTCTAAGGTTAGAGCTTCGTGGATTTTGGTTAGGGTTTTAAGTTCCTGGTTATATTTTTTTAAATCAATCATTAAGGTCTGTACTTTTTTTGAATCTTTAAGGACTAGCGGATCACATAGTTGATTTTCTGTACCGACTTTATTTTTTTCTAGAAGTTTTATTTCTGTTTCAACTGATTTTAATTTATCCAGGATATCTTTATTTTGTCGGTAGATACGATTGCGTTTCTCCGCTTCTTCCCGTTTTTTTAGTTTATCTAAAGTTTTTACTTTCGGTTTTGATGACGATGCATTTTTAATGGTTAAAGCACGGTTATCAATTTCTGCCAGCAATTGAGCCCGCTTTTCTATAAAATAGGAATAGTTCCCGGGATAATTATAAATCCGCCCATCGCAAATCTCAATTACCCGGGTAATTAGATTGTCCAAAAAGAAGCGGTCATGAGATACAATCAAGATAGTTCCACTGTATTTTAATAAAGCTCGTTGGAACAATTCTTTAGTGATTATATCCAGATGATTGGTCGGTTCATCAAGTATTAAAAAATTAGATTCCTGCATCAGAATCTTTGCCAAAGCCAGGCGAGATTTTTCTCCTCCGGAGAGAACGCTAATCGGTTTGTGGACAGCATCACCGGAAAATAGAAAAGCTCCCAACAAATTTCTCCTTTCTCCGGAAGTCATGGGACTTGATTCGGCAGATATTTCCTCCCAGACAGAATGATTATAGTTGAGATTGTCAGAACTTTCCTGAGAGAAGAAAGCCAAATTTACTTTGTGTCCCAGGTGTACTGTTCCAGCAGTAGGACTTTCTCTTTCGCTGATTAATCGGGAGAGGGTAGATTTGCCTGCTCCATTTACCCCTACCAGAGCTACTCTTTCGCTCCGGTGTAAGGTAAAATTTAGGCCGCTGAATACAACAATTTCCTCATATTTTTTAGTCAAATCTTCTACGTTCACTACTTGATCCCCGCTTCGGGGACATTTGGGAAAATAGATGGCTGCTTTTTTTGGCGCTTTATCAATTTTTACTATTTGCATTTTTTCCAGCATCTTTATTCTGCTTTGCACCTGTACCGCTTTGGTGTTTTTGTAACGAAATCTTTCGATAAAAGTCTCGGTTTTAGCTATCTTTTCCTGCTGATTTTTAGCTTCTTTTTGTAATAGTTCGTGCCGCTTTTCTTTTTCTTTTAGATAATAGGAAAAATTCCCCTGATAGATGGTCAATCTCTGATGAGCTAATTCTGCAATTTGGGTCATAAGCTTATCCATAAAGTAGCGGTCATGAGAGATGACTATTATGGTCCCGGAAAAATTTAAGAGCCAACTTTCCAGCCACTCCAAGCTTTCGGTATCCAGATGGTTGGTAGGTTCATCAAGCAAAATTATATCCGGTGAAGAAAGAAGTATGGAAACCAGGATTATGCGCATTTTCCACCCGCCGGAGAATTCAGTACATTGCCGGGTGAAATCTTTTTCTCGGAATCCTAAACCTTTAAGAACTTTATGCGCCTGAGTAGAAAAAGTATAACCTCCTCGGTGCTCAAAGAGGCTGGTTATTTTTTCATATTTTTTAAGAGCTGTTTGATATTTGTTTGATTCAGCAGAAAGCGAGGTCAGTTGTTCTTCGCAAGCTTTTAGGGAATGTTCTAATTTAGTAATACCTGATTTTTCCTTCAAGTAAGAGATAAGATCGATGTTACTTTTAAGTTCGATTAAATCCTGAGGAAGGTAGCCAATCCGCTGATTTCGTGGTAAAGTAATATTACCTTTATCGGGTTGAACAAATCCTACGATGGTGCGAAATAGGGTGGTTTTTCCGGTACCATTATTACCCACCAGACCGATGTGGCTGCCCCTGGGGATTTTCCAGTTTAAATTATCGAAGAGAACTTTCTCCTGGAAGCCGATACTGATATTTTCAAGGGAAATCATAAATATTTTCTCCTGTTAATCTTGATTCGTTGATTATTCAATTGTTGAAATGGTAAATTGGTGAATCAATAGCTCTATTATACACGAAATTTTTAGGATATAATAAGAATAAATATTTATTTTTATTCAAAATCGTGTCAAAAGAACCGTCCCCTTGACACAGCGAAGGATGTACTTGTTATGAAAGATTATAACTCATTTGATATTGTGGTAATAGGCGGGGGGCCAGCCGGGATGATGGCAGCTGGCCGGGCAGCTAAATTAGGAGCAAAAGTCGTTTTAATCGAAAAGAATGAAATTCTGGGTAAAAAATTGCTAATTACCGGCAAAGAACGTTGTAATTTTACCCATAATGAATTTGACATAAGAAAATTTGCTGAAAAATTTGGCAGGAATGGACGCTTTCTCTATAGCGCTTTGGCGGTATTTGGACCGCTTGAAGTGATTGATTTTTTTGAATCCCGAGGAGTAAAAGGAAAAGTAGAACAGGGAGATAGAATTTTCCCCGAGAATGGAAATGCCCAGGACATATTGAATGTGCTTATAAAATATTTAACGGAGGGAAAAGTCAATATTTTGCTTAATTCCGAGGTAAGCGGATTTAAGCAGGAGAACGGAAAAATATCTCAAGTTCTACTTCGAGACCGCCAGATAGACGCCGATAAATTTATTATCTGTGCAGGAGGAAAAGCATATCCCCAGACCGGTTCTACCGGTGAAGACTACCAATGGGCTCGGCAATTGGGGCACACTGTAATTACACCCGTCCCTTCCTTAACCCCGGTAAAGACCTCTGAAGATTGGGTGAAAGAAGTACAAGGTTTATCTCTTAAAAATGTCTCACTCAAATTGTTTCATAATGGCAAAAAACAAGATGAACGTTTTGGCGAGATGCTTTTTACCCACTTTGGGGTGAGTGGACCTATTGTTATGGATATGAGTAAAAATATCGGGGGGTTGTTAAAAAATGGTCCGCTAAAATTGATCTTAGATTTAAAACCGGCTCTGGATTTTAAAAAATTGGATAAACGTATCCAGCGGGATTTTCAGGAGTTCAAGGGGAGGATGTTTAAGAATTCACTGAAAGGATTATTGCCCTTATCGATGATACCGGTAATGATCAAACTTTCCGCTATAGAGCCTGAGAAAAAGGTGGATTACATCAGCCGGGAAGAACGAAATAAGTTAGTTCACCTGCTAAAAGAATTAGAATTAACTCCTACAGAGCTGTTAGGTTTTAAATGGTCGGTAGTAACCAGCGGAGGAGTTTCCCTTAAAGAGGTGAATCCGAATACCATGGGTTCCAAGAAGATGCAAAATCTTTATTTTGCCGGGGAGATTTTGGATCTTGACGGCCCATCAGGGGGATATAATCTACAGGAATGTTGGAGCAGTGGATATCTGGCCGGCGAAAGCGCAGCAAAATTACCTTAAACTTTGTGTTATAATTAAAGAAATTATTCCCCTTAATTTATAAGATTAGATAGATATAGTAATTTTAACCTTGAAGAATAATTGGAAAGGTAAAAAATCAGATGAAACTTCTTCACCTGGCTGATATTCATTTAGGGATGGAAAATTATGGGCGGATAGACCCTTCCACTGGTCTGCATACCCGATTAAAGGATTTTATAAAATGTTTTAGTTATGCCATTGATATTGCTCTGGAAGAAAAAGTGGATTTAGTATTATTTGCCGGTGATGCTTACAAAAATAGCAATCCCAATCCTACCCATCAGCGTGAATTCGCCCGACAGATTTACCGGCTTAGCGAAGCAGAAATCCCGGTAATCATGATCAATGGGAATCACGATATTCCGGTTTCTTTTGGTAGAGCTACTTCTTTAGATATCTTCGATACCTTAAATGTTTCCGGTATGAGAGTGGTGACCAAGCCGGAGTTGTTAAATGTAGAGACTAAGGCAGGACTTATTCAAGTCTTTGGTATTCCCTGGCCTACTAAAAACTTATTTCTGGTCAAAGAAGAATATAAAAATTTTACTGATGAAGAAATTACTCTGGAAATTCAAAAAAGAGTAAGTGACAAAATTATTGAATATGCCCGAGTGCTAAATCCGAATATTCCAGCTATCTTTACTGCTCACCTGGCTGCTGCGGAAGCAACTTATTCTGGTTCAGAAAGGTCGGCTATAATCGGGAGAGATCCGGTATTTCCTACTCTAATATTAGCTCAGAAAGAGTTTGATTATGTAGCTTTGGGGCATATCCATAAATTTCAGGATTTAAATCTCGGTAATCATCCTCCGGTAGTCTATCCGGGAAGCATCGAAAGAATAAATTTCGGTGAGGAGAAGGAAGACAAAGGGGTTTGTTTGGTGAATTTAGAAAAAGACAAAACTTCTTATGAATTTATACCTCTCCCCGCTCGAAAGTTTATTACCATAGATGTAGTAATTAGCGAAGAGCAAGACCCCACTAATACTTTGTTACGGGAAATTGAAAAGTATGATTTATCTGAGGCAGTGGTGAGGGTATTTTATACTATGCCGGCAGAGAGGGAAGACTTACTGGATTTTAAAAGGATAAACTCGGCTTTGGAAGGGGCCTTTTTAGTAACCGCTATTGCCAAAAAATCTAAACCTTTAGAACGAAGAAAAAGGGTGGAAGAAATTACAGAAAATTTGGGAATGTTAGAAGCCATGGATAAATATATCCAGAATAATTCCCATTTAGTTCCTTTGTCTAGTGAATTGAAAATTTATGCCCAGGAGTTAGAGAAAGAGTTAGAAGGAAATAGTTAAATAACGAAGCAATCTCTGCTTGGGATTGCCACGCCCTGATAAATCAGGGCTCGCAATGACAGAGTAGGATGAACGTTATTTAAGAAATAGTATAATTAGAATTGGTAGTATAAATAAAAGAGGAAGGATGAAAAATTGATACCAGTAACATTAGCCCTGAAAAATTTTTTAAGTTATGGGGAAGATGTCCCCCCTCTCGATTTTAGCCAATTTCATATCGCCTGTCTTTCGGGTAATAATGGTCAGGGCAAATCCGCCCTTCTGGATGCTTTAACCTGGGCAGTATGGGGAGAAGGGAGAAAAGCCAGCCAGGAGAAGAAGGCTGACAATAGTCTTTTGCGGATAGGCCAGAAAGACATGCAGGTGGAATTCGTATTTGACTTAGAAGGAGATAGGTATCGAGTTATCAGAAATTATTCTCTTGCCCAAAAGAGTTCCCGCTCCAGTTTAGAATTTCAGGTTTTCAGTCAAGAAGATAACGAATATATTTCTCTCACCGGTCCTTCCATTCGAGAAACCCAGGAAAGAATTACTAAAACTCTAAGGATAGATTACCATACCTTTATCAATTCCGCTTTTATCCTTCAAGGAAGAATAGATGAATTTAGCCGAAAGAGCGCCCGGGAAAGAAAGGAAATTTTATCTGAAATTTTAGGTCTTTCCCGTTATGATGAACTGGCTAATCTGGCCAAATCTCATCTTAAAGAAATTAATAATATTATCATGACCAAAGAAAGCAGATTGGCATATATCTATCAAGAAACGGCCAACCTTGATTTTTACAAAGAGAAGATAAAGGAATTGTCAGAAAGTTACCAGGATATTTCCCGGAAGATAAAGACAGAAGAAACAAAAGTGGGTAAATTAAAAGAAGAAATAAATCTCTTGAAACATAAAAGTGAACAATACGCAGAATTGGAAGGCCGAATAGTGCAATATAAGCAAGAGATTGCGCGAGGACAAAAACAGATTGAATTAAGAAAGAAAGAAATTATCGATTATGAAAAGATAATTTCTCAAAAAGAGAAAGTTTTAAATGATTTTAAAAATTATCAGAAATTTAATACTGAGAACAATGAATTTAGCCGAAAGCTCCAAAGAATCAGGAAAATTGAAGAAGAAAAAATTCTCACCGAGAGAAGGATAGAAAGTGAGCGAGCAGATTTAGAAGTAAAAGTTAGAAATAAAAAGGACAGATATAAAGATTTAGAGAATAGAGCTGAGCAGGGGGCAAAAAATAAGGTCAAGGTTTTGGAATTAGAAAAAAAGATGAAGGAGATAAAATCACTCGAAGAGCAGAGTGAAAAAATTCGGCAAAAAGGCAGCGAACTAAATGTAAAAATAAACAGTATTGAAGGTCAGATAGAAAAATTAGAAAAAGACCATAAAGATAATCAGGAAAAACTGCGTCTGTTAAGGGAGAATCCGGAGGGAGAATGCCCTTTGTGTGAGGCAAGATTAAACGCAGAGAGAAAGAGGAAGATTGAGGATAGTATAAATAAAGAAATTAGTTTAAACCTTAAACAGATAGAGAAATCAAGAAAAGAGACAGAGGAGTTGAGCAAGCAGAAAGATAAATTAGCAGAAACATGGAAAGAGACTAACCAAAGATTAAAAGATAAAGATATCTGGCAAAAAAAATTGAGTAAGGGACATTTTGAATATGAAGAATCTACACAAGCAGCGAAACTGATGGTTGGCTTGCAGGAAGAGATTAAAAAATTGGAAAAAACTATCCAGGAGAAGAAATACGCTTCAGAAGAACAGAAAATATTAAAAGAACTTGAAGAGCAAATTAAAAATATTGATTATAATGAAAAAAAGCATTGCCAACTTAATGGTAAGATTGAAGAATTACGTAACGCCCCTTTAGAAAAAGCAAAATTAGAAGAGGCAGGGAAGAAGATTGATTCTTTAAGAGACGGGCTATCCGAATTACAAGAAAATTATCAACAGAAAGAATTAGATTTAAAAGATTTGGCGAAGAAGAGAGAGAAAGTAAAAATAGAATTAAAAGAACTTCCTTCCCTGAAAGAAAAATTAGTTCAAGAGGAGCAGGCATTAAAATCTGATCAAATCCTTAAAGATAAAATTTTAGAAGAAAGAGGAGGGTATCAGAGCAAATTCGACCAGTGTCTTAAATTAGAAAAAGAGAGGAAAGAGATAAGTAAAGAATTAGAAAAAAGCAGGAAAGAGCAGAATATTTACGAGAAATTAATTATTGCGTTTGGAAAGAATGGAATTCAGGCACTAATTATTGAAAATGCCTTACCGGAAATCGAAGAAGAGGCTAATGAACTGTTGGCTAAACTAACCAATAATAGTACCCAGATTTCTATCGAGTCTCTCCGTGATTTGAAGAACGGGGGAATAAAAGAGACTTTAGATATCAAGATAAGTGATGAGTTGGGAATCCGGGACTATGAGATGTATAGCGGGGGAGAGGCCTTTAGGATAGATTTTTCTTTAAGAATTGCTCTGTCAAAGTTATTGACCAGAAGGGCAGGGACTAAATTAAGGACTCTGGTTATAGATGAGGGATTTGGTACCCAGGATGAAGAGGGCATAGATAACCTGGTACAGGCTATCCAATCTATAAGTGAAGATTTTGATAAAATATTAGTTATCACTCACCTGGAGTCATTAAGAGATGCCTTTCCAGTAAGAATTGAGGTAACCAAACTTCCCGAAATTGGTTCCCGATTTGAGATTATAAAAAATTAAGCCCGAATATCTCCTCTGGGGTATGTGATGGATTGGCTATAAATCATTGGGTTGCCTCCTTTTTGGGGTAGATTTCTTAAATCCTACTAAAAAAGTGGGGGAAGGCTTTAGTCAATATCACTAAAACATTTTAGAATAAAGAGTTTAAGAGAAAATTAGTAAATTCTTTTTGACATTACTATGTACAGCCATATGGAGGATAATCATGTCTGCAATCAAATCCATTATGGAGAGGGCGTACGAAAAACATCTGGTCATACCTGCCTTCAATATACCTTATATCCCGATGATGAAGCCTGTTGTCAAGGCTTTGCAAGACTCCGATACCTTTGGTTTGATAGCTGTTGCAAGACTCGAGTGGGTGAAATTTTCATCAGGCAGTTTGGAGGTTGTGGCGGAGGAATACCATTGTTGCGGCGATTCCCGGGTGACTTGTCTGCATTTGGACCATGTGCCAGTCATCGATGAAGATCACAAACTGGTCGATTATCTTGACGATATTTCCAGAGCTATTGGAGCAGGGTATACATCTGTCATGGTCGATGGATCGCGTTTGACTCTGTCCAAAAACATCGCTGCTGTCCGGAAGGTTGTCGCTCTCGCACATTACCACGATGTCCCGGTTGAGGCGGAATTGGGAGCTGTGATGGGACACGAATCGGGTCCGATGCCCAATTATGAGGGACTGTTCGCAACGGGTAAAGGGTTCACCAATACCGATGACGCCGAACAGTTTGTCCGAGAGACGGCAGTCGATTGGCTGTCTGTAGCGGTAGGTAGTGTGCACGGTGCCATTGCACCTGCTGCTCGGAGTCAGAAGAAAATCACTGCTCGGTTGGATATCGGTCGGTTGATGGAAATTGATGAACGTCTCAGAATCCCTCTGGTTCTTCATGGAGGCTCAGGGATCGCCCTTCCGTATCTGAAAGATGCATTCCAGCACGGTATTGCAAAGCTCAATATTGGCACAGACATCAGGCAGCCATATGAGGCTCTCATGTCGGAATCGGAACAAAAGGCGCAGGATGCTGTATACACCAAGGCAAGGGAACTGGTTGCCGCCTTGGGAATTGAAGGAACAGCCTCCTTGCTTTCCACACCTGCGGAATCGATGAAGTAATTACAGAATTCAACAGGAAGGAGAACGCGATGAGTTTGATGGGAGTTGATATTGGGAGCTCGGGGTGCAAAGTTGCTGTTTATTCAGTAGATGGCGCGCTGATCTCCACCGAGTCAACCACATACAGCGTCACCATGCCAGGACCGGGGCTATTCGAACTAGATAGCAGACAAGTTCTGGATGCTGTCTATACAGCGATGAGGACTGTAGTCAAAAGAGCTGGTTCAGATAACAGATATCTTCATGATCCGCTCAAGGCCGTATCGTTCGGATCCTTTTCTGAGGCCATGGTGCCAGTCTCATCCCACGGAGAAATCCTGGGCCCCAGCATCTTTTCCCATGACCAGCGAGGCAAGTATGCTGTCAAACGGTTCAATAGGATTGGTCAGAAGGCTTTCTATAAGATTAATCCCAATATCCTTGGGTATTCCTATTCTTATCCAAAACTTGTCTGGTATCGGGAGTCTGCTCCCGATTTCAACACGAAAGTATGGAAATATCTCAACTGGTCAGACTTCCTAACGTTTCAACTCACTGGAGAAGCCGCAACGACCTACGGTCACGCAAACCGAACACTATTGTTCGATCTCTGGAAAGAGAAGTGGTCAGATGAGCTTCTTGAGGTAGGAGGGGTTGAGCGGAGGGTTCTGGCTGATCTCATCCCTTCCGGGATCACCATGGGTTATGTGAAGAAAGAAATCTCGGCATCCCTGGGATTCCCTGAGGATATTCTGGTTATCTCAGGTGGTCATGACCAATGCATGAACGCACTCGGAGCAGGAGCGATTTCTGGTGGGAGTTCAGTCACAGGCATAGGTACGTTTGAATGCACGACGCTTGTGTTTGATGACATACCCGACCCCGATTTGATGCTTGCTCTCAAACTGGGCATTGAGCATCATACGGCGTCGGGGAAATACGTAACGTTTATCTATAATCAAGGTGGGTCAGTACAGACTTGGTTTATGCAAGCGTTCACACCGGATCTTATTAAAGAAGGTGTTTCTGAGCGGGGGATCCTTAACCGTCTGACAGACGAAGCCCCCAATAAACCGGGAGATGTGGTATTTCTCCCTTTTCTCGAACCTTCAGGAGCCCCAGTGTTTTTTCCAGAGGGAAGAGGATGCTTTTTTGGTATCGGTACGGGAACCGGTAGAGGGGCGCTGTATCGTGCTCTGCTTGAGGGTGAATCAATGTTTTTCCTGGAAGCCTTCGAAGAGCTTTCAAAAAACGGATTATCCATTACTAGTGTACGGGCCACCGGAGGAGGAAGCCGTTCCGACCTCTGGCTGCAGATTAAAGCGGATGTCCTTCAACGTCCGGTCCATCGTGTTCAGCATTGGGAATCGGGCACTGTTGGGGCGGCCATCGCAGCAGGTCTGGCCACAGGTGTGTATGGCTCCCTCGAAGAAGCCGTTGGTATATTCAGTGGAACAGATGCATCATTTTTTCCACGAAAAGAGTTCACCGATGTATATGCGAGGTTGTACAAGAAGTATAAGAATGGGTTGGGTCTGATATCGTCCAGGGAATGGCGTGACTGAAGAGGTGAGAAGTTGTAATAGTTTATTTGACCTCTAAAAAAATTTTAAAAATAATTTTAAAAATAGGTTGACAAACACAGTTAATAAAATATATAATAGTTGTACGGTTGTCCGTATAAGTATTTAACGTTGTGTGCTAACCTGCAAAAGCCAATCTTCAAAGTTCTGAAGAATTTGAAAATTCTTTTCTTTCTAATATTTCGAAAATATTTACCTCAGCGAATTACCTTAATGACTAAAGGTTGAAGTACAGTATCATGAAGAGAAAGTAACCAGGTCGAATATTTTGGAGTTTATTTAAAGCTGAAAAGAACAAATAGGGGTGTATTGTAAACCCGCATTAATAAAGGAGGTGGGGAATAATAGTAAAATTAGTTTTTTAAATTCCTATGTATGATGGAATTACGAAACTATAAGAAAAAGGGGGTAGTGGTAAAAGAAATAAGTTTTATTTGATTCTATTATATTATGTATTAAAAAGTTATGGGGGGTATGAAATATGAAATCAACTAGAGTAATGTATAAAATAATAACTATTCTGTTAATATTTACTCTTGTAGTAGGATTATCTTTTGCTGCAGAAAAAACGAAGCTTACTTTCTGGAATATGCCATTTGTTACACAGGAAGTTTCTCCAGATTATGTAAAAATGTGGGAAAATGATGCAAAAACTGCGTTATCAGCATATGTAGTCGATAATTATTATGGCCCTGGAAAATACAAAGATCAAAGAGATAAGTTTTTACTTCAAGCAAAAACTGGAATACCCGATGTTATTGAAGGTTTGCTCGAAGACACGGCAGTATATGTAAGTAACGATAGTATCGAACCTCTCGATGCTTATTTTTCTGAATGGGCAGAGAGCAATCAGTTTGTAGAAAGTACATTAGAACCTCTTCGAATTAATGGTAAGCTTTATGGCATACCTTACAATACAAATGCTCGTGCCTTGATATATCGAAAAGATATATTGGAAAAATATGGTCTTTCTGTTCCAAAGACATGGGATGAACTAATTGATACAGCAAGAAAAATAACTGAAAAGTCTAATAAGGAAATATTTGGTTTCTATGTATGTACTGAAGTTGGAGATCCAAGAGCCGCTCAAGAGTTTATTACCTGGTATTTTCAGGTAAGCGATAAGAAAAATCCGTTTGATATTACGACTGTGGAAGGGAAAAGAACGGTTAAAGTAGTTGCTACAGCAGATCAGCTTGAAAAAGTTCTTGATTTGTATGGAAAGCTCTTCGAAGGTGATTTTCCTGCTTGTGATCCGAATCAGAGAGGTACAGGCTGGCCGGTTGAAGATCCGGGTTATGTGGCAGGCAAATGGGCAATGGCACCTATGGGGCCATGGCTTTGGGGGCGAAGAACGGAAAATGATACTGCAAAAGATATTCTTGAAAATAAAACTGTGATAACGAGAATCCCATATTCGAAAGATGGGGTACCCGCCACTTATCTGGAAGTAAAACCGATAATGATGAGTAAATTCTCGAAAGACAAGAATGCTGCTTGGGATCTTATCAAGTATATTACTTCAAAAGAAAAAATGGCTCAATGGCTGGTTGTATCTGGTGGAATACCAGCGAGAAAGGATTCACTGAATATGGATGTTTTTGAAAAGGCTGGTATTCAATGGTGGATGCAGGGTTTTGCTAATGAATTACCAATTTCAGTAGCTATGTCTCCAATAAACTGGGGACCTGTTAGCGAAGCAAACTTAAGAGCTGTAAACTATGTAATTTATGGAGAAAAATCAGCAAAAGACGCAGCACAATGGCTATTGGATAGTTATAATGATCTTAATAAAAAGAATACTCTGTAAACTTTCTGTAAATTAAATTTAATTAAAAAGGAGTGGATACTATCCACTCCTTTTCATAACAAGAAAAAATTTCATGAAGATTAATGTAATTTAATCTTCATGAAATTAAAAGGTTATTAATACAAATAAATTTTAAATTTTAATAAAAGAATGATAAGAAAGAGTTTATGGATAAAAGAAAAGGTTATTTTTTAATAATTCCAGCGATTATTATCATGTTCATTTTTACTTTTTATCCTTTAATGGATGGGATTAGAGTATCATTTACAGATAAAAGCATGCTTAGGACGGAGTATAGTTATATTGGCCTGGATAATTACAAGCAGATGTTAGGTGATCCTATTTTCTGGCTCTCGCTCCGGCATTCGATAATACTGACGGGAGTTGTTGTAATATTGCAATTAATATTTGGGCTTATTTTAGCCTGGACGATGAAACAAGAAATACCAGGTATGCCAATTTTTAAAAGCCTTATTATGGTAAGTTGGGTAATTCCTGTTGCAGCTACCGTAACAATTTTTAAGTTTATGGCACAATCTGATGTCGGTTTTATAAATATAATATTAAAAAGTATAGGGTTAAAAAGCCTGGTAAGATACTGGTTTGGAGACCCGTTAACCGCATTTCCTTTAATTATTTTACTGCATTTATGGAGAAATGTACCATTTTATGGAATTGCTTTTTTGGCAGCCATGCAGACAATTCCTGCAAGTTTCTATGAAGTAGCAGAAATTAATGGAGCTAATGCTTTTCAAAGTTTCTGGTATATAACTCTTCCCGGAATAAGAAACATGATAATTGTAATGGTTACTATACATGTCCTCTGGACATTTAATAATTTTGATTTTATTTATTTAGCAACCGGTGGAGGTCCTATTAATTCAACTGATGTACTTCCAGTTTATGTCTACAGGCAAAGCTGGGATAGATATGCAGCGGGATATGGGGCAAGTATAGGTACCGTTATGCTTTTAATTCTTAGTATTTATTTAATAATTTATTTACTGATTCAAGAGAGAGGAGAATATAAACGATAAAAAGGTTAAGATTAAATAAAAGACAAATAAAAATTCGAAACATGATTGTTGCATATATAATTATCTTCGTTTCTTTATGCTTTTTTATACTGCCGATGGTTTGGATTTTTTACTGTTCTTTTAGAACTCAAGAATCTATTTTTACCGGTAAAATCATTTCAGCTTTAAAAGGCTTTACCTTTAATAATTATATAAAAATACTTAGTGTGACTGATTTTCCTCGTTATTTTGTAAATTCAGTAACAATTTCAAGTCTCGTTACTATGATAAGCCTTATTATTTCAATATTTGGAGCATATGGATTAAGCCGTTATGATATTAAAGGTAAAAAAATCATTATATTTGGCATATTCTCTACTCAAATGTTTCCGCAAGTTCTCATGCTTATACCTCTTTTTTTAGTTGTTTTTTCATTGAATTTAATGGATAAAGTACTAGGCATTGTTCTTACGCAGCTAATTCTCGTTCTTCCTTTTTGTTTGTGGATGTTGAAAGGATATTTTGATACGATACCAATTGATTTGGACGATGCTGCTGAAATTGATGGAGGTAATCTTATCCAGCAATTAATATACGTTATTTTACCTATTGCTCAACCTGGTATTATGGTTGTAGCTTTTTATTCTTTTGTTGTTTCCTGGAGCGATTACCTTATTGTATCTGTCATCAGCCAGAGCCAAAATACTGCGACTCTTACGCTTATTATGAGTCGTCTCTCGTCTTCTTTGCTTATTCGTTGGGGACAAGTATGCGCTCTTGCAACGCTAACTATTGTTCCAACCTTGATTCTCTTCGCTTTTGCTCAAAAAAGGTTAATTGAAGGCTTAACAGCTGGAGCGTTGAAAGAATAATTTGATTTCTAAGGATAATGATAGGAAAAATTAAAATTTAAGCAACTACTGAAAGAAGATAAGAAATATTTATTATTTGTATTAGTGAAATAGTTTGGAAGTGTAATATACGGAGTAATTTTATGCAGATACACAAAAAAAGAATTAAAAGAAGATGGTCGTTATTTGATTTATTATACTTTTACTGAAGAGGAAAAGGAGGACAAGGGTGTTAGAACTGAGATGGAATCCAATTTTGACACAATGGACAATAGTAGCCACTCATCGCCAAGACAGGACCTATAAACCCCCAAAAGATTATTGCCCTCTCTGTCCTACAAAAAGAGGTGGTTTACCTACAGAAGTACCAGATGAAGATTTTGATATTGTGGTTTTTGAAAATAAATTTCCCTCTTTGCAAAAAGGGCTATCAGAAATAGAAGAAGTAGAATCTGAATTTTTTAAGCATGGCAAGGCTCAGGGGATTTGTGAGGTAGTTCTATTTACTTCGGAACATAATGTAGTTATGTCCAGAGAACCTTTGGGCAGGTATATTAAATTAGTAAAAGTTTGGAGAGATAGATATCAGGAACTGGGACAGAGAGAATTTATTGATTATGTCTATATTTTTGAGAATAAAGGTGAAGAAGTAGGAGTTACCCTCGAGCACCCTCATGGGCAGATATATGCTTATCCTTTTATTCCGTCGATAATAGAAAGAGAACTTGCATCGAGCAAGAAACATCTCCACAAAAAGAAGGAATGTCTATTCTGTAGGGTCATAAGAGAGGAAAAAAGTGATGGTCGTAGAATAATAACCAGTAATGATTCTTTTACAGCTTTTATTCCCTTCTTTGCCCGTTATGCCTATGAGGTTCATATCTATGCTAATCGACATTTGCCTTCTTTTAATGATTTTTGCGAAAAAGAAGAAAAGGATTTAGCAGCAATTTTAAAAGATATCTTAATGATATATGATAATCTTTTTGGTTTTGTTTTTCCTTATGTTATGGCCATTCACCAACAACCAACCGATGGGACTGGGAGGGATTACTCTCATTTTCATATTGAATTTT
>MEYH01000110.1:1778-18467 GCA_001773955.1 Candidatus Sediminicultor quintus | reverse complement strand
ATCTTAGGATTATTTGCTGGATGTTTGATAATCATACCGGATACCGGTCAAACGGGTACTGTTTACATTAATATCACTAATAGTGATTGGTATTATGATATCTATTTAGATTCATACAGTAATTATTTAGGGACAACCAACGTATATGGACAAAAGGCTTTTTATAATATTCCTACCGGTTACCGCACTTTTTACGCTGAAGATGTTGACAGCTGGTACTCCGGCCAAAAAACACAAAACATACACACCGGCTCAAATTATGTAAATATTCGGGTATATTATAATTATTAAAAAATGGGAAATTTTTATTATGTTAGAAAAAAAGAAATATTTACTACTATTTATTCTCATAATAACTGTTTTACTTTTAGCCTCTGGCTGTCTGTATTATTACCCCGCTGTTTATACTTTTGGTTCTATCGAAATAACCACCATTCCCCCGGGGGCTAAAATCTTTTTAGATGGTATGGATACAGGATATTTTACTCCTTCTACTTTAACCTATGTTTCTGCCGGAAGCCATGTTCTTACTTTGGCTCTCGCAGATTATCTAAACTATTCCTATATAGTTAATGTTATGGCAAACCAGACTATCAATTTAAATATTACTTTAACCCCTATAATTCTGCCAGCTCCAAAAATTATTTTAACCGGAATTAGTGTCTCCCCCACTACCATAAATCTTGCAGTAGGGGAATCACAAACCTTCGATTCAGTTACTGCCTACTATTCTGACTCAAGCTCGGCGAATGTAAACCTTACTGCCTGTATTTACAGTTCAAGTAACCCTGATTGTGCTGCCGTAAGTTACAGCGGTACCGTTACGGCTGTATCTGATGGTTCTGCTACTATTATAATATCTTATACTAAAAACGGAGTTACCAAAAGCACATCAGCAGAAATTACAGTCGGGACAGTTACTCAAAATGAAGTAGTATACCGGGCTCTCTGCGTAGGAGTCGGAGATTATATTCAAGGAAGTGATAATGATTTATCTGCTCCTCCTTATGATGTAGATAGAATACGTCAAATTTTACAACAATGTAGATTTGGTACATCAAATACAATTTTTTCCAATATTCGTTATCTGAAAGATTGGCAGGCAACAAAATCAAACATTTTGCAGAGCATTTCCTCTGCTTTTTCGGGTGCAGACAGTAACGATATCTCTTATTTTTATTTTAGCGGCCATGGTGCTCTAGTGGGAAATACTTCTTATATCTGCCCTGCTGATTTGACCTCTTTTGCCAGTTCAGCCATCAGTGTAAATGAATTAGAAAGTGCTTTAAGCGCAATACCAGGTATAAAAGTTGTTTTCCTCGATTCTTGTTATTCAGGCGGATTTATTATCGGAAAGTCAATGGGCGAAACAATCACTTCAAAAGAAGAATTGGAATCTTTTAATAATGATATTATTAATATCTTTTCCCAAGCACAGACCAAAGGGCTGCTTACCACCAATCAATATAAAGTTTTAACTTCCTGTCATTACTACCAGCTATGTTGGGAAATAACACCTCAGCAGGGGAATCCTTTTGGAGTATTCACTATGGCTCTGTGTGAGGGTTGTGGTTATTCTGGTAATTACCCGGCAGATAACAATCTGGATACTAAAGTTAGTTTACAGGAAGCGTATCTTTATGTGACAGACTGGGTGCAAAATTATTATGGTTATTTACAACAGGATGTTCAGGTATATCCTTATAATTCAAGTTTTACTATTGTGGAATATTGAAATAGTCGATAGTGAATGATAAAATTCACCCCCACCTTAATCCTCCCCCCATCAAGGGGGAGGAAAAAATATAATTCAAAATTCAAAACTTCTTATTCTGTATTACGTGGTGCATATGAGGGCGTATGCAATACGCCCCTACCTCTTCTGGTTGCTGTTTTCTTCACGCGATACTCAATATTGTTTTATTCTGGATTCTGGCTCCTGACTTCTGAATTCTTTTTTCTGCGCTAGAACTATTCACTATTCACTAACGACTATTCACAAACTCACTGTACCAGGTTTATTACTGTAATATCCTCTTTAACCTGCAGGAACATTTCGGTTCCCTCTTCTATTTTTACATTTTTTCCGGGTACCAGAGCCCCAAAAATTAGCCCCACAGGACTGCTCAAAATGATTAATCCTAAGATTCCTGCCCCTACTGCCACATATAATCTCTTATTTTCTTCTTCTGCCTCTTCTCCTAATATTAAGCTAAGAGAAGTTCCGCCTAAGGTTGAAACTGATTTAAATTCTATCTCTAACTTTCCTGGCCGAGATAAAATTGTAGCTTTCTTAGCTTGAGTTATTTCGCCTATCCCTTTAGAATTAACCGGGATAATCAATTTATTATCTAAGAACACATTTTCACTTATTTGAAAATCAAATATTTCACCTGTTTTATTGTTTTTAGAATTTAAGGTGCTCAAAAAACGAATAGGCACCAGAGTTCCCGCAGGAATTAGTATTTCTTCTAATTGTGGTTTACCTTCTTTAAAACAAACACTAAAAATATTTTCTGCTCTCATAGCTAAAACTTCATCCGATGTTTTGCCGAATAACACATTTTCTAAATTTTCTATCCTTACAATTAAAGGATCAGAAGTAATTTTTTCTTCTAATATCCATTGGGAAGTATTAATTTTAAATAGCAATGAAGGATCCTCAGGAGTTCCTGAAATTATAAATTCTTTTAATTGCTTTACTCTATTAGTAATTGTTCCGGGGAGAGTTCGACCCACTAATTCTGTTTCTAAATATTCTACCCGCTCAACCAAAGGTTTTTCCTGAGTTATTCCATAGATAGCCGCTTCTACCTGAGATAAATCCTGCAACAAGGTCGCCTGAGAGGCCTCTGCCGCCCAGGAAAATTGAGCTATAACTGAAGTAAAAATATAAGTTATGATTAAAATAAGAGAAAATACTTTTTTAAATATCATTTAAGAACACCTGCCTTTCAAATTAGTCGTTAGTGAATAGTGAATAGTCGTTAGTTAAAACACAAAACTTGTTTTTAGTTAGTCGTTTTTAGTTTTTAGATAGAGATTACCGCACTCTATTTCGTTCGCAATGACTAAGATGGATTCCCATTTCCATGGGAATGACATAAGAAAGCATGAAACGGGTTTGATAAATCAAACCCCTACCTTTTAAACACCGTCCGCTCATAATCTTCTGACTCCTGAATTCCTTTTTCTTCACTATATACTATTCACTAACGACTAACGACTATATTATAATATTATTTTCTAATTTAGGCAAATATTTTCCCAAAAAAAATAACCCCCGGAAAAATTCCGGGGGTTATTATAGAATCTCACTAAGCTATTATAATTAGAAACTTACTGTGAGCTGAGCTTTCAAAGTACCGGTTGCATCTTTGATGTGGGTTAAATCTTCACAAGTATCTATAACATTATAATCTTTAATGTCATCACTCCAGTCATTCATTTCAAATCCAAAGGTTAATTTGGTATTGGTAGATAAAGCGTAAGCTAATTGAACCTCAGCACTCCAGAGGGCACCAACCCCAGCACTATCAGCTCTCGCTTCAACTGAAAGACCCATATCCTCAGCCAAGGCATACTCCAAAGTAGCTGCTCCAACATACACATTAGTAGGATAAGTATATTTTGCAAATCCACTTAAGATAAAGTCGTCAGCTAAGGGGTAGTTCATGTATCTTCCAAAACCAGTAACAGCTGCAGTTATAAGATTATACTCTGCATAGAGTTCTGCGTTTTCTCCGGCAGCAGCATCTTCAGGAACATAAAGCAAAGTTCCTTTTACTTTAGTAGTTACAGCAGCAACCATGGCAGAATCCATTTCGTAGGTAGCCCTAATTTTTCCAGTTACTTGGTCGGTGAAAGGATATTTTGCTTCGACATATCCGCCTAATCTGTCAGGTGTAAAGTCGCTCATTGTTGGAACAAATCCAGGAAATACATAATAACCTTTTAAAGTTAAACTAAGATCATCAAGAGCTCCTGAAACCTTAGCAGCAGCGGCATAAGATAATGCGGTATCATAGAATCCTGCAACTTCAAGGGCAACACCTACTTCATCTTCATCGCCCAGAGCAAATGCTACGTCTGCGCCTCCACCAAAACCGCCAGCTAATACGTCATAAGTAGCAGTAACACCGAACTCAACTTCATCTTCATCACCCAGAGGCATAGCAACATGTAAAACATAATAATCTTCTACATCTCCAAACAAGGTCCAGGTGCCCAGATCGGTATCTGTCGCTTCCTCCCAGGTCCAGGTAGCTAAAAACCCGTCAAAGTTGTATGAGTCACATTCATTAGACTCATAATAGCTAATCAATCCTAAACCTATGGCATCTGGTAAAACATCTCCTACGCGAATAGAAAGATTATCTTTTGCGAAATCAATCCAGAAATTGCTCCAGGTATAAACAGGTGTACCAGCACCGGATAAAGTATCGGTAGCCTGGAATCTAATGCCAGCTTTGGTATATTCATTAATTTCAGCTTCAAACCATAATCTGGTTCGATCCTTTAAGGTACCAGCAGTCATCGGAAGTACGTCTTTTTCATAGGTTGCTCTGAATTGACCGGTTACTTTAAGTGGTTCAAAAAATTTATCATGTTTGGCAACTTTTGCTTCTAAAGCAGCAATAGCTTCAGTGTTGGCAAGTCCAGCAGCCTCTAAATCAGCTACAGTTACGCCTAAGCTGGCTAATTCATCAGCAAATTCAATAGCTAATTTCTCCAATATGGCTACATCTTCAGCGGAAGCAAAGTCCATGCCTTCAACATAGGCCAACGCTTTGGCGACTGCTTCGGCAAATTCGTAACGAGTCATAGTTCTATTGCCGCCAAAGGTCCCATCAGGATAACCTATGATAACACCCTTTGCGGCTAAGCTTTGGACGTTATCATATGCCCAGTGGTTTAAAGGAACGTCTACAAAAGGGTTAGCAAGTACTGGAAGTGCAAAAGCTAATACTAAAACTAATACTAATACTAATTTTTTCATTTTTTTCTCCTTGGTTTTTTTATATTTCCAGTCAGTTTTATCTTAAGGAGAATTTATTAATTGAGTATCCAATGTTTCCTCATTGATATCTTCCCTTTTTAGATTACTAACTGGTTTTTATATCATCTCTACTTTAATTAAAGCAGGTCCAAGATTTTTTTTCACCTCCTTTCTCCCTACTTTAACCAATCCAAGATGATATAGTTGTATATCATTTTTTCATATCACATATACATACTACATCGATGTTTAAAAATCCTTCTTTTTTTTGAAAATAATTTAAAATATTTTCAATATTTCCTAAAGTTCCTATTTTATATGGTACTTTTTGTACAAATAATCGGTTACAGTATTATACTTTTGTTACTTTTGTTCTTATTATAATTGTTAATGTATGGTAATGTCAAATAAATTTGTATTGCGTATCGAGTATTTCGTATTGCGTTAAAGAAATCAGGATTCAAGTGTAGGGGCACGATGCATCGTGCCCCTACATTAGCCTTTTGTTTACTTTTTGGTCTGTAAATATTATTAAAAATTAAGAAATGGGTTTGGCTTCCATCCTCACTTTTAGGGGTCCTGTTCTCCAAGTATCATCAATTGAGCTTACTGTAACTTTCATTGTTGTGCCTGATTCTACGATAGTCTTAACTGTATCATATAAATTAATTGCAGATACAGCCCCTACAAAACTCGTTTTGGGATCAGGAATTATCCCCTCTTTCACGGCAATAATATTCACTTTTCTTAGAAGAGAGATAAGTTTATTTTCCACTTCACTATACACTTCTGTACTTTCAATTTCTTCGGAAATAATTTCTTCATCTAATTTAAAGAGTAATTTATTCTCCGAAATATTAAAATGTGCTACTACAGGTTCTCCTTCAATCACGTTTATAGAAGATAACAGTCTTACTATCATCTCTTTATCGCTATCGTATATCTTTTGGGTTATATCTTCAAATTCTTCCTGGGAGATAATAAATACCTGATTGGTTCTCTCGTCTTTTTTGGCTCCCATAGCTAATACTTTATTGGAAGCTTCGTTTAAAAACATAATTAACTCTTTCTTTATTTCTTCAATCGGTCTTTGCCCTTGGATAATAGTCAAACCAATCTGTTCGTCCGACCCAAAAATAACTTCTCCTTCTCTAACCCAGGCAATTCCAGAGTAAAGAGCTTTTATGGTAACAGTTAATTCTTCCACTTCCTTATCCAATTGGTCTTTTTCTTCTATTAAATTCTCTCTGATCAAAGATAACTCTTCCAACTGACTTGTTTTGTTTTTTATATCTTCAGATAATTTCTGATATTTCTCCTCCATTTCTTGTAATTGGGTAGTTTTTTCCTTTAGGTCTTCTCTGGTAGAGGATAGCTTAATGTTTCCTAACTCTACTTCCCGGGATAAGTAGGAGAGTTTTTCCTTTAACTCTTCCATTCCGAATAAGGCGGTTCTAACATCATTGGAGGAGATGGCAAGTATGGTTATTGTAATAATGGCGATTAAAATGCCGCTAATTATAGTAACAAATATTGCGGTATAGTGAGGGCGTAATCCAAAGATAGTTACTCTTTTTTTGCCAATTTTGAGGCCTACCCAGTCACCGACAAAGGCAATTAAACCGCTTATTATGATTAATGTGAATACTAAAATAAGACTGTACATATTTTCTGGACTCCCTTCAGTCGTCCATATAGTCGTTAGTGAATAGTCGTTAGTCGTTAGTGAATAGTCGTTAGTCGTTAGTGAATAGTCGTTAGTAAAGAAAATACAGGAAATAAATACAAACTAGTCGTTAGTTGTTAGCTAGTATCTAGTTTTTTAATTAGGCTCATAGTCATTTTACTAATCTCATCAATTTCATTTAATAATTGATCAGCTTCCTTGCTTTTAAGGTATTCCAGTCGTAAAGCAATAATAATTTGAGTAGAAAGCTCCGAACAACTCCCCAGAGAAATAAATAGGAATTGTTTATATTCTTTATTGGAGAGCCTAGCGAATCCTTCTGCTATGTTTGAAGGAATCGATACAGCTGATCTTCTTAGCTGACTGGTCAATCCGTATATTTCTTCCTTAGGAAAATTTTTAGTTATTTTATATATTTCTTCGACTACTTTTATACTTCTTTGCCATATATTTAAATCTTTATAACTTTTTATCTTCATATTATAATTTATACTTTCTTGTTTTCTTAATCTTTCTAATACTATTCACTAACGACTAACGACTATTCACTATTTTACAGATTAAATCTCTCCCCCAGGTAGATTTTACGGGTGATTTCACAATTGGCTACCTTCTGGGGAGTTCCTGAAGTTAATATTTTTCCGTTATGCATAATATAAGCTCTATCGGTAATTTTAAGGGTCTCTCTCACATTATGGTCGGTAATTAATATTCCCAATCCTTTCTCCTTTAGATAAGAGATTATTTCCTGGATATCATACACGGCAATGGGGTCAACACCGGTAAAGGGTTCATCAAGTAACATAAAAGAAGGTGAACTGCTTAAAGTTCGGGCTATTTCTACCCGACGCCTCTCCCCACCGGAAAGCATATATCCTTTGTAATCAGCAAGATGCTCTATTTCCAGTTCCTTTAATAAGGAATAGCATCTTTCTCTCTGCTCTTCTTTTTTAACACCTAGGGATTCTAAAATCAGCAGGAGATTTTCTTCAACAGTAAGCTTACGAAAGATTGAAGGTTCCTGGGCTAAATAACCTAAACCCATCCTGGCTCTCTGAAACATAGGAATTTTGGTGATTTCTTTGCCGTTAAAAGTTACTTTACCTTTATCCGGAGCTATTAAGCCAACTGTAATATAAAAGGTAGTGGTTTTTCCTGCCCCATTTGGTCCCAAAAGACCTACTACCTCGCCTTTATTAATCTCCAAGCTAATATCATCAACTACTCGTCTTTTTCGGTAAATTTTTACTAAATTTTCTGTCCTTATTCCCTGCACGATTTTCTCCCTCAAATTAGTCGTTAGTGAATAGTGAATAGTCGTTAGCATAAAGATAAAACAAGAAACTGGTTTTTAGTTATTCGTTTTTAGTTTTTAGATAGGGATTGCCACACTCATTTCGTTCGCAATAACAGTATAGACAGGCGAAACGCCTGTTTTACGGTTTTATATAGACCATTAGGGGCGTATAGCAATACGCCCTTGCTTCTCTCTGTACACTTGTAACTCGCAACCCATAACTTATTACTTATTACTCATTACTGTATTTTGCTATATACTAAATACCATCTTATTCTGACTCCTGAATTCTGACTCCTGTCTTCTCTTTTCTTTACTATATACTATTCACTAACGACTAACGACTAGTTTAAACTGCAGTAAAGAGAAGTTCTGCAGAAGCTGCCAGATGGTCATCTACATAAGCTTCTGCTTTTGCTTTGCCAACTCCTCTTACCATCTTTATAATTTCTACTTCAATCTTCAATTGATCTCCGGGATAAACCGGTTTTTTAAAGCGGGCTTTATCGATACCGGCGAGTAGGGGAATCTTCCCCTTGTTTTCTTCTTTGGAGAACATCAGAACTCCACCGGTTTGGGCCATAGCCTCGATTATAAGTACACCGGGCATCACCGGATGTCCCGGAAAATGTCCCTGAAAAAAAGGTTCGTTTATAGTAACATTTTTAACCCCTACAATTTTATTCTTTTCCTGCTCTAATATTTTATCCACCAATAAAAAAGGATAACGATGCGGTAGAAGATTTAAAATTTCACCTAGGGATAATTTTTGTTTCATGGTGTTTTATTTTTCTCTTTCTGTTCTTCTGCTAATTTTCTGTTAATCTCTGCTATGACATCCTGAGTAATATCCTCTCCTCCATAGAGAGCAATAGGATAATTTAAAATATCGGCCCCGGCTGGCACTTTTATCTCACTATTTAATATTAAATCATATTTTCCTTTATCTCCTACTGCCTTAATTGCTTCGATAATATCTGAATAACGAGCCGCCTGGTACGATTTTATCTCAGCAAGAATCTTCTCTTTAATTGGTGTCCATTCTTTATTAAATTTATCTTCCAATTTTTTAAGTTCAGTTTCATCAAGTCCTTTACCTTGAGCATTTAGTTCTTCCTGGCGTTTTTGAAGTTGATCTCGTAAGTCTAAACTAAGTTGATTAATGTTTTGGGAATAAGGATGACTGGATGTAACTTCCCCCAAATTAACTAAACCTATTTTCCCTACTGCTGCCTCAATATTTTGAAAACTTAAAAATAAAAAGATTACTGCTGTAAACAATAGAATAAAAATTGCTTTATTCCCTATCCTTTTTTCTGCTACTTGCATTATTTTCCTCCTTAATTTATTAATTGGTATTGCGTATCTCGTATATTAGTGTTTAGCATATAGACTTTTGTCATTGCGAGGGAGTGAAACGACCAAAGCAATCTCAAACAGGGATTGCCACGCTCCCTATGGTCGCTCGCAATGACATAAAAGTACGAAAAAGTTTTTAGTTTTGAATTATGATTTTTCGCTTTTCGCTTTAAGTTTTTAGTTGAATATTGAGATTGCCACGCTCCGATAAATCGGAGCTCGCAATGACAGAAAGCACAATGACAGAGAGCTTAATATACGCCAACTAAAAACTAATCCTGCAATTTCCTTCCTAAACAGCCATCTTACAGATTATTAAATTGGATTTAATTGGCAAATTGTAAACACTTTCATATGGTAACTTAATTATCTTACACTAACGACTAATTAAAACGTATGCCCTATGCTAAAGTAAGTCTTTCCAACTCCTTCTTCATTAATACCATAATCCAATCTAATTGGCCCAAGAGGAGTATCGAAACGGACACCTATTCCCCGGCCAAACTTTAAATCATCCAAATTAATACTTTGTCCAATGTCCCAAGCTTGGCCCCAATCTGCAAAAAGCACTGCCTGGAAATTTTCAGCTAAAGGAAATCTATACTCCACATTAAATACCAAAGATTTATCCCCGGAAAATTCACCTAAGTCATAACCTCTTACGGTATTCATTCCCCCTACCTGATATTCTGCAAAAGAAGGCAGATCAGTATCCGCTATTCCACCCATCGCCCGGAAAGCTAATACTCCCTTACTTAAATTATCAGTTATTTTTTTAACACTGCTAATACCGACTAGGTCTCCAATAAACTGTGTAGAAATATAGGCTCTAAGATTTAAATTGTATTTGGTAAAGTCATAATCTCCTCCTAGAAATCCTCCTGCTTTTTCTAAAGAAAAACTATGATACCAACCGGAAGTAGGTTCAAATACATTATCGCGAGTATCATAAGAAAGAGCAGGCACAAGGCTATTAGTTAACCCTTGCTTAGTATCTTCAGGCAGAATTCCGGAAATTAGTTCATAGGTTACTCTCTCGCTCTTTAGTTCCAATCCTAATCTAACTGAATCACTTATCTTCCTTCCAAAAATAAGTTTTCCTCCCAGTCTCTCTTCATCATATTCAGCAAGAATTACTTCTCCTTCCTTATCTTTTTTAGGATATATGGTATCATATGCTTCAAAACCAAAGGAAGTAGGTGTATTGGCTAACCAAGGTTCAAGGAAAGAAAGTTTATAAGTAGTTCGGCCGCCAATTTCTACTTTAGCTTCTAATTTCTGCCCTCCTCCAAAAAGATTACTCTCCTCGTAACTACTAAATCCCATAAGGCCTTCTTCGGAGTTATATCCTGCTCCAATACCAAATTTTCCTGTTTTTTTCTCAATTACTTTTATAACTAAAACAATTGAATCTTCTTCGGCACCCGGGTCCAATTTCATACTCACATCCTCGAAATATCCCAAGTTATAGATTTTTTGTAAAGATTTTTTTACTGTCTCAAAATTGAAGAGGTCACCAGGTTGGATATTAATTTCTCTGGTAATTATCTTTTCTTTGGTCTTATCATTACCTTCTATGACTATCTTTTCCAGCCGGCCTTCAGAAATATTTATCCATAATTTTCCTTCTTCATCAAAATTAATATCTTTAATACTAATTAAAAGATACCCACGGTCTTTATATAGTTGAGAAATGCGATCAAGGTCGTTTTTTAATATCTTCTGGCAAAAAATTTGCCCTTCCTGTAAAACCATTACTTCTCGCATCTCTTCCTCGGAAACTACGGTATTTCCTTTAATGTTAATCTCTTTAATAGGTAAATTTTCCACTATTTCAAAGACTACTTTGTAACCATCCCTAAATGATTCTAATTTTATTTTAACATCTTTGAAATAACCCAGATCATATACTGCTTTCATATCTTTTTCAATATTGTCTTTGGAAAAAACGTCTCCCAGGTTAGAGGCAATTTGGGAAATGATTAAATCCTTAGAAATGCTTTCATTCCCCTGTACTACTATAGCAGTTATCTTCCCTTGATTGTTTGCCTGTGCCTGAACTAAACTCAAACTACTCAAAATAAATATTAGAGTTAAAATTCCAAATACAAGTATCTTGTTCCATTTGCTCTTTCTCACTTTTTGTTCCTCCCCTTGAATATTTTTAATATTTTATTAAAATTCATATTTTAATTCAAATTTTAATTCAAAAGCATCATCTTGTGAACCTAATGAACCTATTTGAGTACTTAAAATTAGGTCATTTTTAAGTTTATATTCTAATTCCAAGTCTCCTATTTCCATTTCCAATAAAGGCGCAGAATAGGATAAATAAAAATTATCTGAAAAATACTTTCCTACTTTAAGAACTAAACTGTCTAAAGCAAAACCAGGAATAAAAGCTAAGTCAGAATTCTGCTCTTTTTTAAAGATTGTCTCGATTTTAAACTCATCTAACCCCAAAGAATTAGCAATTTCATCTTCTATCTGGTTTAAAAATCTTATACTCAATCCTTGAGCTATTAAATTGATCATTTCTTCTTGTAAAATTATTCCCATTTCTCCTTCGGTTAATCCGGCATAGTTTTTATTAAACATTAATAGAGAAATTATCTCGCTTTCACTTAAGGCAGGAGAAGAACTAAAAGTAACCATAGGCTGAACAAGAATTCCACTTACACTGACAAATACATCTATTTTATCAATTTCAGTTTTTGCGCTTATATCTAAAATCATATCTTCCCCTGTAGAATCGGTAAATATTACTTTACCTTTAGATACTCTGAATTTCTTATCTAAAAAGGTGACATAGCCCTGTTTAATCTCCAATCCTCCGTTTAATTTGGGAGCAGACAGAGCTCCCTGAACTTTTAGGCCTCCCGTTAATTTCAAATCAAAATCATTGGTCTTAGCTATAAAATCATCTAATATTATTACCTCAAGATCGATATCTCCTTTAAGGTTAATTAATTTAGATAAAAGTTCAGATGGATTAGAAGGAATTTTTTTATTATTTTTTTTCCAGTTTAATTCTCCCTGAGAAAGAGTTAAAATTCCTTCTAGGCGGGGAGAAGTAAAGAGACCAGTTAATTTTGCTTTCAAATCAGCCTGAGCCTTGAAAATATCCTGGTATAGAATTTCCTCCTTATTACTCCATATATTAATATTTAAATCCTGAAATTGCAAATTTTTCAAAGCAAATTCTCCGGAAGCATAAATCCTATATTGGTCAATCTGGAAATCCATATCTTCTATTTTAACTAAATTATCTTCTAAGTGCAGCAAAGCACTTAAATCACTTATCGTAACTGACACCGGCAATTCGTAAAGCTCTATCAAGCCACCGTTAAGAGCGATATTACCATTTAAAATTGGTTGATTTAGAGTCCCGGAAAGTTTTAATTCAGTATTGGTTAGGCCCTGGATTTGTTTAATATCTTCTTTAAAGAACATACTAATAAAACTTAAATCAGTATTTTCCAGAGTAAGGACAAAATCTAAGGGAATATCAGTTAAACTTGGGGTAACTTTTTCTTTACCCATAAAAGAAAACTCATAAGGAATCTTGCCCTTTCCTTTTATTTGATGACCTTCTTTATCCAGAACAAATTGTTTAACCTCTAAGATATCCTGATTATAGAAAGCTTCAAAAGTAAGATCATCAAAAATAAAATCCTGAAATTTCCCCTTTTCAACCTTGGCCGAGAAAGATATATTAGGTAAGCCAATATCTCCTGTCACCTCTGCCTTAAAGTTTACCAGGCCTTTAATCTCGTCTTCCATAGCAAAAAGATTAGATAATTGGCTCAAATCCACATTATCTGCAGAAAGGTGAATATCTAAATTTCTATTATCCTCATCAAGGTTGATCCATCCTTCAGCTGTAAGCTCCCCTTTTCTTTGACTCAGCATTAACCGATTAATCCTGATTACAGAACCAATTTTGTCTAACTTTACTTCGACAGAGTTTAGGGGTACTCCTTCCAACTGGGCATCTTCGATCAAGGCTGATAGGTATAGGTCGGGAGAAGTACAATCACCTTTTATCTCCAGAGAACCCGTGGCTTTCCCTCTAAATTTACCCATTAAATCTGGTGGCAAAAAATATGACATTAAATCTGTGATTTTCTGGTTTAAAAAACTGACTCTCAAATCCAAGGGTAAACCTTCTTTTAAATTAACTTCACCCTGGATGTAAAGTTGAGACTTCCCGGAATTTAACACTAAATTTTTTATGCTTACTTTTTTATCCTTTAAGGAAAAGGTTAGATTTCCAGAATCTGCCTTGTAGTTTGTTATATTAACCTTTTTTATTTGCAGATCGCCATTTGCTTCAAATTGAGACCCTCGGCTTTGAATAAAAACATCCCCTTGAGCTGAACCAGATAGCGGCGGTTCAATGCTAAAATATTTAGCTAAATAATTTAAATCTGCTTGTTCTACCTGCAAACTTATTTTTATTTCCGTTTCATCTTTTGCTTGGGAAAAATCTGCACTGCCCCCGCCTTTAAAGGTTAATCCCTCATCCTCAAAAAGAAGTTCCTCCAGCTTTAATATGTTTCCCTGATAATCTATCTTTCCCTCAAAATAATTAAAGGGTAATTCGGATATTTGTCCTTCTCTAACTTCAATTTTTCCTTTAATCTTGGGATTTTCTAAAAGACCACTCAATGTTCCGGTAAAATTAGCCTGTCCCTCAAGTTCTTGATAATTCAAGATTTGTCCCAAACCTTTTAGACAAATTTCTTCGACGTTTAGTTTTAAATCCATAACCTTATCCTGAGAAATTGTGCCATCTGCCTGTAATAAGAAATCTCCTAATTCATTATTCTCGACTTTTATTTTAGCGGCAAGATTTGTTCCTTTTCCTTCAGCGATCATCCCTTTTAAGTCTACTTTTCCTGACACCAATCCACTTTTCAGATAATTGGAAACAAGAGGTTTAAGGAGATCGCTTTGTGTATTAAAACGGGCAAAGTCGAATGAAAAAGTATATTCAGGCACTTCCTTGCTTAGATTAACTCCTCCTGCCCCTTGAATTAGCCCTCCTGCGACCTCTGCTTTTATTTCTTTTAAATAAATTTCTCCTGAATCATAATTAAATCCAGCTGATAGATTTAAAAAATCATAGCCTCCGATATTCCCTTCCTTTGTGGATAATTTCCCATTAACTTGAAAGTTGTTTTCTAATCCACTTACTTCAATCTCTAAATTGGAACTACCTTCAAGGGGAAAATCAGCGGATAGAGATAGATATTTCTTTGCTTCTTCTGCCAAATCGTTTAACTTAAAATTATCTGATTTTATTTTTATATTATAACCAAACTTGTCAGCATAGGTTAAATCGCCCTGTAGAGAAAAAGGAGAGTTCTGATAGACAGCAGTGATACTTTCAATGCTGATTTCTTGAGAATTAAAAATAGCCAAACCGTCAACTTGTTTTATCTCTAAGTTATCCAAAAAATCAGAAAATAAACTAACACCTTTAACCGAAACTTTCCCCTGCCAGTTAACTTTTCCTGGTATACCATTTATATCATTGGCTATGCGCAGAGTTGAATCAAACAATCCCTTGTTTACCTTGAGTATTTCATCTTGAACAAAATAATATTGGAAGTGAGCAATTTCCGCATCCTTAAAAGTAAAATCGAGTACATAGTCTACTTTCCCAGTAAAAAAATAACCTTCCAAGAGAATAGGACTATCATCTTCTTCTCTTTTGGCTGAACAACTAAATTCTACTTTAGGTAACTCTGCTAAATAAAAATAACCATTTAATTGCTTTAGTGAAGTTAAAAGACCTTTTTCTTTCGTGGTCTGGTAATCTATATAATCCAGATTTCCTTCCTTAACATTCACTCCCTTAATTGGAAATAAACTAACAATACTAAGATTAAATTTTTCCATAAAATCAAAGGTTCCCTGGCTATCTCTGATTAAAGTCATCCAGGGTTTCATCAGGGTAACATCTTCAATTCTCAAGGGGATATCCTCTCTCTTTAAGGCAGAGAGAAAATCCAGGTTATAATTGATAATCATTTCTTCAGCTTCAAATATTTTATCCTTATCAAGTAATGATTTGTTTTTAAATACCTTAAAATCAGATAAAGTAATAGATTTAAGAGAGTAATTTTTCACTTTCCCAATATAGATCCCTCGATCGATGGCATTTTCCATCTTGGAAATTATTTGATATTTTATCTCATTTTTCACCTGGTTACTTCGAATCGCAAAATATCCTCCGGTAATTAGAACAGCGAGAAACAGAATAACTAATATTGCTTTTGGAAAGGATTTTTTTGATTTTTTCTCAGGCATGTAATAATTCTCCAATTTACCGATTTACCAATTGGCCAATTAAAATAGTCGTTAGTCGTTAGTATTTAGTCGTTAGCAAAGAAAATACAGGAAATAAATACAAGATAGTCGTTAGTGAATAGTCGTTAGTATTAAATGAAAAATACAAAATCAGTTTACAGTTTACAGTAAATAAAGGCTTTTTGAAACTTGCAATTCGAAACTTATTACTTGTCACATATCACTGTATTTTATTCTGGCTAACTAATCTCCTCTACGCTATCTAATCTTCTTGTTCCTGTTTTCTTACTTCTTATCTCTTTGCTATATACTAAATACTAACAACTATTCACTAAATACTAAATTATTATATCATATATTTTATATAGGTAAAATGTAATTTTTAATCTAAATTGAATTATTTTAAATTATTTGCTTCCTTTTCTTCCCTTTTTATCTTCTTCCAAACTGCTAAAGCTTCTTCGGAAGTGTTTACTTTTACATCGCCGAAAACATGAGGATGTCTTCTAATAAATTTCTTTACCGCCCCGGCCAGTACATCAGAATAATTAAATAAGCCTTTTTCCTGGGCAATTTCAATCTGCATAAGTATTACCATTAACAAGTCCCCCAACTCTTCACACAGATTATCCTTACATTTTGACTTAACTGCCTGGGAAACCTCTTCAGCTTCTTCTAAAATATTGGGAGCCAGAGATTCTAAGGTCTGTTTTCTATCCCAAAGGCAGCCTTTCGGTCCCCTCAATTTAGCAATAATAACCATCATCTCGGCAAATAGTTCTTTCTCTTTTTCGTACACTTCTTCCTCCGTTCTAAAATAGTCGTTAGTCGTTAGTGAATAGTCGTTAGTATATGGTTAGCGTATAGCGTACAGCTTTTAGCGTATAGGTTAAATCAATAAACTAAAAGCTTAAAGCTAAAAACAAAAAGCAATTATTCAAAATCAAAACTTAGATAGATGGTGTGAGATAATTTTTTCTATTTGCTTATATGTTAGTAGGGTTTTTATATTTCAAAATTTCTACCAGC
>MEYH01000110.1:866-1758 GCA_001773955.1 Candidatus Sediminicultor quintus | reverse complement strand
TTAGGTACCTGCCACTCTAAAGCCAGGCGGTCATTGATTTGATAAACAACTTCTTTGGTGTTTGTTTCCCATCCACCTTGAGAAAATTGTCCTCCATAATTAAGCTGTATCTTTCCTAAATCCACCTGCAGGCGGGCTTGAACTAATGCGTCCAGGTTCTGTCCATCATACTGTAAGCCTGCTCCGGTCCATAACCTCATTAAATAAGAGCTGTAAAGGTCATATTCCAGCCAGCTGCGGTAGATATCATGGTCATAGTGAAAACCGAAATTCCAGCGGTAAGCCGGAGAAAGAGACATTTTAAAACCTGAATTATACTCTCCAAAGCCACTCCCCCAAAAACTAAAAGAGTTTTTCTCTCTTGCCGGCTCCATATTTTCAAAACTGAGTTCAGGTATACTGGTATAGAGGTTATGTAACCACATCTCTTCCCGGTCGTAAAGGTGTTTGAGCTGTTCTCCTCTAAGTAAAATAGGCATCATCAAATCGGTATTAGTAACTCCGGCATGATTGGCCGGATAGCGTAACCAAAAAATAGGTATTTTAGGAGGATTGATGACTATGACTATATCTCCTACCCGCTCATTTGAAAGGAGGTTATATATATTGGGAGGAACTGCTGGGAATCTGCTCTCCCTGGTAAGAGATAACCATTCTAAAGCAGTTAGCCATTCCCCGTTATAGCCAGAACTATAGTAACCAAATACATCTTCACCTTCAAAAAAGTAGCGAATTTTATCTTCTTTTCCTTCGAAAATCACTTTCCCCTGGTCGAAACAACCGACCACCCGATAAGGATTCTCTCTATAAAAGGCAAAATCAATCTCACTTCCTAAAACAATATCCCTGGCTGTCTTATCTTTTTTATCCGGATCCTTTAAATAGACATTAG
>MEYH01000110.1:0-853 GCA_001773955.1 Candidatus Sediminicultor quintus | reverse complement strand
CTTAAGGTCATCTCCCACTATTCTCTCAATTTCACTTCCCTGTTCAACGTTAATAAACCTCCCGAAAGACATTCCATGATCACAATAAAATATTAGATTAACTTCATCGAGGTTCAATTTTTTCACCAGGCTACCAAAATAACGGTCAAACCTGCGAATGCTGGCTTCATATAATGTCGGTCCCATGACATGACCCAGAGCATCGGTGGTAAACCAATAGAATTCTATAACTCCATAGGTTTCCAGGAGTTCGGGGACGTTAAGTAGAGGAAGAAACATAAAAGGATCAAGTCCGGGTATTCCATAAATAAAAGAGGCTTTAGCTCGCCGAGGTATATGAGAAAACAGATAAAAAAAGGTTTCAGACCTTGATATAACCTTTTCTTTTTCCCGGTCATAATAACCCCATCCTACCCCTCCCTTAGAATTATCTATCCCTTCTTTTAAATGAGGGACAGCTGTTTCCGTCCCTCCGGGGAAGAGACTAAGGCCATGATGAATCATGTGGCCATCCTCAAAAACAGCCTTCAGATTAGGAAGGTCACCATCTTCCATATATTGAAAGAAGTTCTGTGATGCTACGGCATCCAGGTGCAATATAAGAAATTTTGGAGATGCCTCCCCCGTTAACGAGAAAGAGAGTAGAATTGTTGTTATGGTAAATATATATAATCCTGTAATAATCCCAATAAAACTAATTTTTTTTAAGTATGGTCTATTGGCTTTCATAAATATGGTATTCCTCCCTTTACAATAAGTATTACATAATTTTCATCTACTAGTACATCGTTCTCTAAATATCTTTACATTTTGTTCTGTCATTGCGAGGAGCAAAGCGACGAAGCAATCCCTT
>MEYH01000109.1 GCA_001773955.1 Candidatus Sediminicultor quintus | reverse complement strand
TTTTTTCCTAAAAGTGTGACATTTATAAATAAATGCTTTATACCGCTCGGTCCAGACTTCTTTAAAAAAACGGAACCCTAGGTATACTCCCAATGTAATATTCAATTTTGAAAAAATCTTACCATGCACGACTATAATTGTCAAGTTTTATTGGGGAATAAATATTTTTATTATATTTGAAAAGGCACAGGAGTAAAAGATAAGATACAGAAAATTAAGGTACAGATTCCCAATATTTTTCTTCTTTTATCTAAAGGGGTGAAATCATCTAATGGTGGGGGGTGATTAAATCCAAATATAAGAAGCAAGACAACTAATAAGGTCCACGCTGGATTAACCAATATACAGATAAGGCCTAAAACACCCAAGGTTATATAATAAGCAATTTTACTATTTTTGCCAAACAAGGAATAAATGATGTGTCCGCCATCTAATTGTCCAACAGGAAGGAGATTTAAAGCAGTTACAAACAATCCTACCCAGCCCGCAAAAGCTATGGGATGCAGGATTATATCCTGGCCTTCCGGAAGATGTCCGAACATTATTTTTTCTATAAGTGAGAATAATATGGAACTTCCCAGAGGTATAACCGGTCCTTCGATTTCTGAAATTACCGCTACTTTTGATAATTTAAGCCCGATTATTATAGTGGGGATAGTAAGGACCAAGCCTACAAAAGGTCCAGCTATTCCGATGTCAAATAAAGCTTTACGGTTAGGCATAATCCCTTTCATTTTGATAACTGCCCCTAAAGTTCCAAAAGGAGAAAGAGGGAAGGGGATAAAAAAGGGAAGAGTGACTTCTACCCCGCATCTTCTGCTAATAAAAAAATGACCTAATTCATGAGCAAGTAGAATGGTGATTAAAAATAGGGCATACCAAATACCACCTACAAAAAAACAAGAAATTATAGTAAGAAGAAATAAAATTAAATTTAAAATTAACTCTCACCTCTTTATATCGCTTTGCTTTTTGTAAATTATTATATCTTAATCTTCCTTATTTATAAAGCCAAAATATTTGTATCGAGTATCAAGTAAAGAAAAAGAGAAGATTTAGAAAAAAATAAGATAGAATAAAAATTAAAATCGGATTTATTCTTTTAATTTTTTTGTTTTGGAGTAAAATAATTATAGCAATAAAATAGCACCGAGTATATAGTGAAGAGGACAGAGGACAGAGGACAGGAGCCAGGAGCCAGGAGTCAGAATCCAGAATCCAGAATCCAGAATCCAGAAGGTAGAAGATAGAAGCCAGAAGACAGAGGAAAAACGGGATAAGTGACAAGGGGCTCGATTTAGAGAGTTTGTAAAAAAATAAAAGGATAATTTTAATATGGATAAAAGTATAAAAAAAGTAAGAGCCCATCTTCTAATTTCTGGGAGAGTACAGGGAGTAGCTTTTCGTTATTATACCCAGGACATTGCCCAAGGTTTAGGAATAAAGGGATGGGTCAGGAATTGTTGGGATGGCAGGGTAGAGATAGTTGTAGAAGGGGAAGAAGATAGAGTTAAAGAACTAATAGATTGGTGCTATCAGGGACCGGGGAGTGCAATTGTAGAAAAAGTAGATGTAGAATGGGAAAAATACAGTGGAGAATTCAATTCTTTCGGTATCAGGGGATGGTAAAAACTTCCAACTAAATAATAAAAAAAGAGGATTTACTTTAATATTTATGAATAATATCAGGAAAGAAATATTATAAAGAGAAAGCAAGATTAAAAATATTTTTCATTTCATTGGTTTTTATATTATAATTTATGAAGATGCGATAAGTGAGAATAAATTTTTAAATATATTTTAGAAAGGGGGAAGCAAAATGTGGATTATTTTGGGAGGAATAGCTGCTATGATTTTAGGGGTATTAGGATTAATCAAATGGTGGTTATTGTTTCTAAAAGCTTTAGCAGCATTGGTGCCTTTTACTTTATTGATGGGTGGAATATTTGCAGTAATAATAGGTATAAGTTCTGTTAAAGAAAGAGCAGAAGAAAAAAGAGGAGAAGCTGCCGAGCAATCTACAGAAAGCGATAAATCCTAATCCGAAGCAAGATAAACGATATCTAAATTAATATATACAATTTAAAAGGATTTGTAAAAGTGAGTAAAGATTTTAAGCCAAAACTGAAAAAACCAAAGTTTAAAGAAAATTTAGAAATTGCTATTACCGCATTAATCATGATATCGGCCTTTTATGTACTAAATTATTTTGGAGTTGATAAAATATTAAGTACGGCAATTGTAGCCTTATTGGGCATTTTTATGGAGGTAGCCAGACAAGTTTTTTCTCAAGCTATATTTATTATCCAATCAATTCCTTATATAGGGCCGATTATAGCTAAAGTAATAGTCTGGCCTTTCTTTATTACTATAAATGGAGTAGCTTATCTGGTTGCTTTGACATTAATTAGAGTTAAGGGGTATAAACAAGTAGCCAATGCCCGGGTGTTAACTACTGTTTTTCTTGTCGGAATATTATTAGGATTTATTTTAGGCCGGGTTATCAAGTTTATATAAATGAGTATCGAGTAAAATAAAAATAAAAAGACGTAGGGGCGTATTGTATACGCCCTGATAACTCGTAAAACGTATCTAATTAAGAAAATAGTAATATATGATATGTAGGGGCACGATGCCTGTCTGCGTGCGTACACGCACAGGTAGACATTGTGCCCACAGTAAACGGAAATAACACCAAGAAAGAGAGTGCGCAGTTAAGGAGTTTTTAGAGGGAATTGCCAAAGAAGTTGCTCAAGAGGTAGTTTTAAAGAAATAAACAAAATCAAATAATAAAGAAAAGTTGACAAGATTACTCATATATAATATAATTTTTTCACGTTGTTATTTACAAGGACAGAAAAGGAGGGAAATAGTTTTATGAAAAAGATTTATATGGATCATGCGGCAACTACCTCTACTGATGTAGAAGTAGTTAAGGCAATGGAACCCTATTTCTCTTTAAAATATGGAAATCCTAATAGTATTCATTCCTTTGGGCAGGAAGCAAGAGAAGTAGTAGAAGAAGCCAGGGGAAAGACAGCTCATTTAATCAGAGCAAATCCTTCGGAAATTGTTTTCACCGCCGGAGGGACAGAGGCAGACAATTATGCTATAAAGGGAATAGCCTGGGCTAATCAGAAAAAAGGGAATCATATTATTACTTCGAAGATAGAGCACCATGCTGTACTGCATTCCTGTCAGTTTTTAGAGAAACAAGGGTTTAGGGTTACTTATTTACCGGTTGATAAATATGGCCTGATAGATTCTGAAGATGTAAAAAAAGCGATTACTGGAAAGACGATATTAGTAACTATTATGCATGCTAACAATGAGATTGGCACTATCGAACCGATTAAAGAAATAAGCAAAGTAGTAAAAAAAGCAGGAATATATTTTCACACTGATTCAGTACAAACTACCGGGCATATTCCCATAGATGTCAATGATTTGGGATTAGATATGTTATCAATGTCCGGACATAAATTTTACGGTCCTAATGGTGTAGGGGCACTGTACTTAAGGAAGGGGACCAGGATAGTCAATTTAATAGACGGCGGTGCTCAGGAAAAAAATAGAAGAGCCGGTACTGAGAATGTGGCGGGAATAGTTGGGTTGGGCAAAGCTGCTGAGCTGGCCGAGAAGAGGTTGTTACAGGGTAAAGAGGTCGAAGTAATAAAATTAAGAGATAAATTAATTAAAGGGATTACAGAAAAGATAGATCATACCCATTTAAACGGCCATCCTACAAAAAGACTGCCGGGCAATGCAAATTTTTGCTTTGAATTTATTGAAGGTGAATCGATGTTGTTAAGTTTAGATATGGAAGGTGTAGCTGCTTCCAGTGGTTCAGCCTGCACTTCCGGTTCCTTAACAGCATCACATGTATTGTTGGCTATCGGGCTTCCTCCGGAGATAGCCCATGGTTCTTTAAGATTAACTCTGGGAAAAGATAATACAGAGGAAGAAATAGATTATGTGATAGAGATATTGCCGGGAATTATTAAGAAATTAAGAGCCCTTTCTCCTTTTCAGGGGAATTGGGAAGGGCTGAATTAGTAAAACAGTATATAGCATATAGTATTTAGTATATAGTGAAGAAAAGAAAAGATAGAATTTAGGAGTCAGAAGATTATTAGTCGATAGTGTTTATGAGGTAGGGGTTTGATTTATCAAACCCGTTTCGGGTCGAATAAATTCGACCCCTACATCAGATTTATGGAAATAACATAAAACACAATAAACTGTAAACTGAAGAGCTAACAACTGAAAATTTGAATACTAATGTAATTAGTCAATTAGTAGATTGACAGATTTTAAAGTGTTAAATTGTGGTTTTTAGTTTTTCGTTTAATTAAGAATGAGAAGGAGAATGGCTGCATGAGTATGTATAGTGATAAAGTAATGGAACATTTTAAAAACCCTCATAATGTAGGAGAGATTAAAGATGCTGATGGTATAGGAGAAGTGGGAAATCCTGTTTGCGGGGATATTATGAAAATTTATATAAAAGTAAAAGATGGCAGGATAATAGATTGTAAATTTAAAACTTTCGGGTGCGGAGCAGCTATTGCTACCAGCAGTATGATTACCGAGATGGTCAAGGGAAAAGAGATTGATGAGGCTTTAAAAATTTCTAACAAAGCTGTTGCTGAGGCCTTAGGTGGACTTCCACCCATTAAAATGCATTGTTCTAATTTAGCGGCTGATGGTTTATCTAAAGCCATCGAAGATTATAAGAAAAAATCTAAGGTCAAGAAATAATAACTATAAACTAATTTAAGAGGTACTTGTATAATGACAACATTAAGTGTGCATGAAGTTTCCTTAGTGGCCGCTTTTGTAGCTGGCCTTTTCTCATTTGTTTCTCCCTGTGTTTTACCCTTAGTGCCGGGGTATATCTCCTTTGTTTCAGGGATATCTTTAGAGGATATAGAAAAAGGGGAAAAACAAAATAAGAATACTATAATTATAAGTTCTTTATTTTTTATTCTCGGGTTTTCTTTACTATTTATTCTTTTAGGTGCTACCGCTACTTTTTTAGGCAGTTTTTTATTAGAAAAGGCTTTTATTTTAAAGAAAATAGGGGGAGTTATAATTATAATTTTTGGGATGCATATGTCAGGTCTATATAGAATAAAATTTTTAGATTATGAAAAAAGGGTTTATAGTAAGACTAGACCAGTTAACATGATAGTAGGTCCCTTTTTGATGGGACTGGCTTTTGCTTTTGGCTGGACGCCCTGTGTGGGACCTATTTTGGCTGGTATATTAATTTACGCTGGAGCTCAGGAGACAGTTTATCAGGGTATTTTATTGCTTACTATTTATTCAGCCGGCCTAGGAATTCCTTTTTTATTGACTGCCCTGGCTATCAATAAGTTTTATTCATTTTCCAGTATAATTAAAAAGTACTTTAAAACTGTTGAGTTAGTTGGAGGGGCATTACTGATAATGATTGGCGGTTTAATCCTTACTGATAATTTTCAGTGGATAGTAACTTATTTTATTAAGTAAAAAATAATTGTCTTTGAAAATTAAAATTATGTAAAATTTATAAATTGATAAAAAAATAAAGTTAAATAAAAATTGAAGAGGTTTGAAATAAAAATGAAGATTCTTCCTACAAAAAGAGATAAAATAATGGTTTTAGTAATTTTATTGGTAATAATATTTTTTTTCGTACTAAAATCATATTTTAAAATAAACGAACAGAATGCAGAAGCTGTAGAGGAGGCTAATCCATTGGCTCTTAATTGGTTATCTTATAACGAGGGATTGGCTCTGGCTGAAAAAGAAAACAAATATGTTTTGATTGATTTTTATACCGATTGGTGTGGTTATTGTAAAAAAATGGATAAGGAAACTTATTCCAAGGAAGAAGTAAAAAAAATCTTAAATGAAAATTTTGTAGTTGTTAAGGTAAATGCTGAGTCGGATAATAAAGTGATTGAAAACGAGAAAGAGATTACCGAAAGAGAATTAGCTAAATTATATCAGGTTTCTGGTTATCCTACTACCTGGTTTTTAGAAAGTAATCATAACCGTGTAGCTCCTTTACCAGGATATGTAACTACCGAGCAGTTCATTCCAGTATTAAATTACATCGGTGAAGGATGGTATAAAAGTATTTCCTTTAAGGAATATTCGGAAAAAATATAATTGGTAGATTATTAATTAGAGATAGTTTTAATCAATATTAAAGGTCAAGGAATTGTAATAGTGTTTATAATTTACCTTGACCTTTTTTGTAAGTAAGATTAAGAATAACGAGAAGAAAAATATTTGGTTTGGATAATGGTAAATATAAAAGATGAAATTAATAATATATTGGAAGAGATTAGAAAGGACAGCCAGGCAGAAGAGATTGTAGTGGCTTTTTCGGGTGGATTAGATAGCACAGTAGTTTCTGCTTTAGCCATCCAGGCCTTGGGGAGAGAAAAGATTGAAGCGATTACAGTCAGTTTTGAAGAATATAGCTACAGTAAGGGTTTGAGAAATGTTGAATATATTAGCAGGGCTTTAAATCTGAAACTGAAAATTGTTCAGGGAAAAAGAGAACAGGAAAGAGTTTTAAAGAAGGGACCGGCCTGTAATAAGTGTACCAGGATAGCTAAATTGGGAAGAGTTAAGAGCGAAGCCCAAGGAAAACTGGTACTGACTGGTTCGAATCAGAGTGATACCTGGGGGAAGAGGGGTTTAAAACTATATGACGGTTTTTATGCTCCTCTTTTAGAGTTAAAGAAAGAGGAAATCCGAAAAATTGCTGATTATTTTGATATAAAAATCTTACAGATAGGGGAAAATAAATTTAGAGAAGGGTGTAAGTTAAAACATTTACTTAAGCCTTTAGCGATTCCTCATTATCATGGTAAGGCAGCAGCAGAAGCTAATGAGTTACTATTAAGTATTTTAGAGGAGGAAAGATACGAATCTATTTTGGCTAACGTGAAAATTATTGGAACCTTAAATAGGAACATAGGGTTAGTAAATGTATCCCCTTTACCTGAAGAAAAATTGAAGGAGAAAATTATAGAAGAGTTAAAAAAAGTGAAAGTCTTAGAGCAAGTTAATTTTTTAGATAAGCCAATTAAATTAATTGTCAAGGCCAATAAGGGGCAATTCGATAATCAACATTCTCGATATTGGTTAGAAAAAGGGAGGCTGCAGCCTGATTTTTCTGTCCCTATAGAAGTGGAATGGTTATTGACTACTAATAAGAGTTTGTCTACTTTTCAGGTTATTGATTATCAAAT
>MEYH01000108.1 GCA_001773955.1 Candidatus Sediminicultor quintus | reverse complement strand
CTTCACAACCATCTCTGGGTGCGGTAAAATTAGTGATTACTAAATTAAAAAAGACAAAGAATAATCAAGAGTTTTTAGATTCCATAAAAGAACAGGATGTTTAATCTTATTACTCATTACCTATTACCTGTCACTGTATTTGTTACGAGATACGATTCACGAGATACGAATTTATTCTTTTCTTTGTATTTCGTCTTTTTCCTTCCTTCTTTCTTTACTATATACTACATACTATATACTCGATACTGAAAATTTTTGACCTAAAAATAAGAATATGTTATAATTTATATGTTTTTAATCTAATATGTTAACGAAAGGAAGTTAGAGGAAGAGGAAAATGAAAAAAGATATACATCCAAAATATGAAAAAGCAACAATAAGTTGTGCTTGTGGTAACAGTTTTGAAACCGGTTCTACTAAAAAGAATATGAAAGTAGAAATATGCTCTGCCTGTCACCCACTTTTTACCGGTAAGCAAAAGATAATTGATACTGCAGGAAGAGTTGAGAGATTTAATAAAAAATACAATTTAACCAACGATGAAGATAGTGATAATTAATCGAGATGCTATCACAAAAATATTTAAATGATTTCAAAATAAATGTTCCATTAAAAATTAACATAAAAAGACAGAGCTTTTCTAAGGCTCTGTCTTTTTATGTTAATTTAATTGTATATAAAAATAGTTTTGTATTTTAAACTAACGACTATTCACTATCCACTAATTTTATGGTGTAGAGGAGGGAAGAAATGCCTAAGAGTAGAAATGAGGGTTGGATTGAAGTTATATGCGGGAGCATGTTTAGCGGGAAGAGTGAAGAACTAATAAGAAGAGTTCATAGAGTTCAAATTGCTAAAAAAAAGATTCAGATATTTAAACCGACTATTGATAATAGGTATGCTGTTCAGTATATTTACTCACATAACGGTACCAAGGTTGAAGCTCTGAATATTACTAAATCAAAAGAAATTTCGGAAAGAGTAGAACCGGATACTGAGGTAATCGCTATTGATGAAGCTCAATTTTATGACGATGATATTGTACTCGTTTGCCAAAAACTTGCTGACCAAGGGAAAAGGGTAATTATTGCTGGTTTAGATCAGGATTTTAGGGGGGAACCTTTTGGCCCTATTCCTAAATTGCTTGCAGTAGCAGAATATGTAGATAAGCTGCAAGCTATCTGCATGGTTTGTGGTGATACAGCTTCCAGAACTCAAAGATTAGTAGATGGTCAGCCAGCAAAGTATAGTGATCCGACTATATTAATTGGAGCACAAGAAAGCTATGAAGCGAGATGTCGGAAATGCCATACGGTACCTAAAGAATAATTTCGTATGTCGTATATAGTATATCGTATATCGTATATCGTAAAGAATCATAAAAAATTCAGAAGACAAAAGACTAATTTGTATCTCGTATCGCGTTAAGAAATAAGTATATAGCAAAGAAAGAAAAAGAAAAAGTTGCAAGTAGGGGTAGACCTTGTGTCTACCAACAAATGGCTATTTGGTTATTGACTACATAGCTGTAATATTTTTATTAACTGGTAAACTGGCAAACAGGGTAACTGGGTAACTAATGCGAGATACGATATACGAGATACGATATACGATATACGAGTTAAGTGAGGTTAATTCTATGAAAGTCAGGTTGATAAACTACACTAAGGACCCTGAAAAAATAGTAGCTCAGTCAGCAAGATTATGCTATTCTGCGTTAAGTATCGAAGATTTAGAAGAAAAACTTACCAATGAATCGATAATAAAATTAATTAAAAAAATAATGAAGTTAGGACATTATTCTGTTTTGGAGCATGCGGCTTTTACTTTCGCCATAGAAGAAATATCCAGAGTTACTTCCCATCAATTAGTGAGACATCGGCTCGCCTCTTTTTCCCAACAAAGCCAAAGATATGTTAAAATAAATAAGGAAGGCTTTACTTTTATTATTCCAAAACCTATTGAGAAGAATAAAAAGTTGGCTAAAATATATATAGATGCTATAAAAAAATTAGATGGAATTTATCAACTATTATTAGATTATAATATTGAGGCAGAAGATGCCAGATATATCTTGCCTCAGGCGGTTACAACTAAAATAATAATAACAGCAAATGCCCGCGAATTGCTGCATATCTTTAAATTAAGATGCTGCAATCGAGCCCAATGGGAGATCCGAGAAGTTGCTATGAATATGTTAAAAGAAGTTAAGGGCATTGCACCCACTATATTTGAAAATGCTGGTCCGCCTTGCATTTTAGGACCTTGCCCGGAAGGGGAATTATCCTGTGGTAAACCCTGGCATAAAAATAAAAAAGAAGGAGTAAATGGATAATAATGAAAAATACTGACTGTAATTATGGAGGTCAAGCGGTAATTGAAGGAGTGATGATGAGATCTCCTTTAAAATATGCCGTTGCTGTTCGCAAACCAGATAAAGAAATAATTTTAAAAATAGGTAAATTAAGGACATTATCCGATAAGATGAAATTTCTTAAATGGCCCATTTTTAGAGGAGTAATTAATTTAATCGAGTCTTTAATACTTGGCTTGAAGGCATTAACTTATTCTGCAGAACAGGCAACTGGTGAAGAAGAGAAAATAAATAGCGTAGAAATGTTTTTTACAATTGTAATTGCTTTCGCATTGTTTATATTGTTTTTTATAGCTCTTCCTACCGCAATAGCTAGATATTTAGATAGGTACCTACCTAATATAATTATTTATAATTTATTTGAAGGATTATTAAGAATTAGTATATTTGTAACTTACTTATTTTTTATCTCAAAAATAAAAGACATAAGAAGAGTATTTGAATACCATGGAGCAGAACACAAGGTAATATATACTTATGAAGCAGGAGAAGAACTCAACGTTGACAATGTGAAAAAATACAGTACTCTACACCCTCGATGTGGAACAAGTTTTATTTTTATTGTTTTAGTTATGAGTATTTTAGTATTTTCTTTGCTGGGAAAGCAAACTTTGCTTTTAAGGATAGCCTATAGGGTTTCCATAATACCCATAATAGCCGGTCTATCTTATGAAATCTTGAAATTATCAGCAAAAAACATGAATAAAACTTTTATAAAATGGGCAGTGATGCCCGGATTATGGTTTCAAAAACTTACTACCAGCGAACCTGATAATGCCCAGATTGAGGTGGCCATAGAAGCATTAAAAGGCGTTTTGCCCGAAGAAAACAAAAATATAAAATCTGAAGTGGTAAATAATGTTTAAAAAATTAGAAGAATTAGAAAAAAAATATGAAGAATTGAATAAAAATCTTTCTGACCCAAAAATTATTGCTAATCAATCTAAGTTTCAGGAGAGCGCAAAGCTGTATTCTGATATTTCTAAAATAGTTTTGAAATACATAGACTATAAAAATGTAGCTAAAGAAATTGAAGAAAATTTAAAAATGCTTACCGAAGAGAACGATGTGGAATTTAAGAAATTAATAAATGAAGAATTAGAAAAATTAGAAGGAAAGAAAGAAAATTTAAAGATAAAATTACAAGAACTAATATTTCCAAAAGATCCTTATGATAAAAAAGATATAATAGTAGAAATAAGGGCAGGTGCCGGTGGAGATGAAGCTGCGCTTTTTGCCAGTGATCTTTTTAGAATGTATTCTCGATTTGCCGAAAATAATGGATGGAAAACTGAAGTAATGAGTTCCAGTCCTACCGGTAGCGGAGGATTTAAAGAGATAATATTCAATGTTGCGGGAAAAGAAGTATATGGAAAGTTAAAATACGAGAGTGGAGTGCATCGGGTCCAACGTGTTCCTGTAACCGAGTCAAGTGGAAGGATACATACTTCAACTGTTACGGTAGCCATACTTCCTGAGGCAGAAGAGGTTGAAGTTAATATTAATCCCAATGATTTAAGAATTGATACCTTCCATTCCACAGGACATGGAGGGCAAAGTGTTAATACCACGGATTCAGCGATAAGGATTACTCATCTTCCCACTGGATTGGTAGTCTCCTGTCAGGATGAGAAATCTCAATTTAAGAATAAAGCGAAGGCATTAATAGTATTAAGAGCAAGGCTTTTTGATATAGCAGAAAGAGAAAAACATGATGAGCTTGCTTTAAAGAGAAAAAACCAGGTGGGTACAGGAGATAGAAGTGAAAGAATTAGAACTTATAATTTCCCTCAAAATAGAATAACCGATCATCGTATTGGTTTAAATTTACATAATTTGGAAGAAGTATTAGAAGGAAATTTATATGATTTAGTGGCTAATCTTTCAGAGAAATTAAAAACGAGTAATAAAATTTAAAACAATGTTGGAAAATAAATATAGATTTCAAACCGTAGGGCAGGCCTTAAAAAATATTCAGAAAATATTTAAAAATAAGGGAATAATAAATTCAGAAAGAGAAGCAGAAATTCTATTAAGTTATTCTTTGGAGATGAATAGGAGCGAAATATATTTAAATTCTGATAGAGTATTAAAAGATATAGAAAAAAAACAATTAGAAAAAAAGATTCAAAAAAGAATAGAGAAAATTCCTCTCCAATATATAACTAAACATCAAGAATTTATGGGGATGGATTTTTCAGTAGAAAAAGGAGTTTTGATCCCTCGACCCGAGACGGAAATTTTAGTAGAAGAGGTTATCAAAAAATTAAAAAACTATAAATGTTTTAATAAATTAGAGGCAGCAGATTTAGGAACCGGTACAGGTGTAATTGCCATAAGTATTGCCAAATTCATAGATAATATCACTGTTTATGCTACCGATATATCTAAAAAATCTTTACAACTAGCTCTAAAAAATGCTCAAAAACATACGTGCAAAGATAAAATTATTTTTCTACAGGGAGACTTATTTGAACCATTTGTAGGCAGAATTAAAAAAAACAACTTAGATGGAATTATTTCAAATCCCCCCTATATAGATTCTTACGATTTTAAATTATTGCCACCCGAAATAAAAGACAATGAACCTAAAATTGCTTTATTTGGAGGAATTGACGGTTTAGATTATTATCGCACAATAATAAGGAAAAGTCCTCAGTATTTAAAAAAGAATGGTTTTATGGCATTAGAAGTGGGCTTGAATCAGTCTAAAATGGTCAAAGAGTTAATTGTTAGAGAGAATAATTTTTATCAAAATATAGAAATTATTAAGGATTATTTAGGGATAG
>MEYH01000107.1 GCA_001773955.1 Candidatus Sediminicultor quintus | reverse complement strand
ACCTGGGGAAAATGTGTAAAACCTGTGGGAAAATACCTTCTTGAAAGCCTTATATATTAAGGGTTTCAAGAGAATAACGCGAGGATTGCTTCTACGAGCAAATTTTGCCTTAACCTATACTTTACCCCTCAAAAATGGCACTTTTTTAACTAAAATTCCATCATCTCAAAATCTGAAAGTGGCTTTTTATAAGGGTTTCGCAATTTCCGGCAGGCAAAAATAGGCTAAAAATGGGGGTCGTAATTGCCGATTTTTCGAAAATTGAAGTGCGTTTAAAGGCACTCTCCATGCGTTTTTAGGGTATTCCTGAAGGGGCACTAAAAGCCTTGCAAATAAAGGGTTTAAGAAGAGGTAAATAGAAACAGAGAACCATTCCCTGCTCTTTTATTATTTGAAAACTTTTAACCACATAATTTGATATGGTGTTAGAGATATTTTTTCTATATCTATTATTTTCTCAGAAATTATATCATAATATTGCTTTTTATTTAAGTTATACTGATTTTTTATCAGGCATAACTCCTGTATATTATCTGTGATATTATGTAATGCTATTATTCTTTCCTTACCATCAGGAGAAGTCCGTAATAAGGAAAATAACTCTCTTTTCAAGAATAATACTTCCTGTTTTCCATTTGGATGAAAGGCTTTTTCAGATTTTCTTTTATGAATTAATCTCATAAATTCAGTAAATATTTTATGTTCTCTGGAATTCGAATTTGCTAAATCTTCTTTTAATTTATCATATGGTAATTTTTTCCGATTAATCGTTCTTTTCTGACCTGTTTTCTCTACTCCCTTTAGATAATTTTTCGTTCCAAACAAACTATGAATATATATTCCCGGAATTCCTATTTGAGATAATATGATTGCCTGGGAAGCTATAAATTTTTTTATGTTTAATTCATCACTATTTTTAGGATCGGCAATAGCACTATAATACGTAATATTCATCTCGTAGGGTTTTTCAGTCCCATCTTTTACAATTTTATAAGAGATATACCCTCCTTTTTCTCTTACATCATTTACCATATCGGTTATTTCTTGGTCGGTCAAAATATTTGTAACCGGAACGACTCCCAGGCCATCATGAGTAGCAAGGACGTTAAAGAAAGTTGTTTGATCAGAAATATCCTGAATCTTGGAAGCCCATTCAAGAAGACGGGAAGCATCGCCGGTGTAGAATGTATGTAATACCAATAAAGGCAGGGCAAACTGGTATATTAATTGTGCTTCATTATAGCCATTTCCAAAATAACCAATATTTTCCTGATGTGGTACGTTGGTTTCTGTAATCAGTAATACATCCGGATAAATTTCATTAAGGAAAGTTCTAACTAATTGAATGATATCATGGATTTCTTTTAAGTTAATACAACTTGTTCCTAATTTCTTCCAGGTATGGCCGATGGCATCAAGGCGAATAATTCTAGCCTTTTTACTGGCATAAAATAATATGACATCAATCACTTCGATTAATACTTTTTCATTAGCATAATTAAGATCTATCTGATCAGAACTAAAGGTAGTCCAAAGATATATTTCTTCACCTTTTCTCTTAAACTTTGTTAATAACGGATGGGCTCTTGCTCTTACCACTGAAGACATATCAGTATCTTTATCAACGCTAATAAAATAGTTGTCATATTCAGGGTTACCTTTTAAATATTCTTTAAACCATATACTCTTTGATGAAATATGATTAACTATTAAATCAAGCATTAGGTCAATTTTTTGCTGTATATCTTCAATATCTTTCCAATCTCCTAAAGCCGGATTTACTTTTTTATAATCTATAACCGAAAATCCATCATCAGAAGAATAAGGATAAAATGGCAATATATGGACAATGTTTATTTGCTCGGTAAGATATTTATCTATAAATTTATATAATGTCTTCAGAGGTTTTTTATTGGCTTCTGTAATACTATCTCCATAAGTAATTAAGACAATATCTTTTTCGTCCAAAAATGTTTTTTTCTTATTTTGAAAAGAAATATTTTTAGAATACTTTTTAAGCAATTTTTCAATTTCAATAATTATTTTTTTGCTTCTTTTTTCTCCATAAATAAGGGTTAATTTTTCTTTAATTATTTCTCGATTTTTTTTCATTATGGACATCAATTTATTTAACCTGCCTTTAATTATGTTTTGATGAAGCTTTATTAAAGGGAAGTTTCAAACGATGTTGATAATATTCCACAATATATTCATAGGCCCTCTTTTCAACTCTGGCTTCATTCAATTTATATCCTATTTCTCTAAGAGTTTTCTCTATTTCTTCCATAGATTTGATATAATCATCTGCATCTTTATTGTAGACCTCAAGATATTTCTTTTGGGAAAGTACCACGGATAGTTTTGCTTCCAAAAACGCACGATAATAGGTTTTTACCTCTCCTTTGGCCCGATGGAATTCAAATTCAATTTCATCCAACCGAACCGGAGCAAGACCGTCAAATTTGTTATTTTTATCCTCCAATAAACTTACGGTTTTCCTGGCTTTATTTAATTTTTTTTCTATTCCTTTCAGCCTTTTTTCTTCATTAGCAATATCAGTTCTAGTTAACAAAGAGGTAGATATAAAATTATCAAAATTAACCATGGGGTAATTTTCTTCATTTAACAATTGAACTTTTATTTTTTTATCTTTGATACTATTTTTCAAGATATCTTTCCGGATAATTTCTAGCCTTATAGTTACAATCTCTTTGGGTTTTGCCAACAACTTAAAACTTTTTTCTTTGCAATCTTCAATCTCCCCTATAATTTTTTCATTTAGATTAACCAAATAAACTTTGCCAAGATTATAATTTGAAATAACCTCTCCTTCAATTATTTCTTTAGAAGGATTAAACAATCTTAATATAATTCCCTCTCCGTCTTCTGTTCTTTTAATTGCGCTTACTTGTAAAATATCTTTTATAGACTTTAAGGTTAAAAAACCAGCTGTACCCGCTAATTCCCCCTGGTGTTGGTCGGTCTTTACTATTTTAAGGTCTGTATTAAATTCTTCAGCTATTTGATATACTCGAGCTTGAATATAATCTCCTTCATGGAAATAAATGGCATATTTAAAAATCATCTGACGTAAACATTGAGCATCAGGGGTAAAAATTGTCGGCCCGGCATCCCCAATCCGAGTTAATAAATCACCTCTAGCCAACCATCCTACTGACCTAAAAAGAGTCAGGGCTATGGTATTGTTATCTGGTAAAATTTCATACTCCGGCAAACCTTTATTTAAAACAGCAACCCCCCGCTTGCCATCATGAATATCCACAAAATAACCATGAGGAAAGGTAGTTATGGGCTGCGGCTCCCGGGCTCCGATAATGACCCTTTTGACTTCTTCAGATATATCTCTATCATCAAAAGTTTCAGGGACAATTTTGCGTTTTGCCACATCAAATTGAGTTCCGGCAAAAGAAAACTCGGTATCAATACTTGTGGGAAATAATACTCTTAGACGATGGTCCTTTACTGTATTCTTTAGCTCTGTCCTGAAGCCAAGGATAGGTGAATCGGCTTCTAAGGTCAGCCAATTGACCAGGGGAAAATCCTTTAATTTCGGAGAACGGGTTTTCCGGTCATCTGTAAGGGATTCGGGTAATGGTAAAATTAGACTGACCTTGATCACCGCTTTTAGCAAGCTTCTCTCCACAACTTCTATCTCTGCTTTAATCTTTTGGTTAGTGATAATCAGGTCATTTTCCGGAAACGAATAATTATATTCATCCCCGGCATCAGCTCCGTCAACCATCATGTTTAGATTTTTATACCAACACTTATTCATTTTATCAAACACATCTATGCTTCCATTTTCCCTAATCTCCACCTGTAAATACCGATTCTCCAGCATATTATTTTTAACTATCACTTTATCTGACCGTATATCAGCCTGATTTTCCGCATATTTTCCCGGAGCAGCTCTTAGGTAGATGATTTTATATCCCAGGGCTGGAATATTATCTATATAAATATGAAGATGGTCTTTGTTCCCCTTTTGATTGGCTAAAATCCTTCCTTTTGAATCAATTATTTTAAAACTATCCCTTTTGGTTTTAATAGTAATGATCTTATCCCGGGTTTTAAGGGAGGGGTTAAAAATTATATATGGTTCTGCTCCCACGGGACCATCAGAAGTGTCTATATTTAAAGCCAGTCTTTTTAATCCATCCTCAGTTATCTTTCTGGCAGAGGTAATAACCTCACCAAATCTTTTCTCCATATCTATGTGGACATCATCAATACTAACTCCACAGATACTATCATGGGGGTGATTTTTCAATAGCTTTTTCCAAATCGCCATTAAAACATTGCTATTATATTTTCCTCCGTTTAACCAGGATAAAATTGAAATTGGTTCGGCATATTTTTCCAATTCTCGTTGACAAATATCATTCATGCATTTTAAATAGATTCGCGAGGAAAGAGTACCGGGGAATACGGAGATAAGCCTTCCGTTATAAAGAGCACCCTTTAACACTTTCAACTTGGGAGAATTTTTCCTAACAGCTTCTATATACTCTTCAGGGGTACTCTGTTTTACTTGAATATTGGGAAAGCCTAATTTTTCTAATTCTGGTAAAAAATCATCCGGGGTCATCTCCTGGTCATAACCATTCATTAAAAGCACATTGGGAGTCGTGGCAAAAGGATAAATCTTTCTAACTTCGTTTTCTATTCTTTCCTTCATTATTTCCTTATACTCACCTAATCGCATAGCATTCCTATAGCTGCTTAATAGATAAATTGAAGTTAATCTCGTTCCATCCGGGCTTTCCCATAAAAACTCAGAATGAATCCGGGAAGAATTCATCTCTACCCCACGCCATAGAAAAAGGCCTTTTATATTAAATTTTTTATGAATCTGAACTGTTTGTGATATCTGTCCAAAATTATCTAACAGCCATCCTACCTTCATTACTCCTCCCAATTTTCCCCCTATTTTATAACCTATCAATAAATTTCTAACTAAAGATTCTCCACTTACCAGCTGCCAATCAGGTTGAAGGTAGTAAGGCCCAACCAATAATCGTCCTTCTTGAACATATTGCTTTAGTTTCCTTTTGTATTCCCCCCTGTTCTTCCCCTGTCTTTTTAATTGATCGAAATAATCTTCAATTATTAAAGTTTGACCATCTAATACAAACCTATAATTACTCTCTTTCTTTAAGAGTCTAAATAGTGAATCAAAAAATGGTATTAACCATTCAATAGTATATTCACTATTTAAAAACCACTCACGGTCCCAATGGGTATGAGAAATAATATGAGCATTAATTACTTCTGACATTTATTTTTTCCTCTCCCCATTCCCATCCTCATTCCCATTTTCTAGCGTATTACTTACCAAAAAGAGGCTCTAAATATTTTGTCAAGGCTGTTATTGAATATAGCTTTCTGCCTAAATTAAAATTATATTCCACTATCTTTTTCCTGTAAGGTAAATCAGTGAGTACCTTAATCGCTTCACTTGCCGCCCCTTTTATCATTGAAGAGTCTATCTTGCATAAGCCCTGGGCATCTTTTCCTTTTAGCTTGTCACCAAGAGAAATGACTTTAAAACCGTTTGGTTTAATATCTCTCTTGTATACCTCATACTCAAATACTACTATAGGAAGCTTGGCTT
>MEYH01000106.1:2406-6337 GCA_001773955.1 Candidatus Sediminicultor quintus | reverse complement strand
ATGGAACAGACACTATGGCTTACTTATCATCCTGGCTTAGTATTTGTTTCCCTCAAGTTCCTATTCCCATAGTTATTACCGGAAGCCAACTTACCTTAGACTATATGCCGGAAGATGTTACCGTAAATTTACGCGGAGCTGCTCAAGTGGTGTGCTCAGATTTTCCCGGAGTATGGATTTATTGTAATTGGAAATTGATTCCCGGTGCCCGGGCACATAAAGCCCACGCCTTACATCCGGATATATTTATTACCACTAACGGCGTACCAGTCTATTTTAATCCTGACTGGGCTCTTAAAAACAAGAGGAGAAGTTTTTCATTAAAGATAGAATATGTTCCTTCCAATTGGATGAATAAAATTCTAAATTTTAGTTCACAAAAAACACGAGATATCTATGAAAAAGTAGGCTGGTTCATGTGCCTCCCCGGAGTGGAGCAAAAGCTCAGTGAAGACAAAAAGTTAGTTTGTATCTATGGTTTTGGAGCGGGGAATGCCCCCACCAGAGTTTTAAATTATTTTCGGTCTTTTTATCTTGAAAAGGAAAAACCCTGTATAATCGCCTGCAGCCAGGCTGAAGGGGATATTAAAAAACCCAATTATTATAAAAAGGTAGGCATTGCCTGGCTGGCACAGGATGGATTTAAGGTTTGGAGTCAGATGGATTATCCCATAGAATTTATTCACGCGCTGGCCTGTTTTTCTTTGTTGGTATCCTTTGATGACCCCGCACACATCCTCTCTAAATATTTAGAAGGGCCATTCTAATCTAGATAAAAAAACAGAAAGACTATTTTTGTAACTCACCACAAGCTTAAGTTCATCTTTTTTAATTCACTTCTTAAAAACAAAGCGGTGAGGATTACCGACAAAATATCGGCAGCAGGATAGGCAATCCAGATACCTAAAAGTCCAAGGCCAAAAACCCGCGGTAGTATTATAACTAAAGGGATAAACAATAGAACCTGTCTGAGGATAGATAATATTAACGAAGGCACTGCTTTCCCCAGGGATTGAAATAGGGCAGCCCCTACTATCTGTATACCGATTACAGGTATCATAGAGAGGACTATCCTTATTATGGTGGAACCTTTTTCTATTACTTCTGCGTCATGGGTGAATATACTTATAATTGCAAAAGGGAACAATTCTGCTATCAGCCAGCCAAAAGTGGCAATAGCGGTAGTAGTAATAAGCGATAATTTAATAGCTTCTTTAACCCTATCAAGTTTTTTCGCTCCGTAATTAAATCCTACTATGGGCTGCATTCCTTGTATCACTCCGAATAAAGGCATAAACACAAACATAATAACCCGATGAAGTATACCGGCAATTATCAGGGCTATATCTCCACCAAAAATTCTCAAAGAATTATTTACCACGATAGCTACTACACTCCCGGTAACCTGTCTGAAAAAAGCAGCAGATCCTACAGTAAGTATTTCGATTATGATGTGTATTTTAGGTTTTAAGTGGTGCAGTTTTATTTTCAATGAACTTTTACCGCTATATAAATAGGTTAATATAAAGAGAAAAGAAATAAATTGAGAAATAATAGTTGCCAGGGCAGCGCCTTTAACCCCCAACTTGAAAATAAATATAAAGATGGGGTCTAAGATCATATTCAATATTGCACCAATGAGCATAGTGACCATAGCTACTTTGGCGTTACCTTCTGCTCTGATTAGATTATTGGAAGACATAGCAAAGGAAAAGAAAATACTACCCCAGAGTATGATGGTTATATAATCTTTGGCATAAGGTAAAATGGTTTCCGTTGTACCAAAGAGTCTTAACATAGGTTCGGTAAAAATAAGACCGATGGCGGCGATTATTGAACTCAAAACAATGACACAAAGGAAAGAATTTCCGGCAACATAATCTGCCCTTTCTATGTCTTTTGCTCCCAGGCTTCTGGATATAGCTGAAGCAGCGCCGATGCCTATCATCTGGGCAAAAGCCATAATTACCATTTGAATGGGGAAAGCAATGGTTAATCCGCCGATGGCGATAGCACCCACACCTCTTCCTACAAAAATAGTATCCACCAGGTTGTATAAAGCATTTACCATCATACCGATAGTTGCTGGTAAAGATAAATTTAGTAAAAGTTTACTTATTTTTTGTTCTCCCAATCTGGCAGTCAGCTGTTTCATGAATTATCTCCTGCTATAATATTTTTCCAATTCTTCATTAGCGAGTGCACGGTTAAGAATTTCCAGTCCTTTGATTATATCCTTTATTTCCTGCTCAGAAAGTTTTTTGAGCAGTTGGGTAAAATATTCTTCTTTTTTTTGGCGAAAGTCATTGCAAAATTTCTGACTCTTCCCGGTTAAAGATATTTTTACCACTCTTCGGTCATCTTTCGTGCGCTCACGTTTTATAACTTTTTTTTGTTCGAGCCTATCCAGGATTCCTGATACAGTACTGTCAGATAATCCCATTTTTAGACTTAGTTCACTTACTTTTTGCTCCCCGTGTTTTTCCAGCATTGATATTACTGAAAGCTGGGGAAAGGTTAAATCTGAATCCTGCATAAGATGATGAAATTTATGTCTCATAGATTTGTCAAAATTTCTGGTAAGATCAATTATTTTCAAAATGCTTTCAAATTTAGGCTTAGACATAATTATATTTCCCCCTCTTTATTAAATTGAGATTTATTTTGTATAATGTAAAGAGTGTATATAATATATGAAAGTATAATAAGATGAAGTGATTAAAAATTATTTTGCATTAATATATTTATTATACAAATATTTAGGATACGAAATATTATAATGAATAGTTTTATTTTTGTCAAGCCTATATCGTATATAGTATATCGTATATCGTATATCGTGAAGAAAGAAAAAGAGAAGAAGAAAATACAGAGACCGAGAATTAGAGTGAATTCGTAGCGAGTATATAGTGAAAAAGATTGCCTATCTTTTGTGTCTTATCATAAGAGGTAAATATATAGATGGGTGAATAATGGAAAATATCTACAAAAAAGAGGATGCTTTTATTTATCGGAAAAGCTCGTGAATTATTTGATAGAAAGTGGTAAACTAATTGGGGGAGAAAAAGACCATTAGCTTCTACATCCTCATAGATCAAAGGAGGCGTTATGATGAGTATAATGATAAAAACTAAAATAGTATGCACTATTGGTCCAGCAAGCAATTCTTATGAAAAAATAGAGAAGCTGATTCAGGAGGGTATGGATGTTGCCCGCATAAATTTTTCTCACGGAAAACATGAAGAACACCGTCAAGTTATTGAAAATATTCGCCGGATCTCTTTGAATACAAATAAATCTGTGGCCATCCTTCAAGATTTGGGAGGGCCAAAGATAAGAATTGGAAAGGTTGAGAAAGAACCCATTTTTTTAAGAGAAAATTCCTCCTTTATTCTTACTAACCGCGAGGTTCCCGGGGACGAACAGGGAGTATCTATTACCTTTCCTTCTTTACCTCAAAAGGTGAAGAAGGGTGACCGTATTTTTTTAGCTGATGGAACTTTAGAGCTTAAAGTGAAAGAGCTTACCCCTACTGATATTATCTGTCAGGTAGTGAGGGGTGGAAAAATAACCTCTCACAAAGGGATAAATATCCCGAATATTTCTATGGATATCCCGTCTTTAACTGAAAAAGATTATGAGGATATCCTCTTTGGAATAAAAAACAAAGTTGATTTTATCGGCCTTTCTTTTACCAGAAACGCTGAGGATGTCTTAAGGGCCAGAAAAATTTTAAAAGAAAACAAGGCAGAAGATATTTCCTTAATCGCCAAGATTGAAAAGAAAGAAGCTATAGACAACCTGAAAGAAATAATCGAAGCCTCTGATGGGATAATGATAGCTCGGGGCGACCTGGGAGTAGAAATACCTTTAGAAAATGTGCCTTTGGTTCAGAAGGATATTATTAAAAGATGTAATTTTGTGGGGAAGC
>MEYH01000106.1:0-2346 GCA_001773955.1 Candidatus Sediminicultor quintus | reverse complement strand
CAGAGGTAACCGATGTGGCAAATGCAATCCTGGATGGGACTGATGCCGTGATGCTATCCGAAGAGACTGCAATTGGCAATTATCCTTTAGAGGCAGTGAAAACAATGAATAAGATAGCCCTAAGAGTCGAAAAAGCCATAGATTATAAAAAAATATTGAACGAGAGGTCACTTTCGGTTAAACCCACCAATCCGGATGCGATAAGTCACGCCACTTGTCAGGTAGCCATGAATTTAAAAGCAAGGGCTATCGTCACTTTCACTCTTTCCGGGAGCACAGCCCGTATGGTATCCCGATATCGCCCCTCTGTTCCTATTATTGCAGCCAGCACCCGGGATTCTACAGTTAGAAAACTTGCTCTTAGTTGGGGAGTCTACCCTTTTAAATCTGATGAATTGGAAAATACCGACGATATGATTGAAAAATCAAAGAAGATTGCCTTAAAAACCGGATTGACCAACCCAGGAGATAAGATTGTAATTACCGCGGGAATTCCTTTTAAAATTCCCGGCACCACTAATTTACTAAAAATAGAAACATTATAATATAATACAGGGAACGGTTCTCTGTATCAATTAAAACCATAGGACAGGAAAAAATATTATATTCTTTAAAAGCCTAAAGGCCGCTGCAGTAGGTGGTGGTAATTTTTTAAATTTAATTTAATAGGAGGGAATAGTAATGAAAGATAAAATTAAAATTGGGATTATTATCTGTGATCGTTACCATACATGTGCCGGAGGTAAATGCCTTAGAGCTCTCCGTAACAGGGAAGGGGCATTTAGCATTTATAGTAAAGATGATGAACTGGAATTAGTTGGATATACTACTTGTGACGGCTGCCCTGGGGGAAACATTGAATATGCTCCCGAGGAAATGATTAAAAACGGAGCTCAAGTTATTCACCTGGCTACCGGGTTGGTGGTCGGATACCCTCCCTGTCCCCGCATAACCTATTTTTGTGATTTTATTAAAGCAAGATACGGAATAAAAGTAGTGATTGGTACACATCCAATTCCTCAGAAATATTATGATATGCATAAAATGTTAGGAACATGGGATTCTTCAAAATGGGAAGAAATTATTCAACCGACATTAACAGATGAAAAAACTCGTTTATCTTATAATTAATAAGTAAATATGAAAAAAATTGTAAAGCAAAGAATAAAGTCTTTTAACGACGTCTAATTTATACGAAATTGTGGAAACTTTAGGAATTGTTCGAGGCAATACTGTTCGGGCACGACATGTCGAGAAAGATGTATTAGCAAGTTTTCGCAATATTGTTGGTGGCGAGATTGAGGAATATATTAAATTACTGGCAGAATCCAGGGAGCAGTCTATCGACCGGATGATTATCATAGCAGAAGATATAGGCGCAGATGGGATAATATGTATTCGTTTTACTACCTCGTCAATTATGCAAGCGGCAGCAGAGATGTTTGTATATGTCACCGCGGTTAAACTAAAGAAAAAGAAAAAAGCTCAACTACTCCTTCGGGGGGAACAGAACCGGGGATGGAGGCATGTTAAAACAGGAGCCATCTTAAAGGTGAAAGTGGAACTGGATAAGTCTGTACGGGTAGTCATTAGAAACCAGATAAAAGAAAAATCAACATTTAAAATTACTCCTTAGAATATTCTTCCTTTGATGAGATAGAGCGGAAAGAATATTTCTTAATGGAGGAAAGCGGGCAGGGATTATTTGCTCGGGAAAATTGTAAATTTGTAGTTACCTTAACTGGAGACAGTCAGGGAGCAGAAAGCTCCCCGGTGGAAGTTAAATTTTATAAAGGACAATATAGTGATCTTTTGAATGAAGAGGTTTTTAATTTACCCAATGGACAAATAAAGAAATGGGAATTTAATCCCGGAGAAATTCAAACCCTTGAAGTTTTAGTAGGAGAACTAGGGGGAGTAAAGTTACTATCAGAAAACTATCCGGCGGTTAGTAAAAATACTCTCAGAGAATTAAGTGATGAAGAGAAAAAAACGTTACTAAAAGATTTAATAACTCAGAATAAATTGGATGAAATAAAGGCCTTGCTTGATTCCGGAGTAGATGTGAATATAAATATTTCCTCTACTGATTCCCTATTAATGGCAGCTTGCAGCTATGGCAGACCCTAACACTAAAGCAGGCGCAGGTAGGGCCGCGCAGAAAAATTCCACTTAATGTATACGATTTGCCAGCAGATACCTTTTTAAAATAAGGCAGGAGGTAAAGAGATGAGAGATTTTTCTATAAAACTTGGTTTTATTCCCACTCGGCGACTTGCTTTTAATGTAGAAGAAGCACAGAAACATAAAAATCTGATTAGAGATAAACTTCTTTCCTGGAAGATA
>MEYH01000105.1:528-31484 GCA_001773955.1 Candidatus Sediminicultor quintus | reverse complement strand
AGAGTCAGCCAAGGAAGTATGGGCAAGAGATAAGACGGTTGACGATTTGGATAATCAGATATTTCGTGAACTCTTAACTTTCATGATGGAAGACCCGCGTACTATCAGCAGGGCGATTCATTTGATTTTTGTTTCTAATAATATTGAACGGATTGCTGACCATGCTACAAATTTAGCTGAGCGAGTAGTGTATATAGTTGATGGAGAAAGAATGAAAAATTATTTTAAAAACGATAAAGAAATATAGAGCATAAAACTTTAAGGTTAATTGAATGAATATTTTTATTTTTTCTTTAACCGATCAAAAAGCAAAAAATAAATAAAGAAAGGTTACAGTTTGTGGAAACAATCAAAAATAATTTAGAGATAATAAAGGAAAAAATAAAAAAAGCAGCCTTAAAGGCGAATAGAAGCCCGGAAGAAATAAAATTGGTGGCGGTAACTAAAACTGCTGCCATAGAGCAAATAAAAGAAGCCATAAATGCTGGAGTAAAAATAATTGGCGAAAATAAAGTTCAGGAAGCTAAAGAAAAATATCATATTTTGACTGCCGATACAGAGTGGCATTTAATAGGACACCTGCAGACTAATAAGGTAAAATACGCTATAGAAATATTTGATTGTATTCAAACTGTAGATAGTATAAAATTAGCCAAAGAAATAGATAAACGTTCTTTGCAATTTGGGAAGACAACGAATGTTTTAGTTGAGGTGAATGTTTCCGGGGAAAAAAGCAAATACGGAATTAAACCGGAAGAAGTAGAACCTTTTCTAAAAGAAATATCTGAATTTTCCAGAATAAGAGTTAGAGGTTTAATGACTATTGCGCCAATAATAGAAGAAGACAAAGAAGAAGTTCGTCCATATTTCAGGAAACTCAGGGAATTATCTGAAGAAATAAAGAGTAAAAATATAAATAATCTTAAAATGGACTATCTTTCCATGGGGATGACTGATGATTTTGAGGTAGCCATAGAAGAAGGCGCTAATATGGTTAGAATTGGCAGAGGAATATTCGGGTTTCATTAACCGCTAATTTAAATTGCTTGTATAAATTGATAAAAGAGGAAGGAAAATATTATTTATGCTTTTACTGATTCAAATAATCAACACAGTTTTCAGGCTTTACAGTTATTTAATTTTAGCGAGGATATTTCTAACCTGGATGCCTATAGATTCTTACAACCCGGTGGTTCGGTTTATCTATAGAGTTACCGAACCGGTTTTGGCCCCCTTCAGGATTATATTTCCTTTAGGGGGTATGGGGTTAGATCTTTCACCGATAATTGTCTTTTTTTTACTAAACTTGCTGCAAAGAGCACTAATTAATATACTTGTCAGTATAGCTTTTTAATGTATATAAAAAAATTAACTGAAATATTAAATGAGGGAGGATAATTGAATGAGAATTACACCAATGGATATCGAACAGCAAGAATTTTCCAGGTCGTTCAGAGGTTATAACGAAGAAGAGGTAGATGATTTTTTAGATAAGATAGTAAAAGACTATGAAGAATTAATTAATGAAAACGTAAAACTTAATGAAGAAATAGAAAAAATACAAGAAAAATTAAAAGAATTTGGCGAGATTGAAGAAACTTTGAGGAGTGCCTTACTAAATACCCAAAAATCTGCCGAAGAGATGAGGGGCAGGGTAGAAAAGGAAGCAAAGGTAATCATAGAAAAAGCAGAGATGGAAGCCAAGGCGTTAAAACAACAGGTCTTTCAAAGAGAAGACCTGTTAAAAAATGAAATTAATAACCTGCGAAGATATAAGTTTACATTTAAAGAAAAATTTAAATCAATGTTGAATTTATACCTAAAAATGATTGAAAATGAGGATTTTGAGAAAGAAGGAAATTACGAGTTTAAAGAGAATGAAATGTCTAAAGAAAAAACAAAGGATAAATTTTCCGGAGAGAAAACGGGTAAATTAGAAGGATTAGGCAGGGAAGAAAATTTTAAAATCGAAGAAACAGAAGATGAGCAACGATATCAATGATTATTTTAAAATTACGGAGAATGATATTGTAATCAAGGTAAAAATTGTCCCCGGTGCATCCAAGAATAAAATTGTCGGAGTGTATAATAACGCTTTAAAGATTTCCATTACCGCCCCGCCGGTCGAAGGTAAAGCCAATAAAGAATGTATTGCTTATTTCGCTAAATATTTTAATATAGCGAAATCAAAAATCGAAATAATTTCAGGGAAAACCGGCAAAAATAAACTTATTAAGATATACAATATCAGTCAAAAAGAATTTTTAGATAAAATAGAAAAAATTAGTTAAGAACTCAGAATTCCAGTTGGTTTACAATCATATTATGTAAATTATAAAGCACGAGGAGTAATTAGAATGGAATACAAAGACACCCTAAATTTACCGAAAACAAAATTTAAAATGAAAGCAAACTTGGCTCAGGAAGAGCCTAAGTTATTAGAATTTTGGGAAGAACAGGAAACATACAGGAAAGTATTGGAAAAAAAGAAAAACCTGGAAAAATACATCTTGCACGATGGACCTCCCTATGCTAATGGCAAAATACATATTGGGACCGCCTATAATAAGATATTAAAAGATATAATCCCCAAGTATAAATCGATGAAAGGATATAATTCCTGCTATGTTCCCGGATGGGATACCCATGGTTTACCTATAGAGTTTCAGGTTACCAAAGATATGAAGGTTGGCTTAAGCGAGGTAGATCCGGTTGAACTAAGGAGGAAATGTACAGAGTATGCCAAATATTATATCAACGTGCAAAGAGAAGAGTTTAAACGATTAGGGGTAATGGGAGAATGGGAAAATCCTTATATAACCCTTAACCCTGCTTATGAAGCAGAACAGATAGAAATATTTAGAAAGATGTTTTCCAAAGGATATATCTACAAAGGATTAAAACCGGTATACTGGTGTGCTAATTGTGAAACAGCTTTAGCAGCAGCCGAGATAGAATATTGTAACAAAGAATCTTCTTCAATATATGTTAGATTCTTGGTGAAAGATAGTTTGAAAAAAATATTCCCGGAGAGCGCAAAAGAAAAAAACTTTGTACTTATCTGGACAACTACTCCCTGGACTATTCCCGGTAACATGGCTGTTGCTCTTCATCCGGACATTGAATACAGTTTAGTTGAAACAGAAGAGGGGAACCTCTTGTTGGCTTCCGCCCTGGTAGAAAAAGTAATGAAAGAAATTAAAATTGTAGATTATAAAATTATCGGAAAAGCAAGAGGTAAATTATTTGAGGGTTTAAAATGTAAACATCCTATTTTTGATAGAGACTCGCTAATGATATTAGGAGAACATGTTTTATTGGATGAAGGGAGCGGTTGTGTACACACTGCACCGGGACATGGACAGGAGGATTATGAGATAGGAGTAAAATATAAAATACCTATATTTACTACCCTTGATAACCAGGGGAAATTTAACCAGGAAGGTGGAAAATTTAAAGGATTAGCTTATGAAGAAGGAAATATTGCGGTAATAGAAGAGTTAAATAAGAATGGAGCTTTATTGAAGGTTGGAAAAATACTGCATTCTTATCCCCACTGCTGGCGCTGTAAAAAACCAGTAGTATTTCGGGCGACCGAGCAATGGTTTGTTAACATCGAGGCCTTTCGTGATTTAGCTTTATCCGAAATAGAAAAGGTTCAATTTGTTCCAGCCTGGGGTAAGGAAAAAATGTATGGTATGGTAGAGGGCAGAACCGACTGGTGCATTTCCCGTCAAAGGGTATGGGGAGTACCCCTCCCGGTTTTCTATTGTAAAGGATGCGGAGAAATTATAGTAAATGAAGAAACCATAAATTCGGTTAAAAAATTGTTCCTGGAAAAAGGGTCAGATTCCTGGTTTGCCTTGTCAGCCCAGGAGATTTTACCTAAAGATTATCAGTGCCCTCACTGCCAGGGTAAAGATTTTGAGAAAGAGAAAGATATAATGGATGTATGGTTTGACTCCGGATGCAGTCATGCGGCGGTGCTCAAGAAGAGAGAGGAACTCCACTGGCCGGCAGAAATGTATTTGGAGGGGACAGACCAGCATAGAGGCTGGTTCCAAACCTCACTACTGACTTCGGTAGCTGCTTTTGGAAAGGCACCTTATAAAACTGTTCTTACCCATGGTTTTATTGTCGATGCAGAAGGCAGGAAAATGTCCAAATCCATAGGTAATGTCATTGCCCCTCAGGAGATTATTGAAAAATACGGAGCAGATATATTGAGACTATGGGTAGCCTCTTCTGATTACCGGACAGATATCAGGATTTCTTCCAAGATATTAGATCAATTAGTGGAAATATATCGAAGAATTAGAAATACCGCCCGGTTTATTCTGGGAAATTTATCAGACTTTAATCCTGATACAAATATAGTTTCTTATGATAAACTTAGCGAATTAGACAGGTTGGTCTTGAGTAATTTTCATATTTTGGTGAAAAGAGTAAATGAAAGCTACGATAAGTTTGAATTTCATTCCCTTTATCATGAAATTCATAACTTCTGTGCTGTCGATTTGAGTTCATTTTATCTGGATATAATTAAGGATAGACTTTACACCGCATTTGCCGATTCCGAAGAGCGACGGGCAGCTCAAACAGTATTGTATCAGATAATAAATGATCTGGTTAAACTGATTGCACCGGTATTAAGTTTTACCGCGGAGGAAATATGGCAGTACTTAAGAGAAATTGAAAAAAGCGAAGAAAGCGTTTTTCTCGCTTCCTGGCCGGAAGTAAATGAAAATTATGGGGATAGGAATTTAGAAAAAAAATGGGGCAACATCTTAAAAATCAGAAAAGATGTTTTAAAAGCACTGGAAATAAAAAGAGGGGAAGGTTTTATTGGTAATTCTTTAGAGGCGCAGGTAAATATTTATACCTTTGATAAAGAAGTTTATGATTATTTAATCTCCTTTAAGGATCAGCTGGAAACCATATTTATTGTTTCCAAGACTAATATAATTCACGGAAAGGGAGAAAAGGTGCTTTCTTTTGATGCCTATGTGGGTGTTGAATTTCCAGATATTAAAGTACTGATAACCAGGGCGCCAGGCAAGAAGTGTGAAAGGTGCTGGTGTTACAGCGAGACAGTAGGAGAAGACCAGAAATATCCTACTATTTGTGAAAAATGTGCTAAAGTAATGCATGAAAATTTTGAGGAGTAAAAGAAATACCATGGGATATATGCTTTTTGTCCTATTTATTATATTACTTGATCAGGCAAGTAAAATTTACATTCAGTACAACATGCATATAGGGGAGTCTATACCGGTAATTGAAGGGATATTTCATATTACTTATATAGAGAATCCATATACCGCCTTTGGGCTTTTTAGATATCAAACCATATTCTTTGTAATAGCGGCATCAGTTTCCGTAATTTTGATTATCTTAATTTACAAAAAAATAATTTTCCAGAAAGACCCTTTTATGTACATCCCTTTAACGCTTGTCCTGGGTGGTGCAGTAGGTAATCTGATTGATCGGGTGAGAATTAATGGAAGGGTAATAGATTTTATAGATTTTAGAATCTGGCCGGTTTTTAATTTTGCCGATTCAGCGATTGTATGCGGAATGTTAGTATTATTGATTCATGTTTTGTTCCCTGCCCCGGAAAAAGAAAACGAAGGAGAAGTGGAAAAAGGGGAAAAATGGGAAGAAGAGGAAAAATATAAAGCACAGGATAAGGAGTAAATTTTAATGTATAGAATATTATTTACCATTGGTTCATTTTCCATTTATTCTTACGGAGTGATGATCGCATTGGCTTTTATTGCAGCCATTCTTTTTGCTATGGGAGAAGCAAAAAAAAACCAAGAAGACCCGGAAAGAATTTTGGATCTAAGCTTGTATGTGATTTTAGGTGCCTTGATTGGGGGCAGATTGGGATATGTCTTAACCTACCTTGATTATTATATGAGAAACCCTATGCAAATATTATATTTCAGGCAGGGTGGATTAAGCTTTTTAGGAGGATTTTTTGTAGCTTACTTTCTATGCTGGTTGTATGTCAAAAGAACCAAGATTTCATTCTGGAAATATGCAGATATTTCTGCACCCTCCATTGCTCTCGGAATAGGTATCGGGAGGATAGGTTGTTTTTTAAACGGCTGCTGTTTTGGTGTAGTATCGGAAAATTACGGTATTAAATTTCCTTCTTTTCATATGCCCCCGGTATATTTACAACAATTAAAAGATGGATTGATTGCCTCCGGAAGTTCCGGTACTCTCCCGGTAATTCCTACTCAACTTTATAGTTCTTTGTATGGCTTTTTAATCTTTTTTATTCTTCTCTGGATAAAAAAATATAAGAAATATGATGGATTCCTTCTGTTGAGCTTTTTTATTTTATTTTCAATTTCCCGCTTTACCATAGAATTTTTCAGATTTTACGAAAATAATTACAAAGTATTTAATTTATTAACCATTACTCAGGCTATTTTAATAGGAGTTGTATTGGTTTCCCTGAGGTATATGAATATTTTGAAGAAGAAAAGTAAGAAAGCATAACTAGCGGATAGCGGATATAAAAACAGTAACCAGTAATGTGTAATTTGTAATGTGTAGGGGCATTGTACCCCTGTAAAAATAATAAAATCAATGTTACCCGTAGGGGCACGATGTCTACCTGTGCGTGAACGCACGCAGACAGGCATCGTGCCCACAGAAGAAATTAGGTGAGACAATTATGAGCCTCGAAAAAATTGTTCATAAAGAAAATAAGGCTAAAAAGAAAGTATTAGAATTAGAATATGACCAACAGAATTATATTAAATATCTATTAGATTACTCACCAGATTTTCAAATAACCCTGGATGGTGAAGGAAAAATAAGGAGAGTAAATCAGGCTTTTGAAGAAATTACCGGAAAAAAGAAGGAAGAATTGATCGGTAGTTTTATTTATGAATTCATACCTGAAGAAATATTAAAAAAATTAAAAGCTGAAATAATACAGGAAAAAAGGGTAAAGGATATAAAAATAAAGGTAAATAGGCCAGGAAGAGAACTTTTACTTGGTGACTTCTCCGGTATGGTATTCACTACTAAAGAAAGAGAGACTATTATTTATCTAAGCGGTAGGGATATGGCTACCGAAAGAAGAATATTATCACCAAACCTGATGAAGTTAAATGAAAACTTAGAGAAAAAAGTAATGAAAAAAACCAAAGAATTAAAAAAAGTTCAATACCAGCTTATTCAAACGGAAAAATTATCTCTCATCGGAGAATTGGTGACCAGTGTAGCCCATGAGGTTAAGAATCCTTTAGCTATCATAAACCTGATTGTTCAACATTTAGAGAACAAATATGCTGATCATTACACCATAGAAAAATTAAAAGCAATTCAAAGGAATATAAAAAGCATCGATAAGACTATCTATCGTTTATTAAATTTTTCTCGTATCTCTCACTCTCTTTTTGACTACTACAATATCAATGAAATATTAGAAAAATTAGAGCCGATTTTAAGGCATTTTCTTCCAGAGAATATAAAGATCATTAAAAAATATGATGCAAAATTGCCCCAGGGCTGGTTTGATTCAGATTATCTGGAACAAGCTTTTTTAAACTTAATTTATAATGCTCTTCGGGCGATGAAAGATGGCGGAAAACTTTATATTACTACCAGTTTTGATTCTACCCGAAAAGGAATAATAATGAAATTTGAAGATACCGGGGTAGGTATCCCGGAAGAAAACCTTAAAAAGATATTTAACCCCTTTTTTTCTACCCATGAGGAAGGCACTGGTTTAGGTCTCTCTATTTGTCAAAATATCGTCAAGGAACATAAGGGTACTATTTCGGTAGAGAGCAAGTTAGGAAAGGGGACCATTTTTACTATTTTCTTACCCCTGGAAAAAAGAAAAGAGAAAAAGCGGATGGTGGATGGGATATAATGACTAAAGCTAATATTTTAATCATTGATGATGAAGTAGATTTATGCCAGAGTCTGCTTGAATTATTAGAGGAGGAAGAATACCAAGTTTTTATTGCCCATAGTGGTAAGGAAGGTTTGATAAAGGTCCAAGAAAATTTGCCAGATTTAGTCCTTTTGGATATAAAGATGACCGGGATAGATGGGATAGAAGCTTTAAAGAGAATAACCGCCATTGATAAGAATATCTCAGTGATTATGTTGACTGCCTATCAGACGGTAGAAACGGCAGTAAAAGCAATGAAACTTGGAGCTTATGATTATATTAGTAAGCCTTTTAACTTTGAAGAATTAAAGATAATCATTAAAAGAGCCCTTCAGGCCCATGATTTATCTCAAGAAGTAGTTTCCTTAAGGCAGCAGCTGAGAGACAAATTTAGTTTTAAGAATATTATTGGAAAAGGCGATAAAATAAAAGAAGTACTGTATAAGATTGAAAAGGTTGCTCCCACCAATGCCACTGTGTTGATTAGAGGAGATAGCGGTTCCGGGAAAGAATTAATTGCCAAGAATATTCATCAATACAGTCCCAGAAGAGATAAACCCTTTATAGCTGTTGATTGTGCCAGCATACCAGAGACTTTGATAGAGAGTGAATTATTTGGTCATACTAAGGGAGCCTTTACCGGGGCAATAGCGAAAAGAATAGGTAAATTTGAATTAGCGCAAAGCGGGACACTTTTTTTAGATGAGATTGGTAATTTACCAGTTAATATTCAAGCTAAGCTATTAAGAGCACTTCAGGAAGGGGAGATCAACCGTATCGGAGAAAAATATCCCATTAAAATTGATGTGCGAATGATCATTGCCAGTAATACCAATTTAGAAGAGGATATAAAAAGAGGGACTTTTAGAGAAGACTTATATTATCGTATCAATGTTTTTTCTATCTTGCTTCCTACTTTAAAGGAGCGGAAAGAAGATATACCCTTATTAGCTTTACATTTTCTAAATCAGTTTAACCCGATATTGGGAAAGAATATTAAGCATATCTCGGAAGAAAGTATGAAGTTGCTGATAAATTATTTCTGGCCAGGTAATGTTCGGGAACTTCAAAATGTTATTCAGCAGGGCATGATTATGGCTGAAGATATTATTCTACCAGAGCATTTACCTTTTTATATCCAGGAGAACAAAGCAGGGGCAGAACTAATGCCTACCCTCCTATCGGGAAAAGACCAGAATAATTTCCCCCACGACTTCTCCCTTAAAAAAAATATTAGCCAACTTTCTCGAGATACGGAAAGAAGAATTATTTTAGAAGTTTTAAAAAGAACTTATTGGAATAAGACTAAAGCAGCTAAATTATTAAAGATAAATTATAAAACTCTCTATCTAAAGATTAAAGAATATAACCTTCACCCCACCAACTTGTAGGGGCGTAATGCCTGTCTGCAGGCTACGCCCAACCTGTAGGGGCGTATTGTATACGCCCACAACCTGGCCGCCAACCCGTAGGGGCACGATGCATCGTGCCCTCGACAAACGGAAAACAATAAAACAGGAAGGGCACCATTCATGGTGCCCCTACAAAAATAATAAAATCAAGGTTACCTGTAGGGGCGTATTGCAATACGCCCTATGATAGCCCTTAAGAAGGAAAAATATAAATGCTCATAAATAAGGATAACCACAGTAGTAATTCCAGTAAATATCATCGACATTCCCTTAGAATAAAAAACTATAATTATTCTATACCGGGTGCATATTTTATTACCATTTGTACCTATCTTAAGGAAAATTTACTGGGATATATAAGCGAGGGTAAAATAGAATTGAAGGTATTAGGAAAAATTACTGCAAGAGAATGGTTAAAAACTTTTCAAATTCGTAAAAACATTCAATTAGATGAATATGTGATTATGCCTAATCATTTTCATGGGATTATAAATTTAATCGAGAATAATGGGCACAATTCATTGTGCCCCTACATAAATAATCAAAATATTTATAACTGTAGGGGCACGATGCATCGTGCCCGTCCCTCTACCTATGAATCATTCGGAAAACCAGTTTCTGGTTCGATTCCCACTATTGTTCGTATGTTTAAATCTGCCGTTACCAGAGAAATTAAACGATTAAACTATCCCTTTTTATATTCTGTATGGCAGCGTAATTATTATGAACATATTATAAGAAATGAGAACGAATTAAATCGGATCCGTGAATATATACAAAATAATCCTTTAAGGTGGGAATATGATAGAGAAAACGGTGAAGGGAAACCTGACAAAATAGAGAAAAAATTCTGGAAGGATTTCATTTAGTAGGGGCACGATGCATCGTGCCCTCGACAAACGGAAAACAATAAAACAGGAAGGGCACCATTCATGGTGCCCCTACAAAAATAATAAAATCAATGTTAACTGTAGGGGCGTATTGCAATACGCCCCTACTATATGGTTAATAAACCATAACCTATGGTATAAAAACCATAAAATGGGAGGAATAAATTAAAATAAAATAATTAGAAATAAGGGTTTAAAAAAACATTTCTGGTTGAAAGCCTTGTTATCAATGCATTTGGAGAGATCTGAATGCATTTTTTATTTTAATTAGGTTAAGTTGGCACGCTAATTGCTTATTACAATAATGTAGAAGTATCTCCTTCTTATGGAAAAAGATGAACCAATGCGAAAATTTAAAAAGAGGTAATAAAAAATAATATGGCCAAAATATTAATAGTTGATGATGACCTGGATATGTGTGAAATTATATCAGACATTCTTAAAGAAGAGGGGCATAATCCAAATAGCTCTTATAGCGGGGAAGATGCTTTGATGAAAATCAAAAAGAATTCCTATGATTTGATGATCTTAGATTATAAACTTAATGAAATTTCTGGATTAATAGTTCTTGAAAAAGCTTTACAGATGAACCCTTTACTAAAAGCAATCATGATTTCAGCTTTTGGAGATACATCTGTTAAGGCCAGGGCGAGAGAATTAGGGGTTAGTGATTTTTTGGATAAACCATTTGATATAAAAAGATTTGTCCAGACAGTAAAAGATATTTTAAAATGGTAATGTAGGGGCACGATGCATCGTACCCATGGTAAACGGAAAACAATAAAACAGGGAGGGCACAATTCATTGTGCCCCTACAAAAATAATAAAATCAATGTTACCCGTAGGGGCACGATGCATCGTACCCACAGGAGAAATTAAAAGTTGCAAAAAGAAATAAAGATATTTCTTTTTGCAAGGAAAAACCCAAAAATGAAAGGAGGTGAATAAAAAATGGCAGTAGAAAAATCAATGGCATCCTCAAGTTTAGTAGAAGTGGTAGACAGAATATTAGACAAAGGTATAGTAGTTGATGCTTGGGTCAGAGTATCCTTAGTTGGTATCGAATTGTTAGCTATTGAAGCAAGAGTAGTTATTGCTTCTGTAGAGACTTACTTAAAGTATGCTGAGGCAATAGGCCTTACCGCAACAGCAGCATAGGATCTTGTTTAAGTTAAGCTAATTTAGTGGGGGAATTTTGCCGAAATATCCTCAAAAAACTTAGGGTATTTAAATGAGTGCATTCCGCCAAGATTCCCATTTATTTGAAAGAGGTGAGGGTTGATCAGATGGAAAAAATATTAAAAGATATTGTTACTTCTTATGATAATGGAATTTCTGAGGTGAGAACTATTATCGAGAATTCTTATCAGGTATTAGAAGAGTATCAAAATGATATAGTTCAATCCAAGGAAGTTAGGGAGAAATTAAAGGCTCAGTTGCGAGAGGCCTTAACAAATCAACAGCACCTAAGAAGAAAAGATTTTGACCAGATGATAGAAAAAATATCGGGAGGAATAACTAATCGGAAGGAAGAAATTGAGAAAAACCAGCATATAATTAGAGAAAAATTAAAAGGTTATCTTGACCAGCAGAAAGATATTGCTGCTACTTTAAGAGAAAGATTGTCCAGGTCTACTGACCATCTTAAAGAAAATGAAGCTAATAGATTAAGAGATTTTAAGATTTTTCTAAAAGACCTTCAAAACCAACAAGAGAAAAGAGGAGAAGAAGTTAGGAAAGTGTTAGAGGGTTTTCGGAAGGAACTGGAAGTGTATAGAGCTGAACAGATGCTGATGTCTCAAACTTTAAGAGACCTCTTAAGTAAAGGAAACTCTTTAAGAATAAGGGATTTTAAAGTAGCAATTTCAGAGATTCAAGCTCAACAGAAAAAAAGGAAAGCTCTCTGGCAAGAGGAAAGGATAAAAATTAGAGAGACCTTGGCTGGTTTTCGTCTGCAAAGTAAAGAGTTTTAAAAATTTAATAAGGAGAAATAAAAAAATGAGTATTAAAAGTATTTCAGATGAGATGGGAAAGTTAGGTGAAGAAATTATAGCTTCCTATGATGGAAGAGTAGAAAGTATTGTACAGCTAAAAAAAGAAACCGAGGATACCTTAAAGAGTAGTCGAGATTTGGTAAAGAATTTTCAAGATGATCATAAAAAAATGAGTGATGAACAAAGAAAAAACTTGGCTGCATATAAAGAGAATCTCGAAGGCGAAGTTAAGGAGACCTTAAAGGGATTTCGTCTCTCCCTGGAAAAGATGGGAAGCGATTTGAGAGAAGATTTGGCTAAGGGCATAGAGAAGAGAAAAGCCGAGGTAGGTAAGACCTTAGAAAGTACCCAGAAGATGATGGATGAATTTAAAAATTCCCGGATGCAGATGAGTAAGGAATTAAAAGAAGATTTAGCTGCCGGTGTGGAGAGGAGAAAAGCGGAAGTAGGTAAGTCCCTAGAGGATACTCAGAAGATGATGGATGCCTTCAAAGTCTCTCACAGCCAGATGAGTAAGGAGTTAAAGCAGAATTTAACCAAGTCTAACCAGGAGATAAAAAACGAAGTAAGTAGCATGTTGAATGATTTCCGTAGTGTCCAAGATAAGCTGAGAGCTGATTTAGAGAAGGCATCGTTGTCCTGGCAGCAAACTGCTTCTATCCTGCAAGAAAAGAGAAGCGGAGTAAAAAAACCTATCCCTGGGGTGCTGGAAAAAAAGACCATAAAAGAAACCCTTCCCAAAAAGGCTAAAATTTCGGAGGAATTGAGCGACAAAAAACAAACATTAAGGTTGATTAAAGAACATCCCGAGGGGATAAAACTTACTGAAATTGGTGCCGAGTTGGGAAAAGATTGGAGATGGTATATAGCCATAGTTAAAGAACTTATGGAAGAAAGTAAAATCCGAAAAGAAGATAATTTATATTACCCTATTTAGCTCTAGAATATTATAACCTATGGTAGATAGTAGGGGCACGATGCATCGTGCCCACAGGAGAAATTAGGTAATAATATGTCAAGGGCACAATTCATTGTGCCCCTACCACATAATTATCACCAAAAAAGTGATATAATGATATAGGAAAAACCGGATAAGTAAAAAGAAGATAGGAGGTGTGTATGAAGCACGAAAGTTTAGTGGCACTAAAAACATTTCGAGATTTTAAGACCGGTTTAGAAAATAGAAACGAACGAAAGATTAAAACTACTAATTCTTTATCCAGAACTAAAAAAGAGCAAAAGATTCTGGAAACACTTGTGGATGATCAGGAATTAAGTCAAGAAATTCAAAAAGATATACTAAGATTTTCCCAGCAAGATTTAGCGGTAAAAAAATCTCAAGAGAAAATCCTAAAAATCAGGGATAAATTAACTAAGATAGTAAATAAAAATAAACAGGTTTTAGAATGGAGAAAAAAATTACAGAAGGGGAGTTGGGAAAAAGATCATTCTTCCCCTCAAAAGACTAACCGGGTTTTTAAACACTCGAAATTTAAAGAATTAAAGATTGATTTTTAACCAGTGAGGTGATTGATGATTATGGTAACCAAAGGAACAACTGTTTTGAAAGCTCGTGCACTACCAAATTTTGTGGAAACAAAGTTTGTAAAGGAAATAACCGTAAGAGCTTTAGGGTATATTAAGGCTGGCTTTCCCCTTCATTTCCGGGGACCTTCGGGAACCGGTAAAACTACTCTTGCCCTGCATCTGGCCAGTATAATTGACCGGCCGGTGATTATGATTCATGGAGATGAAGAATTTACCACCTCCGATTTAGTGGGGGGAGAGCAGGGTTATCGCACCAGGAGAGTGGTGGACAATTTTATTCATACAGTGATGAAAGCCGAGGAAGATGTTCAGAAAAGCTGGGTAGATAACCGCTTGACCGTGGCAGTAGAGCATGGGCTTATCCTTATTTATGATGAATTTACCCGTTCTCGTCCGGAAGCCAATAATGTCCTGCTTTCCATTCTACAGGAAAAAATGATGGGTTTACCCTCCGCTCGGGGAAGTGGTGATTATTTAAAGGTTCACCCTGATTTTATCGCTATCTTTACCAGTAATCCCGAAGAGTATGCCGGGGTTCACCGCAGTCAAGATGCCCTGAGGGATAGAATGATTACTATGGATTTAGATTATTTCGATCGGGAGACGGAGATTTCCATCACCAAAGCCAAGTCTGATCTATCTTACCAAGATGCAGCAAAAATTGTAGATATCGTAAGGGACCTTCGGGTGTCCGAAGAATGTGAATTTAGACCGACTATCCGGGGGTGTATTATGATTGCTAAAAGCTTGGAAACTTTAGGAGGTATAGTAGGTGCCAAGAATAGAATTTTTAGAGAAATTTGCCAGGATATTCTGGCCTCGGAGACCAGCCGCATCGGGAGCAGTATTAATCAAGTAAAAGTAAAAAATTTAGTCAAGACTCTGATCGATAAACACTGCTGATCAAGTAATAATTTAATACCATTTGGGGTTTTGCCGATTCTTACAGAAATAAGGGGAGGAAGCCTTCAGGCTGATTATGAAAAAAGAAGATTTATCTTTTGAAATATCAAATATAAACTTAAAAGAATATAAAGAAAAGGAATTAGGTGATAGGGGAATAGTAAATTGGTTAGAGCAGGGAATGACTGAATTTCAAAAAAAAGAAGAGGAGGGAAAACCAAAAAGTATGAACGGGGCTTCCCTGGGAGTTCTTGTTCGTAGAATAATAGCCCGGGAATGGGCTAAAATAAGGAGAAGAAGATCACCCCATAGTTATATTTTCGCTTTAGAACAAGAAATGATGCATCGGAAGGAGAAGATATAATGGCAAAAGAAGGTAAATATATTTATTGTATCATCGGTACTAATGAAGGAAGAAACTTTGGCCCGATAGGAATTGGTGGAAGGGGAGACATAGTATCCACTATTGGCTATGAGGATCTCAGTGCCGTGATCAGCAACTCTCCCCTGGATAAATATGTGGTCAACAAAGAAAATTTAATTGCTCATGAAAAAGTTGTGGAAGAGGTGATGAAGAATTATACCGTTCTTCCGATGAGATTTTGCACCGTGGCAAGTAGTGCTGAAGAAGTTCGAAATCTTTTAAGAAAAAGATATTTGGAACTCAAAAACTTATTAAAGGATATGGATAATAAGATAGAGTTAGGAGTAAAGGCTTTTTGGAAAGAGATGAAAGTTATTTTCCAGGAGATAGTAGATGAAGACAAAAAAATTAAGTCTCTCAAGGAAAAAATAGCTAAAAAATCTCTTCAAGAAATTTATGCCGAGGGGATAAACTTAGGAAAAATAGTAAAGACCGCTTTAGAGCTGAAAAGAGAAAAGGAAGGCCAGGAGATATTAAATGTTTTAAAAAGAATCTCTCATCATTTTCACCTCCATGAAATTCAAGGTGATGAGATGTTAATAAATGCTGTTTTTTTAGTGGATAGAGCCCGGGAAAGAGAATTTGATAATCAAGTTCAGGGATTAGCATCCAAGTATTCCCCCAGAGTGATATTTAAATATATTGGGCCAACTCCACCCTATAATTTTATAAATTTAAACCTAAAATAAAGCGAAAAGGAGTGAAAAAAATGGCCGAAAAAGAAAAAAAAGACGAAAAAGAATCTCAAGAATTTGACTTTGATCTGGGAAAAGTGAAATTCGGAGGAATATTTAAGGGAATTAGTGACTTGATTAGCTTAGCAGACAAGGTAACTAAAGAAGCCGGAGAAATTAAAAAATATGGTGAAATTAAAGGGTTACCTAAAGAGGCAAAAGGAATTTATGGTTTTAGCATAAAAACTTTAGCCGGAGGGAAACCCCTGGTAGAGACCTTTGGCAATATTAAGAAAACCGCAAAAGGTCCGGTGGTAGAAGAGATCAGAGAGCCAATAGCCGATGTATTTGATGAAAAAGACCATATTTCAGTCATTGTGGAGCTGCCTGGAGTTACTGAGGAGAATATTAAGATCAATTTAGAAGGAGATATTCTTAAGCTATCGGCCGAAAATAAAGAAAGAAAATATGCCAAGGAGGTTTTGCTTCCTGCCCAGGTAAAGAAGGAAAGTTTAAAATCTTCTTATAAAAATGGCATGTTAGAGCTAAAATTAGAGAAAATTTAAGATCGCCGGAAAAGTAGGTGGTAAAGAGTTAGATCTGGTTCAAAAAAATAATCGAAAAAGGTAATATATACAATGGCTAAAAATACCAAATTAACCCTAAAGGTCTCAGAAGCAAAAGCCAAAGATGTAGGAAGAGCAATAGTTAGAATAGACCCGGCAGATTTCCAAAAAATAGGCTTAGAAGTAGGGGATATCATAGAAGTAGAGGGCAAAAGAAAGTCAGTAGCCAAAATTATGCCTGCCTATCCGGAGGATAGAGGAAAGTCGATCATTCAAATGGATGGCTTATTAAGAGAGAACGCCCAGGCAGGATTAGATGAAAAAGTAGGCATTCAAAAATGTGAATGTAAATTAGCCGATAAAATAGTTCTCTCTCCTTTAACTCTAATTAAGTCTATGCGGGGGGCTGAGGATACTAAGTATTTAGGTAGTCTGTTGGAAGGTCTACCTTTGGTAGAGGGGGATAGAATAAGAGCCAATCTTTTTGGTGCGCGGAGCTTTGATTTTGTGGTGGTTTCTACCTTTCCTGCTCAACAACCAGTTTTTATCCATTCCGGTACTACCATCAAGATGAAAGAAGAGAAAGAAGTAACCGGAAAACAGTTAAAGATATCTTATGAAGATATTGGTGGACTGGGTAAAGAAATTCAAAGAATTAGGGAGATGATTGAACTTCCTCTAAAATATCCTCAAGTTTTTGAGAGATTAGGCATCGAACCCCCCAAGGGGGTTTTACTTTATGGGCCCCCGGGGACAGGAAAAACATTGATCGCTCGGGCAGTAGCTAATGAAACCGATGCTTATTTTACCCATATATCAGGTCCTGAGATTATGGGTAAATTTTATGGGGAATCTGAGGGACGTTTAAGGGGAGTATTCGATGATGCCCGGGCGAATGCACCGGCCATAATATTTATTGATGAGATAGATGCCATTGCTCCTAAAAGAGAAGAGATGGGCGGAGAAAAACAAGTGGAGAGGCGTGTGGTAGCACAGCTTCTATCTTTACTGGATGGGTTGAAATCCCGTGGGCAGGTAATCGTGATAGGGGCGACTAATATTCCAAATACTATTGACCCGGCCTTGAGGCGTCCGGGTAGATTTGATCGAGAAATCTCTATTCCAGTTCCGGACAAAAATGGAAGGTTAGAGATACTTCAGATTTATACTCGCGGTATGCCTTTGTCAGAAGATGTCAGTTTGGAAAAATTAGCTGAGATTACCCATGGATTTGTGGGAGCTGATTTAGAAGCTCTGGGAAGAGAAGCGGCTATGTCGGCATTAAGAAAGGTGCTGCCTAAAATTGATTTTGAAATGGCAGATATTCCTTATGAGACTTTAATGGAATTGCAAGTTAAAATGGATAATTTTTTAGAGGCGATGAAAGAAGTAGAACCATCCGCAATTAGAGAAGTGTTTGTTGAGGTGCCAAATGTAAAATGGGAAGATGTAGGGGGCTTGGAGAATATAAAGCAGGAACTAAAGGAAGCAATAGAATGGCCGCTTAAATATGCTGAGGTGTTTAAAGAAGCTCACACCAATCCTCCCAAAGGAATTTTACTCTATGGTTCGCCGGGCACCGGAAAGACTTTACTGGCTAAAGCAGTGGCTAATGAAAGCGGGGTTAATTTTATTTCTGTAAAAGGCCCCTCTCTTATATCCAAGTATGTGGGAGAAAGTGAAAGGGGCATTCGTGAGGTATTTAAAAAAGCAAGACAGGTTTCCCCCACCATTTTATTTTTTGATGAGATTGATGCCATAGTTCCCAAGAGAAGCTCTGCGAGCACAGACGGACATGTGACAGAACGGGTGTTAAGTCAATTTTTAACTGAACTGGATGGGATTGAGGAACTTAAAGGAGTGCTGGTTTTAGCCTCTACCAATAGATTAGATTTAGTTGACGGAGCATTACTTCGAAGTGGAAGATTTGACCTTATACTTGAATTGCCCACCCCGGATGAAAAAACCAGGGAAGAAATATTTAAAATTCATACTAAAAATAAGCCACTTGCTGAAAATGTTAATTTGAAAAATTTAGCTAAAGAGACTGAAGGTAAGGTGGGTTCTGATATTGAGCTTATCTGTAGAAAGGCAGCTATGTTTGCTATCAGGGAATACCTAAGTGAGAAACCGGATATCAGCAACTCTGCTAATCGGAAATCAAAGTTTAATATTTCCAGTAAGCATTTTAAAGAGGCTGTTGAATTGATAAGAGAGCAAAACAACAAAAAGAAGACTTAAAAAATGGGGGAGATTAACCAAGAAAGATGGGTAAAATAGGAATATATCTATATGGAATTATAAATTCTAATAATGCACCGCACTTTTTTACCCCCAAGGATTCTTATAAAAAAGAAATCGTATACACCATTCCTTATCAGGAGCTATCGGCAGTCGTAAGTAACTCTGAGATAATTGACTTTACTTATAGTAGCAAGGATGTCTCGGCAGAGCGGTTAGTTTGGCATCAACAGGTTATTGAAAAAATTATGGACTTAAAATATACCATTATTCCGGTTAGATTAGGGACTTTTACGGTAGATGAAGCTGAAGTAAAAGATATTTTAAGTAAAGGATATAGCCTTATAAAGAATATAATGGAAAAGGTAAGAGATAAAATAGAAATTGATCTTGTTGCCACCTGGGCTGATTTTAATTCAATCCTTAAAGAAATTGGAGAAGAGGAAGAAATTAAGAAATTAAAAGAAAAAATTTTAACTAATCCCGAGATAACCTTAGAACATCAGATGGAAGTAGGGGTTATGATTAAAAAAGCACTGGATAAAAAAAGGGAAAAATATGCTCTTCAGATACAGACTTTTTTAAACAATTACTGCACCGCTTTTAAAGTTCATGAACTTATGGATGATAGGATGGTTATTAATCTAGCCTGCTTAATAAATATAGACCGGCAAAAAGATTTTGATATAAAAATAGAAGAGATAAATACTAAATTTGCGGAGAAATTAAATTTTAGATACGTGGGTCCTCTCCCTTCTTATAGTTTTTACACTATTGAGATAAAGAAAATGAAATTTGAGGAGATAGATTGGGCAAGGAAGTTGCTACGTCTGGGCAGCAGAGCAATAAAAGTAGAAATCATTAAAGCTTACAGAAACGGCGCCAAATTGTACCATCCCGATAAGAACCCTGACCTTCCGGGTGCAGAAAGGCGATTTAATGAGATATACAGGGCATATAGAATCCTTCTCGAATACTGCCAGGGGGATTTCTGTTCATTCGATGAAAGGGAGTTTGGTCAAAATACCGTCATTATAAGTGTAAGAGAATAGACACCCCCACCCCAACCCTCCCCCTTCGAGGGGGAGGGTTGGGGTGGGGGTAAGGGAGTAGCGTTATGGAAAAAGAAGGAAAATATATCTATTGCCTGATAGCAACTGCAGATTCAAAAACTTTTGGACCATTGGGGATTGGCGGTAGAGGAGATGAATTGTATACCATTTGTTTTAACGATATTGCAGCTGTGGTAAGTAATTCTCCCATCATAAGATATACCGTATCAAGGGAAAATATGATTGCACATGAGAAGGCGATTGAAGAGGTAATGAAAGAACACACCATTTTACCGGTGAGATTTGCTACTATTGCTGAAGACCAAGAAAAGGTTAAAAAGATATTAGAAAAAGAATACAGTAAATTTAAAGATTTGTTAAATAAGATGAAAAATAAGAAAGAATTAGGGCTAAAAGCGATTTTTAAAGAAGCTGTTATATATAAAGATATCCTGGAAAAATATAAAGAAATAAGGATATTAAAAGAAAAAACCGCCTCGCTTCCCTCCGAGAAGACCTATTTTAAGATAGCAGAAATAGGAGAGATGGTTGAGGCTGCATTGCAAAAGGAAAAGGAGATTTATAAAAAGGATATATTAAATACCCTCTCTGCTTTGGCGGCAGAGGTCAAGATTAACCATAATTACTGGGAACTGATGATTGTAAATGCTGCCTTTCTGGTAGAAAAATGTAAAGAAACAGAGTTTGATCAAAAGGTGAATGAACTTGGAGCAAAATACAGCAGTAATATAAAATTAAAGTATATCGGAAAAGTACCACCATTTAATTTTGTTAATCTGGCAATTGAGATATAAAAAAAATTACTTTTTACCTTTTACTTTTAACTTTACTCTTATAGGAAGGATTAAAATAATGTTAGTAGAATCAGTATTATATCAGATACTTATAGCACCTACAGTAAAGATCTGTAAAGATATTGTTGAAAAAATCAGGGACATGGCAGAGAACGAACTATATGGTGAGGATAAAATTAAAGAAGAACTGGTCAAACTTCAAATGATGCTGGATATGGATGAAATCACCGAAGAGCAATACGATAAGGCAGAAGGAATACTAATGAAGAGATTAGAGGAAAGTGCTAAGCGTAAGGATGGTGAGGAGTAGTAGTAAATGCAAAAATTAAAATTCTTAAATAATCCTAATAAATCCGGTTAGAAGTAAGCCACCAGAGGTGACTGCCGCACCTTTGGCGCGACAGACTTCTAATGGGGTGAATAATAGTGTTGCCTATTTACCCTTATTTCTGCACATGGGATCAGGAGTAAAGAAAACTTAAATAAACTTGCTGAAATTATGTTTTCAAACTAATACAGGCAAAATGGCCAAAAAGTCATCTAAAAGAGGATTACCTTTTATGCGGAGTCTAAAAGGCAAAAGCGAGTAGTCTAAAAGATAGAATATAAATTAAACTAAAGGAGGAGTGAAAATGGCAAAGGAATTAGGAATTTTAATTGAAAAGGCACGTAAAGAGTTAAGTAAATTGATCGGGTTGACTGTTTCTTCTACTACCGGGGTTATAAAAGATGAAAAAGGATGGCATATCTCTATCGAGCTGATAGAGAAGCATTCTATTCCCGATCAGATGGATATCTTAGCTTTATATGAAGTTCTTCTTGATGAAGATGGAAACTTTTTGAATTTTGAGCGAAAGTCCATGCGTAGGCGTATGGATTTAATGGAAAAAGAGTAATTTATGTGCGCGGCTAAATAATAATTATAACAAAGTGGAGCGAAGGAGGCAGAAAATGGCAATAGAGGCGATAAGGGATACAAATGGTACTTTAGTTGATGTCATAGACCGTATCTTGGATAAAGGTCTGGTGATAAATGCCGATATCACTATATCTGTTGCCGGGGTGGAGCTTTTGGGTATTAAGATTCGGGCGGCATTGGCTTCCTTTGAGACTGCTGCCAAATATGGTTTAGAGTTTCCATCTGGTACCAATTATGAGACTGCAGCTTGGAAAGAGGCTATGGTAGGCAAAGAAGAGTGTCCACAATGTAACAAACGAGTGCCGGCAGAAGAACTTATCAGTACCGGGTGTCCATGGTGTGGCTGGATATCTGCCACCAAAGCCAAGGCACTCAAATCGGAGGCGAGATAACAGAGGACAGAAAACAGAGAACAGAGGACAGAAATCAGAAGATAAAGGATAGAGGAAAGAAGATAGAGAATGAAAACAGAGGTTATAAAAAACTGTAAAGATTTAAAAGTATGTCAATTAGCCTATAAGTTAGCTATAGAAATATTTGAAATAACTAAAAAATTTCCAAAAGAAGAAACTTATTCATTAACGGATCAGATAAGAAGATCTTCCAGATCGGTTGCTATAAATATAAGAGAAGGATTTGCAAAGAGAAAATACGAGCAAGTATTTATTAGACATTTAAATGATGCTCTTGGTTCTTCCGAAGAAACTCGAGGCTGGTTAGATTTTGCCTTGGATTGTAAATATATATCGGAAAATGAACATAAGATATTAGATAGACAGTATGATGAAGTGAATGCGATGTTATATAGTTTGATGAACAGTTGGCAGAATTTTTCTACCTTCTGAAACAGAAGACAGAGAACGGTGGACAGATGACAGACAATCTGTATTCTGTATTCTGTATTCTGTTTTCTGACATCTGTATTCTGTCTTCTGTCATCTGATTAAGGGAGAAAAAGATGCCAATCGACATTGATACAGAAAATCTAAAACACGGGGTTTTAGGTTTAGTTATTGCTTTAGTAGAGATAATTAAAGATGCCCTCAATCTTCAAGCCATAAAGCGGATGGAAGGAGGCACTCTATCTGAGAAAGAGGTAGAGAGGCTGGGAGAAGCCCTGATGGATTTAGATCTGGCCATTGAGGAGATAAAAAAGGAACAGGGGGTTACTGAGTCGGTTAAATCCGTAAGGGATGGATTGGATAGTATTGTGGATGATGTATTAGACAAGATGATCAATCCCGAAAGATGGAGCAAAGAGGCAGAAGAGAAAGGAATTTAAAATGAATGAAGCAAGATATCTTTATTGTATAGCCGAGGGAAATGAAAAGATAACCCTTGGCAATATTGGAATAGAGGATAGCGAAGTCTATACTATCCCTTATGAAGATTTAGGTGCTGTAGTGCATAATTGCCTACCAGAACCTTACAAATCAGAGGATAATGAAGTGATGAAAAAATGGGTAATGGCTCACCAGAAGGTTGTTGATACTGCCTGGGAAAGATTCGGTACGGTTTTACCCCTGGGATTTGATACCATCATTAAAGGTGAAGAGGGTATTGCCCCCGATGAGAACCTTAAGAAGTGGCTAAAGGGTGATTATGAAAACTTAACACAAAAAATGGCTAAGCTCAAAGACCGAGCTGAGTTTGGAGTGCAGGTATTTTGGGACCCCAAAATTATCAGCGAATGGGTTATTGAAAAATCCCCGGAGATTAAGAAATTGAGTGAGGAGATTAAATCCAAATCTAAGGGCTTGGCTTATATGTATAAGCAGAAATTAGAGAACTTATTAAAAAAAGAGCTGGAAAAAGAAGCAGATAAATTTTTTAAGGTTTTTTATGAGCAGATTAAAAGTTGTGTTGATCAAATTAAGGTAGAAAAGACTAAAAAAAATGAAGAAGACAAACAAATGCTGTTGAATTTTTCTTGTTTGCTTTTTAAGGGAAAGAGTAAAATATTGGGTGAAGAACTAGAGAAAATTAACCAGCTGAAAGGATTTTTTGTTCGTTTTACCGGTCCCTGGCCGCCTTATTCATTTGTATAGGTTAAATCTAAAAAGTTAAAAGTAAAAAGTAAAGACCAGAAAGATAAGTTAAAGATAAAAAGTAAAAAGTTAAAAATAAAAACAAGAAAGATAAGTTAAAAGTAAAAAGTAAAAAAGATAATTTTAACTTTTTAGATTTAACTTTTAACTTAGAGTTAGATAATAGTGGCTGATTTAAGTGAACGATTATATAATTTTGCTTTGAAGATTGTCCAGTTGGTACGTGTTTTGCCAAAAGAACTAAGTGCTTTCGAAATTGGTAGGCAATTATTACGGTCGGGAACATCAATTGCCGCCAATTATGAGGAAGCTAAGGCAGGTTTTAGCAGAGAAGATTTTACTTATAAAATGAGCATTTGCTTTAAAGAAGCAAAGGAAACAAATTTTTGGCTGAGAATCCTAAGAGATTCAAAAATAATTGGCGAGTCATCATTAAAAGATCTAATTGCTGAATCAGATGAAATTCAAAAGATTTTAGCCCAGAGCGTAAAAACGTTAAAAAATAAAAATTAGTTATTACTTTTGATTTAAACTTATTAGTTTTATTTTTTACTTATTACTTTTAACTTTTTAGTTTTAACTTTTAACTTATAGGAGTTTTAATGAATCCGACCCGAGAAGCACACGCAACTTTAGTAGATCTGTTAGATCGTATTTTAGATAAAGGATTGATAATTAATGCCGATATTATTATTTCTGTGGCTGGCATTCCTTTAATCGGTGTTAATTTAAGAGCAGCATTGGCGGGAATGGAGACGATGCTGAAATATGGGGTGATGCAGGCCTGGGATGAAAAAAGTAGGGCTTGGGAAAGTGAACATCGGAAGAAAAATGTTCTTTCTTTAGTTGAAGGAGAAGAGATTGCCCTGAAAATGTATGGTTCTTATTACTATAGTAAAGGGATCTATCATACCTGGAGACCAGGCTATTTTTATTTAACTAATCAAAGGCTTCTTCTTTACCGTCAAGATTTTGAGGAAATCACCTTTCAGATATCTTTAGAAGAAATAAAAACCTTAGCAATAAGAGAGGAGGCGTATTTGGTTAAAGGAAAGAAAAAACAGGTCCTTTATCTGATAGATAAACAGGAGCAGGTGCATCAGCTTAACGCAGTAGAAATAGATCAGTTAAAGGATGCTATTGAACAAAAATTAGTAACTTTGGGGCTTTCTGACTTCTGTCATCTGATTTCTGATTAAGGAAGGGAGCAATATTATGTCCGGATCAAAAGGTGAAGATTCTTATAAAGGAGTTGGTAATCAAGGCAAAGAATCGGTTCTATCCGAAAGGCTGGCCTTTACCGGTAGAATAGCTGCCAGTATAGCCCATGAGATAAGAAATCCGCTGGGCAACGTGTCTTTAGCGGCTCAGCAGCTTAAAAAGGCTTATAGTAAAGATAGCCCCTGGTCCAAACACATCGAAGTTATTATTAGAAACACGGAGAGGATTAACTTTTTGATCACCGAACTCCTCAACTGTGCCCGGCCGCCGGAGCTTAACATCCGTCCTCATGATTTGCATAGGATTATAGAAAACGTTTTGGATTCGATGAAGAACAGTCTTACCACACAATGGATAAAGGTGATTAAGAAATTTGACGCTAAACCATCAATAATAAATGTGGATAAGGAACATATCAACCGGGTATTCTTGAATATAATAGTCAATTCTGTTGAGGCCATGACTAAAGGCGGCACCATGACCATCAGTACCAGTATTGAAGAGGACTATTTTGTGGTAAAGATTCAGGATACCGGGGTAGGCATTCCCGAAGAAGATATTATCAGGATATTTGATCCTTTTTTTAGCACTAAGTCAATGGGAGTAGGTCTGGGTCTATCCATAGTATACGGGATTGTGGTAAGTCACGGCGGGGAAATAAGTGTAGAAAGCATTTGGAAAAGGAGTACTGTCTTTACCATCTCTTTGCCGATCAAATAGAGGACAGAGGACAGAGAACAGAAAACAGATAACAGAAGTCAGAGAACAGAAAGCAGAAAAAATAATAGTTTAACATTTTTCTTCTATTTTCTGACTTCTGTCTTCTGTCATCTGAGATCAGAGAACAGAGAACAGAGAAATCTGTCTTCTGATTTCTGTCTTCTGTATTCTGACTTCTGTTAAAAAGGAGAGGTTATGTTAGAGCTAAAATATGATATAAAAAGAGGAGCGGATACCTACAGATCAATCTATCACTCCAAGTTGAAAAGCTGGATTCTAAATGGTATTATTAAACCAGATGAAGCACTGGTATGGAGAAGTGGTCTTTCGGGCTGGCGCAAACCCGAAGAACTTGAAGAGCTGATACCCTTTTTTAAACAGAGGGAAAAGGCACGATTAAAAAGGGAAAAGGAAGAATTAAGATCAAGACCGGCCTCGCTCCCCAAAAGGCAGATAAAAAATATCTTGATTGTGGATGACGAAGAGGACTTGTGCTGGCTCCTAACTAATACCTTACAAAGCAAAGGGTATAATGTATCAGCAGCCCATAGCCTGATTAAAGCTATAGCCTGTCTAAAGAAGAAGGTGCCCCATTTGGTATTATTAGACCTAAAGTTACCTGACGGGAAGGGAATGGATCTGCTTCCCGAAATCAAAGCGGCAGCTCCGCAGGCAATAGTAGTCATAATTTCCGCTTACGGCAGTGAAGAAAAAAGGGCAGAAGCGAAGAGCCAGGAAGGGGTTCACGGTTTCATTGACAAGCCGTTTAATGAGAGAAAGATATTGGAAATTATATCCCAGTTTCAAGAGAGGAAAGACCCATATACATGGACAGACTGGTCGACCTAGACCTGGGAAACACTTAATCTGTGGCAGTCATCCCTTCTTATTTCTAAAATGAGGAATTAGGATCATCAAGGGAGAGAGGGAGCATAGAAAGAAAAAGGGGAAAGCAATCGTAAAATGAGAAGAGATTTAGATACTATCAGAAAACCAATGAGTTTACCTTTACTATTTGATGAGGAAGTGATTAAGTATTATACCGCAAGCTACGATACCGGGAGTTCACTTGCTTCATCTTGGAGACTGGGTAATTTATACCTTACCAATCAAAGACTACTTTTCGTTCAGGGAAGAAAGATACTATTCCAGGTTATTCTCAGTCAAATAAAGACGATAAATGTAGTAAAGAGGGGATGGATTTTGGGCAAGCAAGTAAAACAACTTAATATAATATCTGCAGGCAGGAGAGTGCCCTATATTGCCATAAAAGATCCTGAGAATTGGAAAAAGGCCATTGAAGAAAGTATCTCCCTGGTCAAAGGTCAGAAGACAGAAGACAGAAGACAGAAGTCAGAAGTCAGAAGTCAGAAGACAGAAGTCGGTTCTCTGGCACCTGTTGACTCGCAGTCTGATCAAGTAATTTTAAAAGAAAAGGGTAGTTATTTAACTCCCGGTCAATCAAGGTGGGGTCTGGGAACCCTTCTTCTTACCCCTGAGAAACTCACTTTTTTTACCTCTAAATCGGGATTGGTAGGGGAGATACCACTCAGAAGCATAAAGGATTTAAGAATAGAAAAAAGAATATATGGAGTTAGTCAAAGTGATACTATCAGTATAGTATATGAATCTTTTGGTGAATTATCCAAAGCCTGGATTATAGCACTTAATTTAGAGACTTGGAGAAAAGAGTTAGATCAGAGAGTATTACTAAAAGTAGATCGGGCGATCTTAGATAAAATGGTTACCGAATTGGATGCCGATTCAAAAGAGATACTCAGGTTTCTTTATGAGCACCGACACGCCAGAATCGACACCTTAGCCCAGCTCATAGAGGCTCCTACCCATATGGATATTTTACTTAAAATAAGGGAGATTATCAACCCCACCGCTGAAAAGATGATCGGCTATCCGCTACTCTCCTTCGAGAGTTCAAAAGTTGACCGGGAAACTGGCGAAAAAGTTTTATTTAGTTGGTGGCTCACTGGTCAGCCTGATCAAGAGCATCAAGAGAGAGAGGAATCACTTCTGGACATCTTTGATGAGGATGCTGAACTAATAGTCTATTTAGAGTTACTAGGTATTAAAGAAGATAAGCTACGGTTAAGGGTGGCGAATAATAAACTTATTATTGATGCAGATAAAGATTATCATAAAGAAATTCCTCTACCCGCAGTGGTTAAGGCAAAAAGTTTTACCCAGAGGTATAAAAATAATATCTTGGAAGTCAGGTTAAATAAATAGAAATAAAATAGGGACACATCTCATTTAAATAAATTATTTAAATGGGATGTGTCCCTATTTTATTTAGGAGGATTTAGGATGACTAAAAAAAAGAAAACTACCACTAAAAAGGATATAGAAACCTTCAAAGAGGAGCAGCTGCAAAAAACAGGTGAAAGCTCCATCCCAAATATTTCCTTGAAATCGAGCTTTCCTATCGTCGGTATTGGTGCCTCGGCCGGGGGGCTGGCTGCCTTTGAAGCCTTCTTCTCCGGTATGCCCACCGACAGCGATCCCGGTATGGCCTTTGTCCTGGTGCAGCATCTGGCTCCCGACCACAAGAGCATTCTCTCCGAGCTGATCAAGCGCTATACCCGCATGCAGGTCTTCGAGGTGGAAGATGGAATGAAGGTGCAGCCCAACTGCGTCTACATCATTCCGCCTAACCGGGATATGGCTTTACTGAACGGTACGCTGCAACTGATGGAACTATCTGCTCCCCGCGGGCTGCGCCTGCCGATCGACTTCTTCTTTCGCTCTCTGGCCCAGGACCAGCGCGAGCAGGCCATCTGCATCGTGCTTTCGGGCACCGGCAGCGACGGCACGCTGGGTGTACGGGCAGTGAAGGGCGAGTGCGGTATGGTCATGGCCCAGAACACCTCCACCGAGTACGACGGCATGCCACGCAGCGCCATTGCCACCGGCTTGGTAGACTACGAACTTCCGCCGGCTGAGATGCCCGCTCAGCTCATCAAATATGTAAACTATGCCTTCGGCAGGCTCTCGCAGACCGTAACCACCCTGGCGCCCAAGGACGAGAACGCGCTGAAGAAGATCTTCATCCTGTTGCGCGGCCGGACCGGCCACGACTTTTCCCAGTACAAGCCGAGTACCGTCAACCGCCGCATCGAGCGGCGTATGGCGGTCCATCAGATCAAAACGATAGACCGATACGTCCAGTATCTGCAGGAGACGCCGGTTGAGGTGGAAGCGCTCTTTCAGGATCTGTTGATCGGCGTGACCAATTTCTTCCGCGACCCGGAGGCCTTCCAGGCGCTCGAGCAACAGGTCATCCCCAAACTCTTTGCCGGAAAGCCTGCGGGCGGTGTGATTCGCGTCTGGTCGCCGGGTTGCTCCACCGGCGAGGAAGCTTATTCCCTCGCTATCCTTCTACAGGAGCGCATGGAAGCGATGAAGCAGGTTTACAAGGTGCAGATCTTCGCTACCGATATTGACAGTCAGTCCATTGCCATAGCTCGCAATGGTTTCTATCCGGCCAGCATCACCGCCGACCTCTCGCCGGAGAGGCTGGCACGTTTTTTTACGGCCGAGACCGACCGCAGCGCCTACCGTATCCACAAAACTATTCGTGACCTGCTGGTCTTTTCCGAGCAAGATATGATCAAAGACCCTCCCTTTTCCAAACTCAACCTGATCAGTTGCCGCAACCTCCTGATCTATATGGGCAACAACTTGCAGAAGTATATTATACCTCTCTTCCACTATGCCTTGAACCCGGGAGGTTTTCTCTTCCTGGGTATCTCGGAGACCGTGGGCGAGTTTAACGATCTTTTTACCACACTAGACCGCAAATTGAAACTATATCAGCGCAGAGATGATATTTACAGCTTACAGAGCGCGGCCTTGGGCCGATTTCTGCCGCCCATTACGATGACAGCCGTCCAAAAGAAGGCTGACACCGGGAAAATGCCGCTGCGCGAAATGACCGAAAAGATGCTGTTGCAACAGCTTGCTCCGGTGGGCATGCTGGTCAACGGCCAGGGTGATATCATCTATCTCCACGGCCGTACCGGTCTGTACCTGGAACCGGCCCCTGGTGAGGCCGGCGTCAACAATATTTTAAAAATGGCTCGCGAAGGATTGAGGTATGAACTGTCCCTAGCACTGCACCAAGCCGCGGTGAGTAAAGAGATGGTGCGCCATCCGGGCCTGCGCGTAAAAACCAACGGCGATTTCATTACAGTCAACCTGGCTGTTCACCCGGTGGCATCCCGTTCTGAGCTTACCGAAGGGGAAGGTCCTATCAGGACGCCTGAGACGCCTCTGTATTTGGTCATCCTGGAACAAGTGTCACCCTTCGAACTCGAAAAGGCGCAGATGGTTACCGCGTTGCATACCAGCGAAGGGTTGGAAGGCTCCGACGCGCGCCTCGTGGCGCTCAAGAAGGAACTGCGGGCCAAGGATGAGTACCTCCAGACCTCCAATGAAGAGCTCAAATCCTCGAATGAGGAGTTGCAATCCACCAATGAGGAGCTGCAATCCACCAATGAGGAGCTAGAGACCTCCAAAGAGGAACTGCAGTCGTTAAACGAGGAACTGGACACTATCAACATCGAGCTGCAAACCAAGGTGTTGGATCTATCGCGGGCTAACAACGACATGAACAATCTCCTTGCCGGCACCGGTATCGGCACCGTCTTTGTGGATCGCAATCTGCACATTCTACGTTTTACCCCCGCCGCCACCAAAATCATCAACCTGATCCTGAGTGACGTGGGACGGCCTGTGGGTCACATCGTCTCTAACCTGATGGGCTACGACAGCATTGTGGCGGACATTCAGGCCGTGCTAGACACCCTGATTCCCAAAGAGGTGGAAGTGCAGACCCAGGAAGGTTTGTGGTATATGATGCGCATTTTGCCCTATCGCACCCAAGAAAATGTAATAGAGGGTGTGGTGATTACCTTTGTGGATATTAGCGAGATAAAAAAGATGGAAAAGGTGCAACGGTTGGCTGTGATCGTGCGCGATGCGCACGATGCCATCATCTTACAGGATTTGAAGGGTTGTATTCTGAACTGGAACCCGGCGGCGGTAAAGATGTACGGCTGGAGCGAAGCCGAGGCGTTGACCATGAATATTCGTGACTTGATCTCGGAGAGTATCCGCGAGAAAGAGTTGGCAATAGTAAAACAATTGAGCCAGTCTGAAGTTCTGAAGCCTTATCGTGCGCAGCGGGTTACTAAAGATGGCCGGATGGTGGAGGTGTTGATGACCGCCACCGCGGTGATGAATGAGGCTGGGGAGATATATGCCATTACTACCACTGCGCGGGAGATCAGACAAAAAAAGCTAAAGCAGAATCAATTACCGAAAGGAGTAAAATCATGACTAAAAAAAAGATCGGTTCTTTAGGCCAGATGGACGATTTGCGCCGGCAAGCCGAGGAAAAGACCAGGTCCCTGGAAACACAGGAGTTGGAGGCCCTATCACCCGAAGAAACACGACAGACGTTCCATGAACTGCGAGTGCACCAGATCGAGCTTATCATGCAGAACGAGGAGCTGCGCCGGGCCCATGCGGAACTGGACGCCGCCCAGGCGCGCTATTTCGACCTCTACGATCATGCGCCGGTGGGCTA
>MEYH01000105.1:0-501 GCA_001773955.1 Candidatus Sediminicultor quintus | reverse complement strand
TCTGGAAGCCAATCTCACCGCCGCCACCCTGCTAGGCGTGGCGAGAAGCACTTTAGTCCAGAAGCCGTTGACCGGCTTTATCTTCCGTGAAGATCAGGACCTTTACTACCATCATCGCCAACAGCTTTATAAAACCGGCGCAGCGCAGGTGTGCGAGCTGAGAATGGTGAAAAAGGACAGCTCTCTATTCTGGGTGCGGTTGGAGTCGACCGTGACGCAGGATAGTGAGAACGGGGATACTGGGTATACTTTGTGTCGTACCGTGATTAGCGACATCACCAAGCGCAAGCAGGCGGAAAAGGCGCTGCAGGAGAGCGATGAAATATTCAAACAGTTCATGGAAAACAGTCCGAATTATGTGTTTTTCAAAAATGACAAAATGCAAGCAATTCAATTGAGCAGGAATCATGAGAAAATGTTAGGGAAACCGATGCATGAATTGCTTGGTAAAACCACGGATGACCTATTTCCGTCTGACCTTGCAAAAAGTATGATTGCCGA
>MEYH01000104.1 GCA_001773955.1 Candidatus Sediminicultor quintus | reverse complement strand
ATCTTTTTCCATAAGACTTTTCTCTGATTCTTCATTCTGCTGTTTAAGGACGGTAATTGCACTTTCTTTTTCTGAAAGGAGACCTTGAGAAGTGATTAGTTGCATCTCTAATTTGCTTTTTTCTTCTATTAATAAAGCTAAACTTTCAGCATATTCTGCTTCTTTTTCTTTTCCCTCTTTGGCCATCAGTTCGCTTATTTCCTTAATCTGATTATTGCAATTTTCTAATTTGCTGATAAGTTCCTCTTTCTCGTGATCTTTAGTTTGCAAAATTCCTTCCTGTTCAATTAATAAAGCTTCAAGTTGTCCTTTTTCCGCCATTAATTCAGATATTTTTGTAGCATATTCCTTTTCTAAATCTTTCTCTCCTTGCGTTAAATTTGCTTTTAGTTCTTCAATCTGTTTTTCTTTTTCTTGTATATTTTCCTGCAGCTCTAAGACAAGTTCGTCTTTTAAAACAACAATCTGTTCAGACCCTTCTTTTTGCTTCTCAATGGTTTTAATTGTTTCTTCTTTTTCGGTTAATAAAGCTTCAAGTTGTCCTTTTTCCTCCATTAATTCAGATATTTTTGTAGAATATTCCTCCTCTAAATCTTTCTCTCTTTGCACTAAGTTTGCTTTTAGTTCATCAATCTGTTTTTCTTTTTCTTGTATATTTTCTTTCAGTTCTAAAACAAGTTCGTCTTTTAGAATAACAATCTGTACAGATTCTTCTTTTTGCTTCTCAATGGTTTTAATTGTTTCTTCTTTTTCGGTTAACAAAGCCTCGAGTTTGGCTTTTTCTTCTGTTAGCTCTGATAATTTATCATTATATTCTTTCCCTAAATCTTTCTCTCCTTTTGCTAAATTTGCTTTTAGTTCTTCAATCTGTTTTTCTTTTTCTTGTATATTTTCTTTCAGTTCTAAAACAAGTTCGTCTTTACTTCCCAGTTCAAAAATTTTTTCTTCCACTTCTTTCTTTGCTTGATTAGATTGGTCATAAGTATAAATACCAAAACCGCCAACAATTAATAAAATTAGTATAAATAAAACTAATAAATTTTTTGACATTTTTACCTCCAATACTTTTAATTTTTACTTATATTACTATAATTCGATAAAAATTTAAAAAATCCTCTTTTATAAATAAAAAATATTTATTTTTTTTCAATTATTTATATTAACTTTAACTTTTTTTGCTGTAATCTATCCCCTGCAGGAATAGTTATTGGGAATCCACAGGAGAGCTGCTGCCCCAAGAACACCGGCGTTCCCAGCCAGTTTGCCAATAACAATTTTAAGAGATTTATAATTGGAATAAAATGCTCTCTCCCTTACTTCCTTTCTAAGGGGAATAAGCAGTTTATCACCTTCGTTAGTTATTCCCCCAACCAATACCACCATTTCAGGATTCAATATATTGGCAATATTGGCAATAGCTATGCCTAAATATGAAATTGCTTCTTCGACTATATCTGAGGTTAATCTATCACCTTTGCGGGCAGCTTCAAAAATTGATTTTAATCTGAGCGATTCAGATAACTCATCATCACTATCAAAATGTAAGAATTCACTCTTTATTCCCTCTTTTATTCTATTTTTAATTCTATTTTTAATCCCGGTAGCCGAAGAATAAGCTTCCAAACACCCATAGTTACCACAATTACAACGGGGGCCATCTTTATTTACAGTCATATGTCCTAATTCTCCTGCGCCACAATTATTACCATGATATATCTTTCCGTCAATAATTATTCCGCCGCCAATTCCGGTTCCCAGGGTAAAACATACTAAATTATTTACACCTTGGCCTGCCCCAAAACACCTTTCCCCCCAGGCAGCTGCATTAGCATCATTTTCTAAAACAACTTTCATATTAAATTCGTCTTCCAATATTTTCTTTAAAGGAACATCTCTCCATCCGGGAAGATTGGGAGCAAAATTGATGATTCCTTTTTTAATATCGAGAGGACCCGGAGCTCCAATCCCTATTCCTATTATATCACCAGGAGCTATGGTAGATTGAACAATATTTTTGTGGATAGTCTCTATTATTCTTTTAATGGTAGCCCCTTTACCTCTTTCGGCTAAAGTCGGGACTTTTAAACGGTTTACTATCTTCCCCTGGTATTTCACTATTGCACTGACAATATTCGTTCCTCCTAAATCAACACCAATAGAATATTTTTTTTCTACACTTTTTTTATCTATCACCATATATACTGCCTTCTCATTATTGCTATATTTTTTCTTTGTATTCCTAAAAAAGCTTCTACTTGTTGTAGATTCCCCCCTCGATTTTCAAATCATTAAATAATTTCTAATCTTTTAGCTGCAAGAAATGCCATCAAAAAGCATATATTTGATTCAGCCCCCTGATTTAAATTTTCACCCTTTTTTCCGTTGAGCGAAGGAATATTATTTTCCTGACAGTTTCTTATTAAGAAGTCTGTTGTTTTTTTGGCAATTTTAAAACTGATTTTACATTTTCTTTTTAAATAAATCTCCCAAAGTGCCCAAGTTTATTATATCACAAATAGTTTGGTAGAGGTCAGGAGCTTCACTACTCTTTTTCATTTCTATTTTTATAAACCCATTGATTCAATCCAATAAAAGAACAGAATAATAACTAAACAAAGAGGTAAAATCACCATCCAGGGATTCACTTTAAAATACTCGGGAATGGTTATATCGCCAAACCATCCTTTTTTTAGAACACCCTGTAAACCGGGATAAAGATGAGCGAAAATTCCTGAACCAATTAGAATCCCAATAAGACCACCGAATAAGGCATCCAGATTACCCTGGCCAATCGCCGCGGATATGGTTCCGGGGCAATAACCGAGCACCGCAAATCCCACACCAAATATCAATCCGCCAACAACGGTCATACCTATTGAACCCGGTTTAGGATGAAGTTGGGCCAAGCCTAATCCTTTCAGAATATAAATACCGATCATTCCGATAACCACGGCAGATAGCATAATTTTAATGACGGTAAAATCTTTTAAAAGCAGCTGTCCCAGGATAATATCATATTTTCCTGCCCCACCCTTCTGTAAAAGGAAACCAAAAATAATTCCCATTAACAGACCAAAAATAAGTTGAGTCTGTTTTTTTAAATGTAAATTTTTTAACATCTTAACCTCCTATTCCCTAATAAATCAAGTAGGCAGTTAATATACCGCCAGCAAAAAAGAAAATAACGGCAACCCAGCTGCTTACCGCCAGTTGAAGGGTACCGCTGATGCCGTGACCACTGGTACAACCATTAGCCCATCTTGCCCCAATTCCCATAAGAATACCACCCAGGAAAGCAGTAAGTATTCGAGGAAACACCTGAAGGCCGAACCGGGCTATCCATAAGGAAGGAAGCCACTTTAACTGAAACTCTCCGGAAAGCATAGCAGAACAAAACGAACCAATGATTATCCCCAGGACAAACATCCACTCCCAGTCAATTTCAGCAGGAAATTTCTGGTAATAGAGCTGATTCTTTACAAATTTTCCGGTCAGAGCTTGTTCAATCATGCCACTGGTCCGGGCAAAAGCAGTTGAGCATCCGATCGGTTTATCGGAAAGCAAAAAAGTAAACCAGCTTAGAATCCCGATTCCTGCTCCCACCCAGTAAGGTGACCACAATTTCAACGCAAGAATATCCATTTCAAATTCCTCCTCTTTATTATGATTATTTACCATGAAGCCTGCCCCGATAAGGCAAACTTCCCTATTTTTTAATCATCCCCCGATTTCTCCAAAATGCCCCCATACCAGTCATTCCGCCGGCTACATTAACCAGATGATAAAAACCCTTTTTTAGTAATATTGATATGGCCAAACTCGAACGATGGCCGGTACTGCAGATAACATAATATTCCTTTTCTTTATCAAGTTCTTTATATCTTTCCCTGAGATCAGGCGCAGGAATATTGATCGCTCCTTCAATATGCTGTTCTTCAAATTCAGAAAGAGCACGAACATCCAGGATATGAATTGCTCCGCTATTTCGAATATGTTCCAATGCCGGAGCAGAAATCTGGCAAATATGTTGGGTTGGAAGACCATCTTTAGCCCACTCAAACATGCTGCCTTTTAGAAATCCAACGACATTATCCAGACCAACTCTTCTTAACCATACCGCTGCTTCTTCTGCTTCAAGGCGATGAGGTGTTACCAAAAGAATCTTTTTCTCAGGAGGGACCACCCATCCGGAAAAAGTCGGGAAATTACCATCAAAATCAATTCCGTATGAGTCTATAATATGCTGGCTTCCAAAGGCATCATAGCTGCGGCAATCGAGTATTGCATAATCCTCTAATTTGGCTAATCTAACAAATTCTAAAGGCTTAAAAGATTCAATTTTATTTAAGTTGCGAACTAATTCAGGGCCTTTTCGATTGATATCACTGCAACGGCTGAAATGATCGGGTACCGGAGGCATTTCATGGGTCAGAGAATCAATAAAATCTTCTTCTGACTCAATCTGCAATGCATTATTATATTTCTTTTCATATCCGATGGTACTTGTTCGTTTAGCACCTATAGCCTTTCCGCAGAGGGAGCCTGCCCCGTGTGCCGGTAGAAGTTCACAAAAATCCGGTAATTCCTTTAATTTTTTAAGACTGACAAATAGCTGGGAAGCCAATTCTTTTGCCCTTCCCGGGAAAAGATCAGGTCTGCCTACATCTCCTACAAAAAGGGTATCGCCACAAAAAACGACTACCGCTTCCTTCCCTCTTGATTCATCTACCACAACATAAGAAAGATGTTCCGGTGTATGGCCTGGTGTCTCAATCACCCGAATAGACACATCGTCAATTCTGAATTCGTCACCTTCTTGTGAGGGTTGATGTTTAAATTGACAATTGGCCGAAGCAGCGGCATAAATTTTTGCTCCGGTTTTTTCTGCCAGATCAAGGTGACCCGAAACAAAATCAGCATGCAGATGAGTTTCCAAAATATGGGTAATTTTAAAACCCATTCTTTTTGCTGCCTCAATATAGATATTGACATCACGTCGGGGATCAACAATAGCACAATTTTCTTTTCCGCCTAAAAGATAAGAACTATGGGCTATTTTTGGTACATGAAATTGTTCGATATACATAAAATCCTCCCTTAAAAATAAAATAAATAAAAGACAATGGTCACAATCAATAAAAAAAGAAGTGTCATCATTCCTCCGGCCTTTAAGTAATCTGTATTTTGGTGACCCTCTGAAATCACTAGACTGAAATTTTTTTAATTATATCATACAACAGGATTTTTTAAGAGTAAAATAGTTAAATTTGATTAAAATGCGAATACAATTTTTTATAATAATACGGGGTACTGTCCGGTCTGAAAATTGGCGAACTGTCCGCCTCTTTTTCATTTCCAAATAAATATTCTTTTTATCTATTTTTATCCCCAAAATAAATAGATGTCTGTCCCCCCTCTAAAAATGCTTGATAAAGTCATGGTGTTTTACAATGACAGAGGAATTAAAACTAACCATATTTACTTAT
>MEYH01000103.1 GCA_001773955.1 Candidatus Sediminicultor quintus | reverse complement strand
TCTACATGACCGATAGTACCCACATTAACATGGGGTTTAGTTCTTACAAATTTTTCTTTTGCCATTTGATTTTTCCTCCTTAAATACAAAAAAATAGTATTTCAATATTTTTCTAATGTAACTGGAGCCCACGACCAGAATTGAACTGGTGACCTCATCCTTACCAAGGATGCGCTCTGCCAACTGAGCTACGCGGGCGCAATGTTCAGAGTGGTGGGGAGGGAAGGATTCGAACCTTCGAAGGCGTTCAGCCAGCGGATCTACAGTCCGCTCCATTTAACCACTTTGGTACCTCCCCATTATTTTCGTATCTTGGAGCCGATGATCCGGTTCGAACGGATGACCTGCTGATTACAAATCAGCTGCTCTGCCAACTGAGCTACATCGGCAATTTTACACATTATAGTTATTTTTAATAATTAAGTCAATCTTTTCAAAAACTATTTCGTAATTAATTCTAACTTCCTTTTTATCCTTTGTAAAGCATTATCTATAGACTTTACATGCCTTCCTAAATCAGCTGCAATTTCATGATAAGATTTAGCATCTAAATAAGATTCCAAAACATCTCTTTCTAACTCTGATAATATTCTTTTGATTCTCACTTTTAGATTGTTCAATTTTTCACTGTTTAAAAATAAGTCCTGAGGATCATTAATGTTCATATTATCTACAATGTCCATTAAGGTTCTGTCAGAATCCTCATTATAAATTGGTCTATTAAGAGATATGTAGGAATTTAAAGGTATATGTTTTTGCCTGGTAGCACTTTTTATGGCTGTAATAATCTGCCGGGTAATACATAATTCAGCAAATGCCTTAAAAGAGGAAAGTTTTTTAAATTGATAATTTCTTACTGCTTTGTAAAGTCCAATCATTCCTTCCTGAATGATATCTTCCGTATCAGCACCGACCAAAAAATACGAGCGAGCCTTTATTTTTACTAATTTTTTATATCTATTAATCAAACATTCTTCTGCTAACAAATTCCCTTGGCAAGCTAAGTAGATAAGCTCTTCATCATCACAATTCCGGTAATTAATAAAACCTCCTTCTCCTTCTATTAGCCTCATTAATTAATCCTCCTTAGAAATTCGTATATCGTATATCGTATATAGTAGAGTATATAGTTAGTTGGTTACTTAGTTACCTGGCTAGTTAGTTAAGCTAGTCATTAGTTGACTGATTAAATTCGCTATTCCTTTTTACTAAATCATCCTATTCTTATTCTGTCTTCTGGTTTCATATCTCTTTACCATATACTATATATATACTAATTAGTCTTCTTTCTTATATTTTCCTCACGATATACGATATACGATATACTATATACGAGACACGCTATTTTATCCTCTTCCACCTTACTCCCTCAGGGGTATCTTCGAGAAGTATCCCTTTTTCCTTCAATCTATCTCTAATTTGATCCGATTCAACCCAATTCCTCTTTTTTCTCGCCTTTTCTCTCCTTTCAATTAATTTCTTGATTTCTTCCTCGAAACTTTCTTCTTGATCAAAAACTTTCAAAATCCCCAATATATCACCGGCTAATTCCTGATAATATTTAAGAATTTTTTCTAACACTTCTTTATTTTTTATGCTCGGAGAGTTCAAGTAGTTGTTTACCTCTCTGGCAAAACCAAATAACCGGCTTAGGGCGACAGGGGTATTAAAATCATCATCCATAGCTTCTATAAATTTTTGTTCATTCTCTTTTCTATTTTCTAAAAACAGCTCATCATTTTTATCTTTTGATTTTCTAAATTTACCCTGTTTTAATAAATGTTTTACATTAAAAATTGTATTATTTAATCTCTGCAAACTACTCTCTGCTTGCTGAAGCTGCTCCTCGCTAAAATTAAGTGGGCTCCTATAATGAGCTGAAAGAATGAAATACCGGATTACTTCTCCCTTATATTTCTGGCTAATATCTCTTACTTTCATTATATTTCCTAAAGATTTTGACATTTTCTGATTATTTAAACAAAGATAACCATTATGCATCCAGTACCTTACAAACCGTTGATTGGTATAAGCTTCGCTTTGGGCAATTTCATTTTCATGATGAGGAAAGATTAAATCTGAACCCCCGGTATGTATATCAAAACTTTTTCCCAAATATTTCATCGACATAGCTGAACATTCAATATGCCAACCGGGTCTTCCTTCACCCCAGGGGCTCTCCCAGGCGGGTTCTTCTTCCTTCCTTCTTTTCCATAAGGCAAAATCTATAGATTCCTTCTTTCTTTCGTCTACTTCTACCCGCGCTCCTTCTTTTAATTCTTCGATATTTTGACCAGAAAGTTTTCCATAACCTTTAAATTTAGATACATCGAAAAATACATCTCCATCTATTTCGTAAGCATATCCTTTTTCTTCTAATCCTTTTACCAATTCTATTATCTCCTTGATATGTTCTGTTGCTCGAGGATGAATATCTGCTTTTTCTATATTAAGAAAATCCGCATCAATAAAATACTCTTGAATAAATTTTTCCGCTAGTTCCGTGACTGTAATCTTTAATTCTTTTGCTTTATTTATCATTTTATCATCTATATCAGTTAAATTTTGTATGTATTTTACCTTATAACCCTTATATTTTAGAAACCTTCTAACTACTTCAAAGATTATAAAGGGTCGAGCATTCCCTATATGAATGTAATTGTAAACTGTAGGTCCACAAACATACATGCCAACTTCGCCTTTTTTAAGAGGAATAAACTCCTCTTTTTTTCTTGTTAAAGTATTGTAAATCTTTAAAGGCACCTTTCTATTCCCTCTCATGTCCTTAGTGTATATTTTGCACAGCGCAAAACTAAAAGCGTAAAACGCAAAACCAAAATTCAAAGCTGAAAATTAAGAAAAAGTTTTGAATTTTGAATTATGTTTTTTAGTTTTTCATTGTCTCGAAGACAATCTAACTACATTTTTAAATTCATTAGATTTTCTATCCATTACACTTTTTACCCTGCCAAAGATCATCCTGCCGGCAGGAGTTTGCAAAATACTGGTTACTAAGATATTCACTTTTTTCCCAATATATTTGTGTCCATCTTCCACTACTATCATGGTACCGTCATCAAGATAGGCAATCCCCTGCTCTGGTTCTTTGCCTTCCTTTATTATTTGGGTATTCATTTCCTCGCCAGGCAAGATAACCGCCTTTAGAGCATTGGATAAATCATTGATATTCAAAACAGGAATCCCCTCAAGCTGGGCAACTTTATTCAAATTATAATCGTTGGTTATTACTTTGGCTTTAATCTCTTTCGCAAGTTTAATTATCTTGGCATCAACCTCTTTGGGTTCATTATAATCTTTGCCAACAATTTTTATCTTATTCTTTCTGATTTTAGTCATTTTATTAAGTATATCTAAACCTCTGCGTCCTCGGTTCCTTTTTAAAGAATCTGAAGAATCGGCAATATGCTGGAGCTCAGACAAAACAAAACGGGGGATTATAAGTTCACCCTCTAAAAATTCTGTTTGACAAATATCTAAAATACGGCCATCAATAATTACACTCGTATCTAAGATCTTGGGATGGACAAAATGATTACTATTTTCTTTTCTTCTTACTTTATTGATATTTCTAAAATATCCAAAAAAATTGACTATTTCATCTTTTTTATTAATTCCTATATTTACTCCTAAAGCTCCCAGAATTACGCTTAATATAATAGGGAGATAGGAACCAATTATGGGAATAAATGAGAGTGAATAGGCTAACAAATTTGCAATAATAAGACCAAAAATTAATCCAATTGTAGCAGCAGCAAAGTTTTGGGTGGGCATTTTGTGTAAATGGCAAATAATTTCTGAAAATAAACGTTGGATTTTGGTATTAAATAAAAAGGAAAACAAAAAACCGACTACTCCTCCTCCAGCTATTGCTAAAATCCTGAATAAAATATCATAATAAATATATAAGTCAGAAATAAAATAGAATTTATTATATACCCAATAGCCTATTACTGCACCAACAATAATAAATATGATTTTTAAAATTCTTTTTGTTGGCATAGTTATTTCCTCCTTCTATGCACTATTTTTTTTAAGAAAGTATTGAACTATCACCTCCTGTTTTTATATTTCCTAAATACTAAATCTTCAAACTCTTAACTTATTTCTTTAATTATCTGAAAACCAAATAAATTATAGCATGCTCCCTTATTTCTGTCAAAATAAGAATCAGTATCGTGTATCGCGTGAAGAAAAAACTATAGAAAAATCGATAAAAAACGCAGAATCTCTTTTTAAACTTAAAAGTTATAAGGATTTATTTTAAAAAGTTGCCAAAAGGTGCCAGGCACCTTTTGGCAACTTAATAAATTCCTTGACAAAGAGCTTAACCTGTAAGTATAATTAAATTAAGTTAGAATTGAGTACTTTAGTAATTTCATTAAAGCTATCTCGGCATTTATCTAAATGGCGAAATGTTTTCACGGGGGTACTAATTATGAACAAAGAAAATGAAAATATTACTTTTCAAAAAAGTGTCGACCAATTTTTAATCCAGCATCGGAGTATCCTTGACCTTATGACCAAATATCAAGAATCTAATGCCCGTGTTAACCGAGCAATTGCTAAAGCGGTTACCCAATGCGGTTGTATAAAAATTAAAGCAGAGAAACAAACCATTCCTTCCAATACAAAACTAACGGAAATCTATAAATTCATGGATGCCCACATAGAAGGCTCATTGTGTGATAGTTGTAAAGAAATTATCGAAACAGAATTAGGTTCAAGTCTTTTTTATGCTACCGCAATATGTAACATACTAAATTTGGATTTTGATAAAATAATTAAAAAAGAAGAAGAAAGAATCTCAACTTTAGGTATTTATAATCTAACCTAATTGGTTAGCCAATTAAATTAGTCATTAGTGAATAGTGAATAGTCGTTAGAGTAACAAATACAAGTTCACAGTTTTCGGTTTTCAGTAAAAATAAGCCCTATTAATCACCTTTCTGTTTCCTATCTGTAAGGTTGCAACTTGCAACTTTCTATCCACTATCCAATTTTCTGATTTCTCATTCCTATCTTATTATCTCTTTACTATATACTAATTTGGCTTCTTTCTTCCATTTTCTTAACCAGGTAACTAACTAATTATATGTGCTATGCTCTATCTTACTAACGACTATTCACTAACGACTAATTAAGGGCAAGGTTGATAGCTTCTTGAACAGTCTTTACCCCTACAATTTGTAAACCTTTTTTTGATGAAAAATTGTTTAAACTCTTTAAATTGCTTTTTGGAAGAATGCATCTTTTAAAGCCCATT
>MEYH01000102.1:41562-42310 GCA_001773955.1 Candidatus Sediminicultor quintus | reverse complement strand
AAATAGTTATTGATAAACCAGAATTAAATCGAAGAGAGAGATTACTTGAATTTTTATAAACAGGTTTAATGAAATAAATTTTAAATAACTAAAAGAGAGGAGTGCAAATTATGTCTTATGGTTATACTGGGAGCATACTTCACCTAGATTTAAGTTCAAAAAAATATTGGATAGAACATCCCACCGAGACCTTTTACCGTACTTACTGGGGAGGGCGAGCTATTGGACTATATTATATGTTAAAAGAAATGAAACCTTATACCGACCCTTTATCTCCCGATAACTTACTCATCTTTGCCCCCAGTGTCCTAACCGGCACTCCTGCTCCGGCTATGCCCCGCTACACCGTCTGTGCCAAATCACCTCTAACTGGTGCTCAAGGAGAAGCGGAGGCTGGAGGTTGGTGGGGACCGGAATTAAAGAAAGCTGGCTTTGATGCAATTATCATAAAAGGGGCTTCTGCTACCCCAGTCTACCTATGGATTAATGATGGGAAAGTAAGATTCAAAGATGCTCCCCACCTTTGGGGCAAAGATACTGGTACAGCCCAGAAGATAATTAGAGAAGAGTTAGCCGATGACAAGATAAGGATTGCTCAAATTGGCCCTGCCGGTGAAAATCTAGTCCGTTTTGCCAACATTGTAAATGAACTAAAACACTTTAATGGTAGAAATGGCCTGGGGGCAGTGATGGGTTCTAAAAAACTTAAAGCTATTGCGGTAAGAGGAACTAAACCGATAGAACTTTA
>MEYH01000102.1:40736-41494 GCA_001773955.1 Candidatus Sediminicultor quintus | reverse complement strand
AATTAGGTACTCCGGCAGTGGTCCGCCCTTTTTATGAAGCGGGTTGCCTCCCCTCTTATAACTGGACTACCGGTTACTTTAAAGAAGGGGAAAATTTAACTGTCGAGACCTATAATAAAACTATTTTAAAGAAGACTATAGGTTGTTATGCCTGCCCCATCCGCTGTAAAAGGGTGGTAGAAATAAATGAGTCAGACCTTCAAGTTGACCCTTCCTACGGAGGTCCGGAATATGAGACCATCGTTTCTTTGGGTTCTCTTTGCGGTATTTCTGATTTAAAATATATTGCCAAAGCCAATGAACTTTGTAATAAATATACTATGGATACTATCTCTACCGGGATGACTATCGCCTTTGCCATGCAGTGCTTCCAGGAAGGCCTTCTTACCAAGGAAGATACCGGAGGGTTAGAGCTTAACTTTAGTAATAAAGAAGCGATGCTTAAGATGATAGAAAAGATTGCCCATCGAGAGGGATTAGGAAACCTCTTGGCAGAAGGATCTTATCTTGCTGCTCAAAAAATAGGTAAGAGTTCAGAAAAATTCATCCATCAGGTCAAGAAACAAGAGATTCCTATGCACGATCCCCGAGTTAAAACCGGAGTAGGGTTACAATATGCCTTGGCTGACTATGGGGCAGACCATATGAAGGCCCCCCATGACCCCTTCTTTAAGGATAAAGATTCCGTAGGTATAAAAGAGATGAGTGGACTGGGTATCTTAGAACCGGTATCTACTACTGATATAAGGGAAAAGAAA
>MEYH01000102.1:40492-40699 GCA_001773955.1 Candidatus Sediminicultor quintus | reverse complement strand
TCTTCGATATCTTGGGGGTCTGTGACTTTGGTTATGTCCCTCGCAGTGTAGGTACAATGGAGGAATTATTAGAGATTATTTGTGCTGCTACCGGCTGGAGGACAACCTGGTTTGAACTGATGAAAGTAGGAGAACGCTCCATCAATATGGCCCGTATCTTTAACTTAAGAGAAGGGTTTTCTTCAAAAGAAGATACGCTACCCGAGG
>MEYH01000102.1:29932-40322 GCA_001773955.1 Candidatus Sediminicultor quintus | reverse complement strand
GAGGTCAGATGATGAAGATAAGTATTAAACTGGAGGGGTACTTAGAGTACAAATACCACTCTAAAATGTTAGAACTCAACTATTCCAAACCAGTAACTATTCGTCAAATATTAAAAGATGCTAAGATTTCTTCGGCTGATGTCTTTTTCATTAAAATAGGAGATTTAATGGTAAAAGAAGATTATCTTCTAACTGAATCTAATAAGGTTAAACTATTTCCGATTATCGGAGGGGGTTAATTTTCCATTTACAAAAGTACCTCTATATCCTTAATTCCGACTTCTTCCTTAGAGATAAATGGTTCGGCAAACTCTGTGCCAATAAGGTTTCCCCAGTAACGGTTAGAATTTAAGACCCATTCAAATAGCTGATGCCCTTCAGGAGAAGGTCCAAATTGGGATTCATAGTGCCTGATAGATTCTATCTTCATCTTCATCTCTTTGCTTATATCCATAACAAAAGAAGGTTTGAAATTCAGCTTTAAATGCGAAGCAATATAATAATATATTTTCTTTACATAAAAGGGTCTGCCCTGCATCTCTGTTTTGGTGAGTTTTCCGTAGAAACGAGCAGCATCACAGATTTTTGAGGCAGCAACATGGTCCGGATGGGCATCTATCCAGTAAGGGGCAAAAAGGATATCCGGTTGAATTTTTCTGATGACTTCAGCCAATTCCTGACGGACCTCTATTTCATCCTGAAGATATCGATTGGGAAAATCAAGAGTGATCCTCTCCTCAATCCCTAATATCCTGCTTGATTTTACACTTTCTTTTTTTCTGATCTCCGGTTCCCCATGAGGAGTAGGCTCTCCATCAGTTAAATCCACGATAGTAACGCGATGACTTGCTTCGGTGAATTTTAATATGGAACCGCCCATGCCCAATTCCACATCATCGGGATGTGGACCGACAGCTAATATATTAAGCATTTTTTCACCTCACTATCTATAATTTATAATTTTCCCACTACTGCCCGGGCGATTGAGAAAGAGTGATCATTTATTCTTTTAAGGACATTGATTAGATCCAAATGAACGCCGCTGGTCTTTTGGGAAAGTTCTATCCCTACATTTAAGCGGTTGATATGAGTCTTGCGTAAAGTTATTTCCAGGGAATCGATGTATTCTTTCTGATCGATTACTTTTTGAGCCATCCTTTGGTCCTGGAGAGCAAAAGCCCCGATAGCATTTCGAAGATTATTGTAAACCTCTTGATGCATATTTTTAATCTCTTCTACTCCTTTTTCAGAAAATACCAGACTACGGTCTATCTTTTTTTCTACCAAAGGAATCAAATTTTTATCTATCAAATCTCCGATATGTTCCAGGTCATCAACAATATACAATAATCTAAATACTTCTTTATAATGTTCCTCAGAGAGGGTTTCAAAACTTATCTTGGTTAAATATTTGGTTATCTCTCGAGAGAGATTATCCACAATCATATCTTGTGCGCTTATCTTATCCAGCAGTTTTTCATCATTATCAGTAAATACCTGCATAGTATCTATTACCATCTCTTCTACGGCATTGGAAATTCGCAGCACCTCTTTGCTGGCCAGATAGAAGGCAATCTCCGGGGTTGTAAGAGCACCAGAATCTAAGAATTTTGGTTTTTGCAAGGATTCCACTTCTTCTGTTTTAGGAATGATCTTTTCTAAAAATTCGGCAAACCTTCCAGTAAAAGGAAGAAAAACCAAGGCATTACCCACAATGATTAAGGCATGGGCATTAGCAATTTGTCGGGGCAAATTTACCGAAGATTTCTGTACCAGAAAAATTATAGAAGGGATGAGTAAGAAAAATATAATAACTCCTGCCAGTTTAAATAATAAATTTGCCAAAGTCACCCTTTTTGCACTCCTGGAAGCTCCTATACCGGCAAAAAGGATGGTGGAACAGGAGCCTAAATGCGAGCCCAAGATTATAGGAACTGCCAGGTTTAATGAAATCAAACCTTGCATAGCCAGTGAAATAGTTAAACCCATGGTGGCAGTACTGCTCTGGATTAGACCGGTAAATAAGGCAGAGGCGAGTAAGGCTAATAAAGGAATATATTCTAAATTAATTAGCGTTTCTCTAAAAAGGGCGTGGTCTTTGAGAGGGGAGACCGACTCAGACATCACTTTCATTCCCAAAAAGATAAAACCTACACCCAGTAAGATATTGCCTATAAATCTCTGTTTTCTCTTTTTACCCAAAAGTTTTAGACCAAAGCCAAGAACAATTATTAAGAGGGCATAGTCGGATACTTTAAAGGCGATTATCTGGGTGGTAAGAGTTGTCCCCATGCTGGTTCCCAGCAAAATACCGAGAGTCTGGCTTAAACTCATAATCCCGGTATTTACCAGACTTACCAATAAAGCAGAAGCGGCGGTACTACTTTGAATAGTAAAAGTAAGGACGATACCGGTTAATAAAGCGATTAATTTATTCTTGGACAGGGTGCTGAGGAACTGTTTTAATTTATTCCCGAAGGTACTCTTTAAGCCCTCACTGGTAATTTGCATCCCATATAAGAAAAGAGCCAGACCACCAATTAGACCCGTCAGAACAAAAAACATACTATTCTCCCTTTTTATACTTTCCAAATGAAAGTTTAAATATATTTTATAGAACACCTAAATTAAACAAAAACTATACGCTAAACGCTGTACACTCCACGCCAGGTTTATTCACTAACGACTAGTTCGTTTCAGCTCTTTATATAATACCCTGAAAGAGTAAATTTGTAAATTTATTATTGTAAATTGTAATTTTGTGTGATATTATATAAAAAAATTAAATATAAATGGTAGAGATTTTAGAGAGAACCATTTTATTAACCAGGGGGCGTAAGCCCTTATGCCTGATTTTTAGTCAGGCATGATATAGGTTAATGAGATGGTTTTTTTGTTTATATTACAGGGAGAATATTAATGAAAACAGATGTAGTAATTATTGGCGGCGGAGTAATTGGCACAGCCATTGCCCGAGAACTATCCAGATTCAATATTAATATAATTCTAATAGAAAAAGAAGACGATGTGGCCATGGGAACCAGTAAGGGTAATTCCGGGATTATTCATGCCGGATATAATGACGATTTTAATACTTTGAAAGGTGAACTTAATATAAAGTCAAATCCCAAATTTGATAAATTATGCGCAGACCTGAAAATTCTCTTTAAAAGGATAGGGTCATTGGTGATTGGTTTTTCCCAAGAAGATTTTAGGAAATTGAAAGAATTAAAAGAAAATGGTGAGAAGAATGGAATTGAAAATTTAGAAATAATCAGAGGTCCTAAATTATTCGAATTGGAACCCAATTTAAATCCTCAAGCCAAGTATGCCCTATATGCCCCTTCTGCCGGGATTATTTCCCCTTATAAGTTTACTATCGCTCTGGCTGATAATGCAGTGATAAACGGGGTGAAAGTATTGCTAGAGACAGAAGCAAAAGATATCAGAATTGAAGAAAAGCAGGTTTACGGTGTGGTTACCAACAGGGGACTGATTGAAACCAGGATAGTAATAAATGCTGCTGGATTACATGCAGATGAGATAGCTGAAGCTGCCGGAGACAATTTCAAAATAAATCCTATAAAAGGCGAATACCAGTTGTTTGACAAACAGTGGGGAAATCTGGTTAATCATATTCTTTTCCCTATACCTACCAAATTATCCAAAGGTATTTTGGTGGCTCCTACGGTTCATGACAATCTCTTAATCGGGCCTAACTCTTATTGGGTAAAAGACAAGGACGACCCGGCTACTACCAAGGCTGGGACAGAGGAAGTATGCGAGGGAGCCAGAAAATTAGTCCCTAATCTTCCCCATCAAGACCTGGTAGCCTCTTTCGCCGGCTTAAGAGCCGATATTGAAGGGAGAAATGATTTTATTATTGAAGCCTCAAAAAAGATTAGAGGATTTATCAATGTAGCAGACATCGAATCGCCCGGCTTAAGTTCTGTACCGGCTATTGCCGAGATGGTCAGTGGTATTTTAAAAGAAGTAGTTAAAGAAATTTCTCCCCAGTTAGAATTAAATTGCCAGGATGATTTTGTAGAAACCTTAGTCGAGCAGCCGAAATTTGCAGATTATTTAGACAAGACAGGTGAATGGCAGGAGATAGTAGAAAAAGATACTGATTACGGAGAAATTATCTGCCGATGTGAAAAAGTAAGCAAAGGAGAGATACTCAGAGCTATCCATCAACCCCTGCCGGCCAGAAGTCTGGATGCCATCAAAAGAAGGGTTAGGGCAGGGATGGGCCGATGTCAGGGAGGTTTTTGCAGTCCTAAGGTTTTAAAAATTCTTTCGGAAGAATTAAAGATTTCTCCTTTAAAAGTGAGCAAAAAGGGACCTGGTTCAGAAATTTTAAAGACCAAGACCAAAGAGATAATCAAAGAAACGGGAGTTAAGTTTAAAGATGAAGTTAGAGTATGATTTAGTAATTATCGGAGGTGGTCCGGCCGGTCTGGCTGTTGCCCTGGAAGCCAGAAGAAATACAGTGAAAGATATTTTACTTTTAGAGAGAGATAAATATCTGGGCGGAATCCTTCCTCAGTGTATCCATAATGGATTTGGTGTGCAGTATTTTAAGGAAGAATTGACCGGACCGGAATATGCAGGGAGATTTATTACTAAATTGAAAGATTGTCAGATTAATGTAAAGAAAGAGACGATGGTTATAAATATAACCTCCGATAAACGGATTATAGCCATAAACAGAGATGATGGTTTATTGCATATTCAGTCTAAAGCGGTTGTTCTGGCTATGGGGTGCCGGGAAAGAACCCGAGAAGCGATTGCTGTCCCCGGGAGCAGGCCTGCCGGAATATTTACCGCCGGCACTGCCCAGAGATATATTAATATTGAAGGATATATGCCCGGCCGTGAGGTAGTCGTTCTGGGTTCGGGGGATATCGGGATGATTATGGCCCGCAGAATGACTTTAGAAGGAGCAAGGGTTAAGGCTGTCCTGGAAATTATGCCTTTTTCTACCGGACTAATCAGAAACAAGGTTCAGTGTCTGGATGATTTTAATATCCCCTTAAAATTCAATCATACCATTACCCGAATCGAGGGAGGAAAGCGGGTAGAAAAAGTGACCGTCGCTCAGGTGGATAAAAACTTGCAGGCGATTCCCGGAACCGAGGAAGAAATAAGCTGTGATACCGTTCTATTATCTGTAGGTTTAATCCCGGAAAATGAACTTACCAGTGAAGCAGGAATTAAATTAGACCCGGTAACCAGAGGGCCTATAGTAAATGAAAACCGAGAGACAGAGATTGAGGGAATTTTTGCCTGTGGTAATGTGCTCCATGTCCATGACTTAGCTGATTTTGTTACCGAAGAGGGAGAGATCGTAGGTAGAGCTGTAGGCGAATACCTCAAAGGGAACAGAAAGTTTCGTTCCCAACCCATAAAAATATTCCCCGGTGATAATATTGCTTATGTAGTCCCTCAACATATAGATTTTATTGTTCCGGGAAGGAAAAAAATAAAACTCTTTATGCGGGTAAAAAAACCGGAAGAGAGAGTCAAAATTAATTTAATAGATGACAAAGGCAGGGTTTTGACAGCCTACAAGAAGAGGATTGTAACCCCGGGAGAGATGGTGAGCGTCTTTTTGCCGGAAGTTCTATTGGATGATAAATTGAAAAATATAACTATCTCTATTAAAAGGGATTAGGGAGTAAAGAGGATGGAACAAAATAAGATAATATGTATAAGCTGCCCCATAGGCTGCAGGATGACCATCCAGAGTAAAGATGGAAAGATTACCTCTATCATAGGGAATGCCTGTCCTAAAGGAATTAAATATGCCGAAGAAGAATTTATCAATCCGCTAAGAATCTTAACCACCACAGTTAAAGTGATTGGCGGTGAATTACCTTTAGTATCGGTAAAGACAGAAAAATCGATTCCTAAAAGATTATTATTAAAAGCTATGGTCGAAATTGCTAAAATTGAAGTGAAGGCTCCGGTTAAAATAGGTCAGGTAATTAAAGATTATTTACTGGGAACAGGTGTGAGCCTGGTTGCCACCCGCAATATTAAGAGAGTTGATTCTAACCTGTTTTCCTAAAGATTATGCTTACATCTTTTCCCTACTTTCCTTTATTTCCTTCTCTTTCTTAACTCGATACACGATACTATATACTCGATACTGTATTTAATTTTGAAGTAACCGATTAGATGTGTTATTATTTTTACAGCGATTTTAAAATCAATATTTTGTACTTATATAAAATCATAACTTTAGAGGAAAAAACTATAGATGCAGGAGCTTAGAGAATGTTTTAAAGAACACCCCATAATTGCCTCCATAAGAAACAATACAGATTTTACATATGCCCTCAACAGTAAGGCTGCTGCCCTTTTTATTCTTCACGGAGATATATTCAATCTTCCCCAGATTATGAAAGAAAGTAAAAACCATAACAAGCTGGTTTTTTTACACGTGGATCTAATTAAAGGAATTGGTCGAGATAGGGAAGGAATAATATATTTAGCCAAGCAAGAACTTTGTGATGGGATCGTTACCACTAAAAGCAATCTAATTAATGTAGCTAAAAAGGAAGGGCTTATTGCTATTCAGCGTCTTTTTTTGCTCGACTCTGCTGCCTTAAATACCGGGGAACAGCTGTTAAAAAATAACCAGCCTGATGCAGTGGAAATTTTACCCGGAATAGCTGCTCCTTATTTTATAGAACACATATACAAAAAGTTACTCTGTCCGGTTATTGCCGGCGGTTTAATTTCTGATAAAAGTGAAATAGAGAAATTATTACAAAGAGGAGTTCTAGCCGTATCTACCAGTAAAAAAGAATTATGGTAAATTTATTCAATTCCTCGGCTCTTAATACTCTCTTAGGGAATAGCTAATTTTGCATGAGCTACTAATTTAAGATGGGAGGCGATATATAGAAATAATAAAAAGCGTATCAGTTAATTAATAAGTTTCAAAATTATTAAGGAGGTTGTAATTTAAAATGAAATTGAGAAAGAATTTTTTGATTATTTTGGTTTTAACTTTATGTTTACTATTGTCAGTGGGAACTGCTTTAGCAAAACCGGTAACCATTACTTTCTGGCATGCGATGAGCGGGTCGCGTCTTGGGGTATTAGAGTCGATTATCGAAAGCTTTAATGCCACTCATCCCGATTATGAGGTTACGCCACTATTTACCGGCACCTATGCGGAAACACTAACTAAATATGTTGCGGCATATCCTAGCAAAACAGGTCCAAATATAGTACAGGTTTATGAAGTGGGGACTCAGACGATGATTGACAGTGACGCTATTACTCCTGTCTATCAAATCCCTGGAATGTTGGGAGAAACCTGGGATTGGGCACAATATGTTATCCCTATTACTAACTATTATTCAGTCGACGGGAACCTTTGGTCCATGCCTTTTAACTCCTCTACGGCCATGCTTTACTACAACAAAGATCTTTTTGAAAAAGCCGGACTTGATCCGAATAAGCCGCCTACAACCTGGAAAGAGATGGAAGAGTATGGAGAAAAATTCTTGGCAAGCGGAGTAGTAGATCACGTTTATTCCACTGGTTGGCCTGATTGGATTTTCGAACAAGCCCTTGCCATTCATGACCATCTTTATGCAGACAATGATAACGGACGATCCGGATTAGCAAAAAAAGTGGTCTTTAACGATGATTTTGGTCACATGATCTTTGATACCTGGACAAGGTTACACAATAAGGGAATTTATATCTTCGGTGGAACAGAGTACGATGCAAACTCAGCTTTTATTTCTGGTCAGATCGCTATGTTTATTCAGTCTACTTCATCACTGGCCGGTATTATTAAAGCTTCTAAATTTGAGGTTGGTACCAGCTTCTACCCTCGTTTCGAAGGATATCCGGTGGGGAACGCTATTATCGGAGGCGGAAGCCTTTGGGTCACCAAAGGACAAAGCGAAGAAGAACTCCGCGGTGTTTGGGAATTCCTTAAATATCTTGGCCAAAAAGATATTGCTATCCAGTGGCACAAAGGTACAGGATACTTTCCGGTGAGCGGAGCCGCACTTAAAACTCTATTAGACGAAGGTTGGTTCTCGGAAGATCAAGCCTACCTCACCGCTTTCCTTCAGATCCTTTCCGGTAAACGGGATACTGCAGCATCTACCGGAGTCCGTTTAGGACCTTTTGTGGCCATGAGAGAAGATCTTGTATCTGGATTAGAAAAAGCACTTGCTGGTGTGCTTTCTCCGAAAGATGCTTTAAATGAAGCCGCAGAAAAAATGAACCTAAAATTAAAAGACTACTTAGAACTACACGGCAAATAAAAGTATACTGTAATGCGGGGGCAAGTTTAAAGCTTGCTCCCGTAGTTTTTTTAACCCCCAATGTACCAAAAGGAGAAAGAATGAACGAAGATAGATTTCCCGGACACAAATTTTTACCTTACCTACTTATTGCTCCTTCCATTGTGGTAATTTTTATTTTTTTAATCGGACCTTTTGGCCAAAGTATCTATGAATCTTTCTTTGTCTCAACGCCGTTTGGCACGAGAACTATCTATGTTGGACTTCGCAATTATATCCGTTTATTTTCTTCCCCGGACTATTTAAACAGTGTTACAGCTACCTTTAAGTTCGCTGCTTTTGTTATCATTATTGGACTTTCTATTTCACTGGCGATTGCTCAATTACTCAACCAGAAGATCAGGGGAGTGGGTTTCTATCAAGTCGCTCTTATCTGGACTTACGCTATCTCTCCAACAATAGCTGGTGTTATTTGGGCTTCAATGTTTGCACCTGCTACCGGTCTTATTCCGTATATTGTTTCCAAACTATCTGGCGGGTATACGCTAAATTGGATGACCAATGGTCAGTTAGCCTTATTTATAGTTGCGCTTGCCGCTACCTGGAAGATGCTGGGCTACAATATTATTTTTTTCCTGGCAGGATTACAAAATGTACCAAACGAATTTTTGGAAGCTGCGCAGATAGATGGTGCAAGCCCCTGGAAAGCATTTTGGCGTATAACTTTTCCTATGCTTTCCCCCACTACCAGTTTTTTATTATTTGTTAATATGCTTTATGCTTTCTTCCAGGTTTTTGGATTGATAGATATCATGACCCGAGGCGGACCGGGAAATGCGACAGAACTTTTAGTATACAAGTTGTATCGTGATGGCTTTATTCATCTGAATACCGGATTTGCATCAGCCCAATCATTTGTAATATTTTTTGTAATTTCTGTGGTAGCAATTATTCAATTGAGAATAGTTACACAAAAAACTATTTATTATCGGTGAGGTAATATTTTATGACAAGAAAAACTCGAAACGAAATTTTTATTCATGCCATACTTATTTTATTGATTATCGTCCTGGCTTTTCCGGTGTTTTTCGCTTTGGTTACCAGCACCTTAAGTTTACAGGAGTCCTACCAGTACCCGCCAAAACTTTTACCGGGAAACCAATTTATGAGCAATTTAAAAGAGGCCTGGGAAAGAGTTAATATAGGGCGGCTCTTTTTTAATAGTACCTTGATTTCAGTCGTGGTTGCAATAGTGAAAACTATCCTGGCATTGCTAGCTGCCTTTGCCTATACCCACTTTAAATTTCGCGGCCAGGGTCTCTTATTTTCTCTGTGTATGATCACCCAGATGCTTCCTCTCCCCGTCCGTATTATTCCAACTTATCAGTTAATGGCAACCTTCAACTGGATAAATTCTTACTATGCTCTTATGGTACCATTTTTTGCCAGTACAACAGGATTGCTTCTTTTTCGACAGTTTTATATGACCGTGCCTGCAGACCTTCCGGACGCTGCCAGGGTTGATGGGGCAAGTCCTATGCGTTATTTTCTGCAAATATTAGTTCCTATTTCCAAGACCAATATTGCAGCCCTATTTGTTATAGAGTTTATCTTTATGTGGAGTCAGTATTTGTGGCCCCTAATTGTCACCACTACCTCTGAAATGCGCGTTATACAAATTGGTATTAAGATGCTCCTGGCCAGTGAGCAGATAGCCCCTGAGTGGAATGTCATTATGGCTGCCACGGTAATAGCTATGCTGCCTCCGCTTATAGTCCTTCTGGTTTTGCGGAAAAGCTTTGTTCAAGGAATTGCAATGCAGACAGCCAAATAAAAAGAGTAAAAGAGCAGGAAGGAGTATCTACCCGATGCATACACATTTGAACTGTGCAACCTGTATAATAGACGATTTGTGCGGTGCTTTACAGTTAGTCTCTTTAGAGGAAAAAATTAAACAGGAGATATTAAGGGAATCTTTTCAATTCTTAGCTCGGGAATTTTCTACAGAAAAAATTCCTTCTTACTTTATTACCGAAGTTCATAGAATCTTAAAGAGGATATCAGGGGTAGAAATTCCTTTTCAAGAAAGAAGAGACAAGTGTAATCAGCTT
>MEYH01000102.1:26904-29894 GCA_001773955.1 Candidatus Sediminicultor quintus | reverse complement strand
GGAAAGATTTTCAGTTTTTGTTAATTGGGCTATTGCCAGCAACCATCTGGATTTTCGAACAGTTGGAACCGGTTATGGTTTCCAGATAGCTGAAATAATAGAGGAGCTTCGGATCTGTGTTTCGGAGGGATTAAAAATTGACCAGAGAGTTGAAATTCTTCAGATAGCCAAAAGCTCGTCTAAAATACTTTATATCCATGATAACGTCGGTGAAATTGCTTTTGATAAAATGCTGATTAAAGAGCTTATAAAATACGGCGCGTCAGTAACCTCTGCCTTAAGGGGAGGACCGATTACCAGTGATGCCACTATCGAAGACGGAGAAACGGTAGGCCTCCAAGAGGCTGCTTCAAAAATCATTTTAGCCGGACCCGACACACTGGGTATTTCTCTTCATGAAATGTCTGATCAACTTAAGAGGGAACTTCAGACGGCTGATCTGGTCATTGCCAAAGGCCAGGCAAATTATTATGCCTTGACTGAATACAGGCCGGAAGTTCCCGGGGAGATTGCTTGTCTTTTTAGAACCAAATGTGAGATTGTCTCAAATGAGCTAGGAGAGACAGGAAAAATAAATGTAGCCATTTTACTCTAAGTAAGACACAATACAGCATTTTATTTGACAACAAAAATGAATCTCGTTAAAATAAAGATAGCCGAAACAAGAAGTTAAAGAATGTTAAATGAATTTAAAATATGGCTAAAGATTAAAGAGAAAAGCCTGTTTAATATATTTAAGTAATTATACTTATATATTAAATAGGCTTTAATTTCCTTAAAAATATTTTACTAATCAAATCAGTTTGGAGTAAAGATGCTGATTGACTCTGAAGCAGCAAGTGACTGGGGAGTGATCATGGCCGGAACCGTTTCCGCAGTAGTACCTACCTTAATAGTATTTTTCGTACTTCAATCAATTTTCGTAAAGAGTCTTACCCGATCGGGTATCAAGGGATAGACTATATTTGCTGTATAAAAGCCAATTGGGTAATTTATTCTAATAGCGAAATAATTCAAAAACTTTCTTTGTTTAATATTTAAAAGAGGATTTATAAAATATGAAAAAATATTCTTTGGGAAAAACGGGAATTAAAGTAACCGAACTATGTTTTGGTGCCTTGCCCATAGGGCCTTTGCAGGCAAATATTTCTGTGGAGAAAGGAGCAAAACTTATTCTTGCTGCCCTGAAAAAGGGCATTAATTTCGTTGATACTGCGGAAGTTTACCAGACTTATCCCCATATTAGAAAAGCTTTGGAAGGCTATAATGAGGAAGTAATTATTGCCACTAAATCGAATGCCGAAACATATGAAAAAATGGAGCAAAGCATTAAAAATGCGCTTGAATCCCTTAATAGAACTTATATAGATATTTTTCTTTTGCATGCGGCCAGAGTCACCCCTTCGGTTTTTGAAGAAAGGGCAGGAGCATTCCAATGTTTGAATGATTATAAAGCAAAAGGTACTATTCGGGCAGTCGGAATTTCCACTCATGCGGTTGGAATAGTTAAACGAGCCGCAGAAGTTAAAGAAATCGATATTATATTTCCCATTATTAATAAACTCGGTATGGGCATTGTAGGCGGTAATGTTGAGGATATGATTAAAGCAATATCAGAGGCGCATAAGGCAGAAAAAGGCCTATATGCCATGAAGGCATTAGCTGGAGGACATTTAATTAATCAATTAGAAGAGGCTTTTCATTTTGTAAGAAATATTAAAGGTATCAGTTCCCTGGCGGTCGGTATGGTTAGTTCGGAAGAATTGGAACTAAATTTGAAGATATTTAATGATGAAGAAATTCCTAAAGGGTTATTGACTCAAAAAATTAAACCCAGCAAGAGATTATTTATTTCCACTTTTTGTAAAGGCTGCGGCACCTGTGTTAAAACCTGTCCTAATAATGCCTTATCTTTAGAAAATGGAAAAGCAGTGGTTGACCATAAATTATGCATTTTATGCGGTTATTGCAGCCCGGTATGCCCTGAATTTGCTATTAGAATAATTTAGATATTTCAAATTGTCCCTTACCAATAATTATTTTTTTATGTAATTTAAACTATAAATAAACGATGAGGATACTAAAGTGATAAAAAATTATAAAATAGTACAAAAATTTGAAGAAGAACTGATAAAAAAAGAGAAAGTAAATATAATAAAAAACTTTCAGATAATGGATGCAATGTATAAGGAAGCACGAGCTTTAGGGGTAATTCCTCTGAAAGATCCTCTTGATGGATGGGGTATTGATGCAAAAATTGCTCTGGTGGTGAACTGTGTTCAAAAAACTTCTTAAAAAAATAGCCAATGAATTAAATACTCATAATATTACTTATATGGTTATAGGGGGTCAGGCGGTTCTTCTCTATGGAGAACCAAGACTAACCAAAGATATTGATATCACTTTGGGTATAGGAATTGACGGACTAAAAGATATTAATAGTATTATCCAGAAGCTTAATCTAAAAGCTCTCGTTGACGAAAATTTTGTCCAAAAAACTATGGTACTACTGGCAATTGATGAGAAAACAGGTATCCGGGTTGATTTTATTTTTTCTTTTTCGCCATATGAAAAACTAGCCATTAAAAGAGCAACTGATATAAAATTTGGCAGCACCGTAGTTAAATTTTCTTCTCTTGAAGACCTGGTTGTTCATAAGATAATTGCTGGAAGGGCAATAGATATTGAAGATGTAAGGTCGATTATTTTAAAAAATCCAGATTATGATGCTAAATATATTATAAGATGGCTGCAAGAGTTTGACAAATCATTAAATGAAAAACTTTTAAAAGTATTTCAGAGGATAGTTAAGGAGATTAGATAGAAGTTTCAGATAAAAAAATTTTTAAGGCAAGGAGCAAGAGAGATGAACGATAAGGAAAGCTCGAGAGCTTTAAAGGATGCCATTATAGATGTACCGGGGATAAAGGTGGGGCACAGTCAGGATTTAAAGGCCGGGACCGGCTGTACGGTGATTATCTGTGAAAAGG
>MEYH01000102.1:890-26836 GCA_001773955.1 Candidatus Sediminicultor quintus | reverse complement strand
GTAAATCTGATAGATAAAGCCCACGCTATCTATTTGGGTGGAGGCAGTGCCTTCGGGTTGGATGGAGCCTCAGGAGTGATGAAGTATTTGGAAGAAAAAGGAATAGGTTTTGATGTAGTGCTAACCAAGGTTCCTATTGTCCCCGGGGCAGTCCTATTTGATCTTGCAATAGGTGATTACAGGATAAGACCTGATGCCAGGATGGGTTATGACGCCTGTCTTAAGGCCAGCGAAGAGGAGGTTATGCAGGGTAATGTTGGAGCCGGAACCGGGGCAACGGTAGGGAAAATATTTGGCGGACTTCGCTGTATGAAGAGCGGCCTGGGTACCGCTAGTTTTAAGTCTCAAGAACTAATCGTAGGAGCAATAGTGGCAGTAAACTGTTTTGGAGATGTAGTTGACCCGGAAAGCGGAGAGATTATTGCCGGGGTTTTAAGTGAAGATAAAAAAGAACTTGCTAACACTATGTCTTTCTTGAGAAGTTTTCCTCAAAGAAGCGAAAGCAATTTTTCTAAAAATACCACTATAGGGGTAGTAGCTACCAATGCAGCCCTAACCAAATCTGGAGCAACTAAGGTGGCGATGATGGCTCAGGATGGTTATGCCCGGACTATAAGTCCCGCTCATACCATGTTTGATGGAGATACTATTTTTTGTATGGCCACCGGTGAGGTAGAAGCCGGGGTGAATGTAGTGGGGGCAATCGCTGCCGAAGTGATGGCTCGGGCAATCGTAAAGGCAATAAAAAACACAGAATCTCTTTTTAAACTTAAAAGTTATAAGGATTTATTTTAAAAAGTTGCCAAAAGGTGCCTGGCACCTTTTGGCAACTTTTTTCATTTATTGCAATACTGGTGTATAATGGTATAATACAGGTATAAAAAATAAAAATTGGAGGGAAGAAATGGCGAATAAAGTAAAGAATTTAAAATGGATGATTATTGGCATAATCTTTTTAGTGGTCATAGTTGTGGGGGCGATTGCCTCAATTTATATTGATATAATATGGTTTAAGTCGGTACAATACGTTGCGGTTTTTTGGAAGATATTGTTGACCAAAGGGGTAGTCATGCTGCTTTTTGCTGCATTATTTTTTGTCTTGTCTTTTATAAATCTTTCTTTTGCCCGACGTTTTGCTCCTGAGTTTCAGGTAGAAATAAGCCAGGATGAATTTGAAAGACCGGAGATTCAACTATATAAAAGTCTGCAAAATATTCAGGTAAATAAAAAATTTGTTTTATGGTTTTCCCTGATTATAGCGCTATTTATGGGGTTATCCGAAAGCTCCAGCTGGGAGAAAATCTTAATATATTTAAACCGAACTTCATTTGGAATAACTGACCCTATTTTTAACAAAGATATCGGATTTTATATGTTCAGTCTTCCTTTCTGGGAATTCATCAGGAACTGGTTCTCCTTTGCCCTTACCCTTATTACCATTGTAGTGGCTGCAATTTATGTTGTTAAAAAAGCAGTAAAATATGAATATAAAAAACTTATTATTGAGACCCCGGTTAAGGTGCACCTGTCTTTACTAATCGGCTTAATATTAATTTTAAAGTCCTGGCAGTATTGGCTGAATACCTTTAAGATTCTCTACTCTACTCGAGGGGTAATTTTTGGAGCGGGGTATACAGCAATCCATGCCGATCTTTTAGCCTTTAGAGTTTTAATGGTTGTCGCTTTGATTTGCGCAGTACTTTTTTTCGCAACTGCCAGAAAAGAAAATTGGAAAATACCAGTTTTGGGATTGGCGGTTTTGATTGGTGGCACTATATTGCTGGAAGGAGTCTATCCCGAGATTATACAAAGGGCAATAGTCTTACCCAATGAGAGCAGCAAGGAGAGACCTTATATATCAAACAACATTGAAGCTACCCGGGCAGCCTATGGTTTAGACAAGGTTAAAATAGAAGAATTTCCGTTAAAGGAAGAGATAAGTTTTGAGGATATTGAAAAAAATGATGAAACTATTAGAAATATCCCACTCTGGGATTCTCGACCTGTAAAACAGACTCTAAAACAGATTCAAGCCATCAGACTATATTATGATTTTAATAGTGTGGATATGGACCGTTATTATTTTAACGGAAATTATCAGCAGGTGATGGTCTCTCCCCGGGAATTAGATAAAAATAAGATACCAGAACAAGCCAGGACCTGGGTAAATGAGGTATTAACTTTTACTCATGGCTATGGGGTAGTGGTAAATCCGGTGAATAAAATAATTGGGGAAGGTCTCCCTTCTTTGTTAATTAAAGATATTCCTCCGGTTTCCAGTGTAAACCTGACTATTACCAGACCAGAAATTTATTATGGAGAGATAACTAAAGATTATGTAGTTGTTAAAACTAAAACTAGAGAATTTGATTATCCTAAAGGAGATGAGAATGTCTACAGTATCTATGCCGGGAATGGTGGAGTGGCGGTCTCTTCTCTGTGGAGAAGGATTCTGTTTTCTATAAAATATTCTAATTTACAGATTTTACTCACTACCCAATTTACTCCAGAGAGCCGAATTATGATCTATCGTAATATTCAGGAGAGGGTCAAGAAAGTAGCTCCTTTCCTCAGTTATGATAATGACCCTTATATGATTATTTCTAAAGAAGGAAAACTGTTCTGGATACAAGATGCTTATACCATATCTAATAATTACCCCTATTCTGCTCCTTTTAAGGGATATTTAAATTACATCAGAAATTCGGTCAAGGTAATAATTGATGCCTACAATGGTACTATGGATTTTTATATTGTGGATCAGAAAGACCCATTAGTTAAAGTATATCAAAATATATTCCCTCAATTATTTAAGAACTTTGATCAGATGTCCGATGATTTTAAGGAACACATCCGTTATCCTAAAGACCTCTTTCAAATACAGGCCGAGCTTTATTCTACCTATCATATGACGGATCCTGATGTATTTTATAATAAAGAGGATTACTGGAATACTCCCAATGAGATTTATGCGGAAAATGAAATCAGAATGGAACCATATTATGTTGTAACTAAACTCCCGGGTCACGAAAGGGAAGAATTTATTTTAATGACTCCCTTTACTCCATCTACCAAGAGTAATATGATTGCCTTACTAGTTGCTAAAAATGACCAGCCGGGATATGGGGACCTGGTAGTTTATAAATTCCCCAAGGAAAAACTGATTTTTGGTCCAATGCAGATAGAAGCGCGAATTGACCAGGATTCGGAAATCTCTCAACAGTTGACTCTATGGGGACAGAGGGGCTCCACGGTTATCCGAGGAAATTTGCTGGTAATTCCTGTAGAAAAATCGATTATTTATGTTGAGCCTTTATATTTGCGGGCTGAGACGGGTGAGATTCCTGAGTTAAAGAAAGTAATCGTCTCTAATGGTAAAGATGTGATGATGGGAAATAATCTGGAGGATGCTTTAGAGAAGCTCTTTTCCAGAACTTTTAAAGGAAAAGAAGCCATAGTAACCGGCGAAGAAAAAACTCTTAAAGAATTAATTAAGGAAGTAGCAGGATATTACGAAAGTGCTCAAAACTTCGCTCGCGAAGGTAACTGGAGTAAATACGGAGAAGAACTGCAAAAATTGGAACAGTCTTTGAAGCTGTTAGAGAAAATGAGTGAAGGAGAATAGGATTTGATCAGTTAATTTAATCGATGTAGAATATTTGTAGGGGCGTATTGCAATACGCCCCTACAATACGCTATCCGCTAATTTTATGATCTTTGCCTCTAAATTTTTCTTGAAGGTAAATTTTATTTCCATCATTATTTCCGAAGATTCCTTTTAGAGGGCAGTTTAAATTTTTATTTATTTTATATTAAAAAATAAAAAGAAAAGGTTTTATAAAAATATAGAAAACTAAATAATAAAAGTATTTTAGAAAAAAGAAGGATTTTTATAAATTTTGTAGTATAATTTATTATAATAGGTATTTTAAACTTGGGCAAGTAAATAATCTGGTAAATAGGAAGTAAAAATCAAAAATGCCAGAAAAGATTATCGGAATTTTAGGCGGGATGGGGCCTGAGGCCACCATCGACTTATTTTATAAGATAATTAAATTTACCCCTGCACAAAAAGACCAGGATCATTTAAGAATAATTATTGATAATAATCCTAAGATACCGGATCGAACGGCTGCTATCTTGGGAAAAGGAGAAGACCCTCTTCCAGCTTTGCAAGAGACAGCCCAAAATTTAGAAAAAGCTGGAGCTGATTTTATAGTTATCCCCTGCAATACTGCCCATTATTTCCTTTCCTCAATTCAAGAAAGTGTTAACATACCAGTACTAAATATGATAGAAGAGACTGCCAAAGAAACTAAAAAAAGAATTCCTCAAATAAAAAAGGTAGGACTTTTAGCTTCTATAGGTGTCTATAAGTCGGAAATATATCATCAACACTTTAAAAAATTTAATATCGAGGTTATCTCTCCCGAAGAAAAAGATAGGGGAAAAGTTATGAAAGTAATCTACACAGTTAAGGCTGGAGATTTATCTGAAGAGGTCAAGAAAAATATTTTGAAAATCACTCAAAAATTGATCGATAAAGGAGCAGAAGCAGTAATTGCTGGATGTACCGAGATCCCCCTGATCTTAAAAGAAGAGGATATCTTATTCCCGTTAATAGACCCGACAAAAGTTTTGGCAAAAATAGCTGTTCAGAAAGCGAGGTGATGACTTAAAAGAAAAGAATAGGCAAGATTGGTGAAATTTATTTGGTTATTTTATTATTTTTTTCATGGAGGAAATAAAAAATGAAACTTTTTCAAAAGATTTTAATTGGTTTTGTTTTGGGAGCAATTTTAGGAGCAATATGGGGACCAGGTATAGTATGGATAAAGCCTGTGGGTACTATTTTCCTTAATTTATTGAAAATGCTTATTATCCCATTAATCTTCTCTACTTTGGTAGTAGGAGTAGCCAGTATTGCTGAACCTAAAAAATTAGGAAGAGTAGCTGGTAAGACTATCATGTATTATTTAATAACCACTGGTATTGCTATAGTTATCGGCTTATTGGTGGGAAATATATTTCAACCCGGCGCTGGTATGCATTTAGTATTAGAGGGAGCCGCTAAAGAGGCAGCCAAAACTCCTTCCCTGGTTGACACTATAGTAAACCTGATTCCGACCAATCCAATTGGAGCAATGGCCGATGGTATAGTTCTCCAGGTAATAGTTTTTGCTCTCTTCTTTGGTGTTGCTATGACCAAAGCAGGCGAAAAAGGAGCAGCAGTTCTAAGGTTTTTTGAAGGATTTGCCGAGACTATGTACAAACTCACGGGCACAGTAATGGGATTTGCCCCTTACGGCGTATTTGCCCTGATTGCGGTTACAGTTGGTTCTTATGGTTTAGCTGTTTTAATACCTTTTGCTAAATTAATTTTCGCTGTTTATTTTGGTATTATAATACATGAAGTAGTAGTATATTCCGGGATGGTTTCTATTATTGGTAAAATGAGCCCTTGGAAATTTTTCAAAGGGATTAGCGAAGCATCATTGTTAGCTTTCACCACTTGTAGTAGTTCAGCGACCCTTTCGGTTACTATGCGGGCATCCCAAGAAAATTTAGGGGTTTCACCTACTATTTCCAGTTTTGTACTGCCCTTGGGGGCAACGGTTAATATGGATGGGACAGCTATGTATCAGGGTATATGTGCTTTATTTGTAGCTCAAGCTTATGGTATTCATCTTGGTTTGGGAGGGCAGTTAACCGTACTTCTAACCGCCCTTTTGGCCTCAATCGGTACCGCTGGTGTACCAGGAGCAGGTTTGGTTATGTTAACTATGGTGCTTACTTCTGTGGGATTACCCCTGGAAGGAGTAGCACTAATTGCCGGAATTGACCGAATATTGGATATGGCTCGAACCTCCTGTAATGTGACCGGAGATGCCGCCTGTGCGGTAGTAGTAGCCAAGACCGAAGGTGAATTAGTTGAGGTTAAGTAGGAAATAGACGAGAGAGGACTGTTATTAGTTTTCAACTATTGTAGGGGCGTATTGCAATACGCCCCTACTTTTATCTTTTACTCGATACTCGTTACGCAATATGAATTAAATCTTTAGACAAGTACATTAAATTGTGGTAAAATCTTTAATAAATATATTCTAAGGCTGTAATAATATAAGGACTAAACAAGGGAGGAACATCGGTGGAGAAAGATTTAGAATTCGTTAAAGAAATTGCCTCAAAAGAGAAGAACTTTCCACAATGGTATGTGGATGTAGTAAGAAAAGCTGAACTGGCTGATTATACTACCATAAAAGGTTGTATGGTAATCAGACCCTATGGATACGGCCTATGGGAGAATATGCAAGCGGGTTTGGACAGAAGGATCAAGGAGACCGGGCATAAGAATGCCTATTTCCCTTTATTTATTCCCGAGAGCTTATTAAAGAAAGAAGCAGAACACGTGGAAGGTTTTGCTCCCGAGTTAGCCTGGGTTACTCACGGAGGAAATCAAAAATTGGATGAGAGGTTAGCTGTTCGCCCTACCTCTGAAGCCATTATCTGCAGCCTTTATTCTAAATGGGTCAGGTCCTGGCGAGACCTCCCTATCCTTATAAATCAGTGGGTAAATATTGTACGTTGGGAGAAAGTGACCCGCCTTTTTTTAAGGACTACCGAATTTCTCTGGCAGGAGGGCCATACTGCCCACAAGACCGAGCAAGAAGCAGAAGAAGAGACCTTAAAAATATTAAATCAGGTTTATCGGGATTATATTGAAAAAGATCTGGCTATCCCGGTAATTGTGGGTAGAAAGACTGAAAAAGAAAAATTTGCCGGGGCATTGCATACTTATACTTTAGAAGCTCTTATGAGCGATGGTAAAATGCTGCAAGCCGGAACTTCGCATAATTTAGGGCAAAATTTTGCCAAGGCCTTTGATATTAAGTTTTTAGATGAAGACCAGCAAGAGAAATACGTCTGGCAGACCTCCTGGGGGACGACTACCAGATTGGTCGGAGCACTGGTCATGGTGCATGGTGATGAACGGGGATTAAAATTACCTCCCAAGATTGCTCCTGTTCAGGTAATCATAGTACCTATTATGTTCGATAAAACCAAGAAAGAGGTTTTAGAGAAAGCTGAGAGTATCCGCACCATTTTAAAGAAAGATTTTCGGGTAGAGATTGATACCCGAGACGGATATACCCCTGGCTGGAAATTCAACGAGTGGGAGCTGAGAGGAGTTCCTATAAGACTGGAGATCGGACCTAAAGATATGGCTAAAGGTCAGGTGATGCTGGCGAGAAGGGATACCGGGGAGAAGACGGCCGTAAAAGAAGAAAAATTAGCAGAGACCGTGAAAGAATTACTGGATAATATTCAAGAAAATCTTTTTATCCGGGCAAAGAAATTTTTAGAGGAAAATATTCGGGAGACCTCCGATTATAATGAATTCAAAAGAATTATCGAAAAGCAGAGAGGATTAATCAAGACTTATTGGTGCGGAAGTAAAGATTGTGAAGATAAGATAAAAGAAGAAACCAAAGCAAGCATAAGGTGCATTCCTTTTGAGCAAGAAGAAGCTTCGGGGAAATGTATTTACTGTGGGAAGGATTCTTCTACTTTAGTGTATTTTGCCCGAGCTTATTAAAAATTATAAAAATAAAGGAGGGTATAAAAATGGCCGAAGTACTGATTGGAAAAGTAACCGATTACTTTGCCAAAATAGGAGTTGCTGCTTTAGAAATTAACAACGGAGAATTACATTTAGGTGAGACAGTTCATTTTATTGGGCATACTACTGATTTTGAACAGAAAATAAATTCAATGCAGATAGAACACCAACCTGTAGATTCTGCTAAAACCGGCGATGGGATAGGAATTAAAGTAAAAGATAGAGTCCGCCATGGTGATAAAGTATATAAAGTTACCGCTTAGATTAAATTATTATTATAGTTAAGGTCATTCCTCTTTCCCCAGGAATGACCTTATATTTATTTCTTTTTACTTTCTTTTGGGCCATAATTTTCCAGAAAAGGTCTAATCAGGTCGATAGGTAAAGGGAACAAAGTGGTAGAATTTTTATCAGCAGCTATCTCGGTTAAGGTCTGCAAGTATCTAAGCTGTAAAGCCATTGGTTGTGTTGCGATTCTTTCCGCAGCTTTGACTAATTTTTCTGAGGCCTGGTATTCTCCTTCAGCATGAATTATTTTTGCTCTTCTTTCTCTTTCTGACTCGGCCTGTTTAGCCATTGCCCTTTTCATACTTTCGGGTAGTTCAACATCTTTTGTTTCTACTGCAGTAACCTTAACTCCCCAGGGACCGGTATGTTCATCTACAATTTTTTGCAAGGTTTGATTTATTTTTTCTCTCTGAGATAATAATTCATCTAATTCCATCTGTCCCAAGACACTGCGTAAAGTAGTCTGAGCGATTTGAGAAGTCGCGTTAATAAAATCCTGAATTTCTACTACTGAGTTTTCCGGATTAACTACTCTAAAGTAAATTACTGCATTAACTTTGACCGGGACAGTATCTTTGGTAATTATTTCCTGGGGCGGGACATCCATAGTAATAACCCGGAGGCTTACCCTTACCATTTTATCTACAATAGGTATAAGAAAAATTATTCCTGGACCTTTAGCTCCAACCAATCTTCCCAATCTGAAGATTACTCCCCTTTCATATTCTCGCAATATTTTAATAGCCTGAGATAAAATAATAAGCACTATTATTAGAATTCCTAAATAAATTTGTAGATTAAAAATTATATTCATTTCAGTTTACTCCTTTCGAATATATTTTTTGACTATAAGCTGAAGACCCCTTAGTTCTAATACTTCCACTTCCTCTCCTTCTTTAATTCTTTCTCCTTTGGTGGAGGCTTGCCACCTTTCTCCGTGAATAAAAATGGTACCTTCCGGAGTAAGGTCTGTTTTGGCAATTCCTACTTTTCCCAAAAGACCTTCTCTACCGGTAACCGGTTTTTTCCATTGAATCTTAATACCTTTACTTAAGGCAAAGATAAAGAAGATTGCAGTAACAAGGGACATGGAGATAATTAATCCTAAAGAAATCCTTAAAAAGGGAGCTGTGGATTTAGATAGCATAAAAGAACCTAAAATAAGGGAGGTAACCCCACCGGCAGTGAGAAGGCCAAAGGTAGGAGTGTATACTTCTATAACAAAAAGTACAATACCGAAGATAATGAGCAGGAGGCCTCCGTAATTTATAGGTATGCTCTGGAAAGCTACAAAGGCTAAGATAAGAGATATTCCTCCCACAATTCCCGGAAAGAAAGAACCGGGGTTACTGAATTCACCCAGGATGCCGTAAATCCCCAAGAATAATAAGATGTAGGCTATATTGGGATTGGTCAAGGAATGGAGAAATAAATCTTTAAAAGTCATCTTTACCGGGATTATTTCTGCCCCTTTAGTCTTAAGTATTTTTGTCTCACTTGCAGTGGTCACTCTCACCCCATCAATAATTTCTATTAATTCCTCTACATCATTGGCGATAAATTCTATTACCCCGATCTCGATGGCTTCCTGTTCGGTAATAGATGCACTTTCTCTTACTGCCTTTTCCGCCCACTGGACATTTCTTCCTCTCTTCTCAGCAATACTTTTAATGTATGCTGCAGCATCATTTACCATTTTTGCCTTCATTTCCTCATTAATCTCCTCTGCACCCATAGCTACCGGATGGGCAGCTCCGATATTAGTCCCCGGAGCCATAGCAGCAATATTACTGGCTAAGGTGATGAACACCCCGGCTGAAGCTGCTCTACCACCTGGAGGAGAGACATAGACTATTATGGGGATAGTGGAATTTAACATTTTTTTTATAATATCTCGCATTGAGGTATCCAATCCCCCAGGAGTATCTAATTGTAAGATTAAACATTCTGCCTCTTCTTTCTCGGCATCTTCAATTCCTCCAACTACATATTGAGAGGTGATAGGATTTATTATTCCATTTAATTGAAGGAGATAAATAATTGGTTTAGGAGTAGCGTAATTTTCTGTTAGGCAGTAATAGAAAACAAATAATAAAACAAGAAAAAAGATGATTATCTTTGTTTTCATATTCATCTCTCCTTCCCCCTGGTGGGAGAAAGTTAAAACGAAGAAGAAAAAATTCGTATCTTTGTAATAATTATAGCATAATTTTTGTAAAATAGCAGGAATTTCAGAATTAGTGTAGAATGTATTAGTATATAGTGTCGAGTATATAGTGAAGAAGAAAATAGCGTACAGCGTTCTCTAAATATCTTTACATTTTGTTCTGTTATTGCGAGGAGCAAAGCGACGAAGCAATCCCTTCATTCGTAAGGACTTGAGATTGCTTCGCTATTGCTCGCAATGACAAATCATTGTAACATTATTAAAGAAACGCTCTACTAGCTTATTGGAGTAAACATATTGGAAAAGATAGAGAAAGAAGGAATAATTTTTGTTATCATTACTATTTTTATAGCCGGGGCTCTGCCCATTATCATTAAGTATGGCACAGGACTAATAAATCCCTTGTTCTTTGCTACCTTCAGCAGTCTAATAGCCGGTATCTTTCTTTTTAAGTTAGCTGTTCTTAAAGGGAACTGGAAAATATTAATTGATAAAAGATATTTTTTCTACTTTTTATTAATCGGTTTTTTTGGTATCACTCTTTCTAATATCTGTTTTTTCTTTGGGGTCACTCTAACCAGCGGAATTAATTCCTCTATCCTCTTGCAGATAGAACCCTTATATGCCATCTTTATTGGCTATATATTATTAAATGAGAAAATTACTCTAAAACAAATATTTTTTACCATGATAATTATGCTGGGAACTTTGGTGGTAATATACCGGGCAAAGTTTATTTTCAACTGGGGGGATTTACTGGTCTTATTGACCCCGCTTTGCTGGCAGATAGCTCATTTTTTCAGCAAGAAATTGATGACTAACCACAAAGAGATTACCCCGATGTTAATAGCTGCGGCAAGAACCTTGTATGGAGGAGTATTTCTATTTATTCTTAGCAGTGCAGAGGGAATGAACCAGTATGATAAATTGGGAGTTAAGGGTGTTTTGTTGATATTATTATTCCAGGGGATTATCGGTTTTGCTTTACATTATTCTATCTGGTATGAAGCTATCAAGAGATTGAACTTATCCAAGGCCACCACCCTGGTTTCAGTATATCCAACTTTTTCTATTACATTAGCCTGGTTTATATTAAAAGAAGTCCCTAACTTTTTTCAGTTAGCCGGATTTGGCATAATAATACTGGGAATATTTGGCTTATCGGGGATTAAAAGTGAACATCGAGAAAAGAATATATTTAAACATTAAATAAATTTAAAGGAAGGTGAATGTTTATGTTAAGAACCAACAAAGACAGGTTAGTAATGATTTCTGTACAGGGAAGGGTGAGTTATCCGGTAAGTAAAGGACCCTATAGGATTACTTACGATGGTAAACCGGTGACACTGCCCGGAGTAGGAGGTATAACTTATAATATCAAAGTTGGTGATTGTGCCTTCGGTTGGGAGGCTGATCACGTGGAACCCGGAGTATCCACCGTGGTGAATGAAGAAAAGAGAGATGACGGACCTAATTGTGCCTACAATATACTGGCCTGTATGGGTAATCAGGCACGGGTAGTAAGCGGAGAAGCCAAAGGTGCATTGGGAGTAGTAACCGGTCATCACGGAGGAATCGAACACGTATTAATCGATTTTGATCAGAATACTTTAGAGAAGCTTTGTATCGGGGATAAGATTTTGGTCAAGGCTTACGGGCAAGGTTTAAAATTATTAGATTATCCCGAGATAAAAGTTTTTAATTTAGACCCTTTATTATTAGAAAAGATGAATATCGAAGAGATAGGCGATGGCAATATTGATGTTCCGGTTACCTGTGAAATTCCAGCCAAATTGATGGGCTCCGGACTGGGTTCGGCCAGTGTGGCCAGCGGGGATTATGATATTACCACTGCCGATAAGAAGATGGTAGAAAAATATAAATTGGATCAGCTTAGATTTGGAGATATTGTGACGATTAGTGACGCAGACAACAGTTATGGAAGGAGTTATAGAGAAGGGGCAGTTTCTGTTGGAATTGTGGTTCATAGTGATTGTGTCATCGCCGGCCATGGCCCCGGGGTAGCTACCCTCCTAACTTCAACAACCAGTAAGATAAAATTTCACATAGATGCTGATGCCAACATCGCTAATTACCTGAACATCGGTACTAAAAGAAAATAAAGATTTAATTTTAGATTACAATTTTGAATGTCATTACGAGCGACCTTAGGGAGCGTGGTAATCTCTATTCAAATAATTTGACATACATAAAACTTTATGATATTTTAATGATAACGTTAACGGTAACGTTAATGGAGATAGGGAGTAATATGAAATATATAACTTTAAGAATGGTAGCAGAAAAAGCAAAAGTATCCGTAAATACAGCATCGAGAGCCATTAATAATAGGCCGGATATTAATCTTGAAACCAAAAAGCGGGTGCTCCAGATTGCTAAAGAATTAGGGTATATTCGTAATGGGGCAGCAGTAGCCTTGAGAACCAAGAAAACAGGAACAGTAGGAGTAGTAATTGAAGATAATAGAAATCCTTTTTATGCTGAGGTTTTAAATGGAATGGAAGTAGCAGCCAGGGAAAAAAATTATCATATAATTTTTGCTAATACCCAAAGAGATTACAAGAAGGAAGAAGAAGCAATAAATTTGCTGTTAGCAAAGCGAGTAGATGGATTGCTCATAGCCCCAGTTCAAGATAGAGATGATGATATAAAGAATCTAATTGAAGCAAATATCCCTTTTGTCATCGTTGGTAGAGATTTTGAAAATATTGAATTAGATGCAGTATATAATGATGAGGTTAAGGGGGGATTTTTGGCCACAGAATATCTGATTAAAAAAGGGCATAAAAGGATAGCTTTAATAGATGGTTTCCTGTACAAGTCACCTGCTAAAGGTAGATTAGAGGGGTATAAGAAAGCCTTGAAAAAATACGGGATATCTATGGATGATGCTCTAGTAAGCGTTGGGGATATAGATGTAAAAGATGGATATGAAAGAACCAAGCAGCTATTCGAAAAAGAATTGGATTTTACCGCTATCTTTGCCTACAACGATATGATGGCCTTTGGTGCAATGCAGGCTATCCGGGAAAAAGGTCTAATAATACCTGAGGATATCGGATTGGTCGGTTATGATGATATTCCCTTTTGCGCTCTTATGGATCCTGCCTTAACTACTATCAGATTAAAGAAACAGGAATTAGGTATAGAAAGTCTTAAACTATTACTTTCTCGTATAAATAGTAATCGGAAAAAAGCCAAAAAAATAATGTTAGATGTAGATATCATAGTAAGAAAAACTTAAATTGTAATGTTGAGAATAAATTTAAGCATTAGGAGGAGGTGAAAATATAGTATTAGTATATATTCAAATTAGGTACTGTAAATTTGAAAGTTAAATTTAATTTAAGAAGGAGGAATCGATTATTATGTTAAAGAGGAAATTTATAATTTTGGTTGTAGTTTGTTTGTTTTTAATTGCAAGTAGTATTACATATGCAGAATCTGCAGAAAAGTCGGGCACAATAACAATTTGGTCATGGGATCCTAACTTTAATATTCCAATTATGAAAGAAGCAGCGGAAAGGTACACTAAAGACAATCCTAAAGTGACATTCGAAATTGTTGATCTTGCCAAGGCAGATGTAGAACAGAAACTGCATATAAACCTGGCTTCCGGTGTAACGGGTGGATTGCCTGATATTGCTCTTATTGAGGACTATAATGCACAGAAATATCTTCAATCATATCCGGGATCTTTTGCTGATCTAACAAACAAGATTAAATACAGTGACTTTGCAAACTACAAAGCCAGCCTTATGACCTTGGAGGGAAAAGTTTACGGTGTTCCCTTTGATTCAGGTGTGAGCGGTTTATTTTATAGGACAGATTATATTGAAAAGGCAGGTTACAAGTCAGAAGATCTGAACAATATCACCTGGGATAAATTTATTGAAATTGGTAAAACCGTTAAAGAAAAGACTGGCAAATCTATGATTGGATTTGATCTGAACGATGGCGGTATAATGAGAATAATGATGCAGTCGGCCGGGAAGTGGTACTTTGACGACAAGGGGAATGTTAATTTATTAAATAACGATGCATTAAAAGAAGCGGTTAAAATATACAAAGCATTTGCTGATTCAGGTATCATCAAACAAACAAACGGTTGGAGTGAATGGGTTGCAGCATTCAACAACGGTGATGTTGCAACAGTTGTAACCGGTGTATGGATTATAGGCTCTGTGAAAGCGGATAAAGCCTCGGCAGGCAAATGGAAAGTGGCTGCCACCCCTCGCTTAAATATAGACGGTGCAGTCAATGCTTCTAATCTTGGCGGCTCAAGCTGGTATGTACTTGAAAATTCAAAGAACAGGGATCTTGCAATAGACTTTCTTAACAAGATTTATGCAGGCGACATTGATTTCTACCAGAAGATACTGACGGACAGAGGAGCTGTTGGTACATATATTCCAGCCCAGAGCAGTGCTGTTTACTCCAGTGAAGATGCATTCTTCAGTGGACAAAAGGTTTACACCGATTTCTCAGGATGGATAAAGGCAATACCTGCAATAAACTATGGAGTATATACATATGAAGCAGATGCAGCGATATTTTCAGTAATGCCGGAGGTATATTCGGGGAAAATTTCGATTGAGGATGCATTAAAGAAGGCCGAAGAACAGTTGAAAAATCAGATTAAAAAATAAAATTAACATTTTATCTATCAATAAGGCTGGTTAATAAAAAGGAGAGGAATAATACTTGGCCAAATACTTGTATTATTCCTCTTTTAAAATAAATATTGTTTAACACGAAGCCTTATAATACAAAGAGCAAAACAAAATTTTCTTAAAAGAGGAAGTAAGAATTTTATGATGGGAGAAAATACAAGCGGATCATTCATAAAATCAAAGAACAGGCATGGATGGCTGTTTGTATCTTTGGCATTGATATTACTTGGAGTCTTTTTGTTTTATCCCATCGTTTATTCCCTTTATTTATCCACTACGTCATCAAGAGGCATTGTGCAGAAATTTGTTGGTTTCAGCAATTACGCAAGACTTTTTCAAGACTCCATGTTTATACTGGCCTTAAAAAATACATTAATATTTTTCCTTATTCAAGTTCCGATAATGTTATTTTTAGCCCTTATACTTGCAACTATTTTAAACGACAAAACAATAAAATTTAGAGGCTTTTTTAGAACGGCATTTTTCCTGCCGGCTGTAACGTCATTGATTGCGTACACTATTCTTTTCAAAATGATGTTTTCCCTTGATGGGTTTATCAATGGTGTACTGCTGAACGTGCATATTATCAAATCGCCTATTCCCTGGCTGCTTGATCCTTTCTGGGCCAAGGTAACGCTAATCATTGCCTTGACATGGAGATGGACTGGATACAATATGATTTTCTATCTATCAGCCTTACAGAATATATCAGAAGAAATATATGAAGCAGCGAAAATTGATGGTGCGGATAAAGTAAAACAATTTTTCTATATTACCATACCCTTACTAAAACCGTTGATTCTGTTTACAGCAATTATGTCGACAATAGGTACATTACAATTGTTTGACGAGCCGATGAATCTTTCACAAGGTGGTGTTACTTCTGCGACTATTGGCCCAGGCAATTCACTATTAACCTTGTCTGTATATGTTTATAATTTATGCTTCAAGTATATGCCCAACTTTGGATACGCAGCTACAGTCTCATATGCAATTGTTCTAATTGTAGCGCTACTGTCCATAATTCAATTTAAAGTAATGGGTGATAAAAAATGAAAAAACACTACAGTATAAATAGAATTTTGGTATATGTATTTCTTGCATCTATGTTTATCGTATCAGTGTTTCCCTTTTATTGGATGGTTGCGGGTATGACGAACACTGCAGTAGAGGTCATAAAAGGCAAAATGACTTTTGGCAACCAAACGTTAAGTAATATTACTACCTTATTTACTACCTATAATATGGTCAGAATACTGCTCAATTCACTGAAAATAACAGTATTCACTGTGTTAGGCACCTTAATTGTATCATCGATGGCAGCATACGGCTTTCAAACTTATGCCTCTCCTGCACGTGAAAAAGCATATAGCATTATCATCCTGTTTATGATGGTTCCTTTTATAGCCCTTATGATACCTTTGTTCCGGCTTATTGTAAAAATGCATTTGCTCAATACGCATATTGGATTGGTATTGACTTCGATTTCATCCGTTTTCATTATATTTTTCTTCCGACAGAGTTTTAAAGCTTTCCCGTATGAAATCATTCAAGCAGCACGTGTGGATGGGGCAGGAGAATTCCGTATATTCTTTTCCATTTTTATACCATCAATGAAATCCACCTACGCAGCAGCTGCTATTTATTCTTTTATGTCAAGCTGGAATGCTTATTTGTGGCCCCTCATTATTCTACAGACGGACAAACAGAAGACGGTCACCTTGATGATATCCTCGATGTCATCTGCATATTTTCCAGAGTACGGAGTTATTATGACGGCAATAGTTATTGCTACTTTGCCTATAATAATCGTATTCTTCGGATTCCAGAAGTATTTTGTACAAGGTATGTTAGGTTCATCACTAAAACAATGATAGGGGGAAGTAATAAAAAATAAATTATCAAGAATAATTAACAGAAGAAAGGAAGTTTCTATAGTGAGATACAGAAAAGTATTGAATTTTAATACGGATTGGTATTTTCTAAACAAAGACCTAGAAAATGCAAAAAATATATACCCCGGTGATAATAAACTTGTAAGAGTTAATCTACCACATTCTAACAAAATAGTCCCACACCATTATTTTGAGGAAAAAGATTATCAATTTATTTCTTGGTATTATCGTGAATTTTATGTAAAAAAATATAAAGGGAAAAGAGTAATTATTGAATTTGATGGAGTTATGAGTGTGGCTGATGTTTATGTTAATGGAAAATATGTTGATGGGCATAAAGGTGGTTATACATCTTTTTCATTTGATATTACTGATTATATAAATTTTAACGAAGAAAATGTTATTGCTGTTAAAGTAGATTCTACCCGCAGAATTGATATCCCGCCTGAAGGCGGGGTAGTTGATTATATGCTTTTTGGAGGAATTTATCGCAATGTCCGTCTGGTGATAGTAGAAAATATACACATTAGCTGGTCTTTTATAGAAGTTATAGAAGCAAATAAAAAGTCAGCAATTATTCATCCAAAATTTGAATTAATTAATTTATATAATGAAGATAAAAAAGCTATAATAATTACAAAACTTATGGATGAAGATAACAAGGAAGTAACAACTAAAGAAACAGCTTTGATTATTAAGACTGGTAAAAATATAATTAAACAAGAACAAATTTCTTTTTTGAAACCAGAATTATGGCATCCAAATCATCCTTATCTTTATAACATATATGCACAGGTTAAAATTGGCAATAGAATTTGTGATGATTCCAACACGAAAATAGGAATGAGAAAACTTAAATTCAAAGATGATGGTAAATTTTATATTAACGGTGAATCTTTTAAATTAAGAGGTCTTAATCGCCATCAGATGTTTCCTTACCTTGGCGGGGCTATGCCAGATCGGGGTCAACGGAAGGATGCTGAGATACTTAAATATGGTCTAGGTTTGAATTTTGTTCGTTCTTCTCATTATCCAGCCAGTCCTTCTTTCCTTGATCGTTGTGATGAAATAGGACTTTTAGTATTAGAGGAGATACCCGGGTGGCAATATATAGGTGACGAAGAATGGAAAATTTTAGCTAAAAAGAATGTAGAAGAAATGATTATTCGTGATCGTAATCATGCTAGTATTTTCCTTTGGGGAGTTCGTATTAACGAATCAAAGGATGATCATGGTTTTTACTTAGATACCAATCGGATTGCTCATTCTTTGGATAGCAGCAGGCAAACTTGCGGTGTTCGTAATTTTCAAGAAAGCGAATTTCTGGAAGATGTATTTACCTGCAATGACTTTGAATATAATTTAGAGGGGAAATTAAAATTTCCACAAAATATTCCTTATATGATTACCGAATATATGGGTCATATGTATCCAACCAGGTCATACGATAGTGTAGAACGAATAATTAAACACGCAGTATATCATGCAAAAATTCAAAATTGCCAGTATGGGATGCATAATTTAGCAGGTGCATCTGGTTGGTGTGCTTTTGATTATAATACTCACGCTGATTTTGGTTCTGGCGATAGGATCTGTTACCACGGTGTATGTGATATTTTTCGTCTACCAAAATTCGCAGCTTATTTTTACAAGAGTCAAATGGATCCAGAAATAGAAAAAGTTGTATTTATAGCAAGGTATTTAATCCCTTCTTTTAATGAAGATTACGGAGATGAAATTATCGTTTTTAGTAATTGTGATGAAATTGATTTATATGCAGGGGAGAAATATATAAATTCTGCTAAACCCGATCGGATTAATTATTCAAATTTACCTCATCCGCCTTTTATTTTTAAAAATTGTAGTTGGTGGGAATGGGGAGCAAGTAATATTGCTAGTCTTAAAGCAATAGGAAAAATAAATGGCAAAGAAGTGGTTCAACATGAAATTTTTCCCTTTGGCAGACCTGATAAATTAGTATTGAAACCTGATTATACAGAATTAATTGCTGATGGAGCTGATTGTGTTAGGGTAGTAATTGAATTACAAGACAAAAATAGCCAAATATTACATTTATCTCATCATCCTGTTTTTTTTGAAATAGCAGGTCCAGGTAAGTTAATTGCTGAAAATCCCTTTAGTTTAGAAGCGGGGAAGGGAGCAGTATTTATTCAATCTGGACGTGAATTTGGGGAAATAAGTTTAAAAGCCCAGGTTGATGGATTGCCACCAATTGAAATTATAATCAATAACATGGCGATGCAAGAAGAAATTGTACCAGTCAATGGAAATATATAAAATTAGTTCAAAAACTTTAATTGGGAGTAAATCTTACAGAAATAAGACCGAATGCATAATACAATTTACCGTGAATCAAAAATAAACAATCCCCGCCCAATAATTTACATAGATATAAAAATATGAGAAATTTTTTTATGGAGAAAAATGTCTATTAAAATAACTAACGATAAAATGAAATGGTTTTTAGAAACTAAAAATACAGCTTATGTAATAGGAGTAGATGAAGATAAAAATATACAACATCTTTATTGGGGAGAAAAATTGCCTTATATTAGTGATTATCCTGGAGTACTTCTGTTACAAGAATCCCCCTTTGATAATTTCGAACAGATAATCAGAGAAGAATTTTCTCCCTGGGGCGGAATTCGTTATAAAGAACCTGGATTAAAAGTTATTTATGAAGACCAGGTGCGAGACTTAATTTTAAAATATAAAACTTATAAGCTAATTGATAGTGACAAGTGTAAAACACTTATTATCTATCTTATTGATTCAGCATATAATTTAGAAGTTGAGTTAAATTATCGGTTAATCGAGGAATATGATTTAATCGAGCGTTGGGTTAATATAAAAAATAAAGGCAGCCAATCAGTTCAAATTAAACAAATATTTTCTGCTCAATGGCATTTGCCAGATATACAAAATTATAGGTTAAGTTATTTATATGGTCGCTGGGCCAGTGAAACCAAGCTATCAAGGATAGAATTAGCTTATGGCAAAAAGATATTGGAAAGTCGTCGAGGAATTACAAGTCACCAGTTTAATCCCTGGTTTGCTGTGGATAACGGGCAAGCTGACGAGGACATTGGAAAGGTTTATTATGGTATTTTAGGTTGGAGCGGAAATTGGAAAATTGTTTTTGAAAAAGATTCTTACGGTCGATTACAAATTGCTGGGGGGATAAATGATTTTGACTTTTCATGGCAATTAAAACCCAATGAGTGTTTTGTTACCCCTAAATTTATTGCTGGATATACTAATAATGGATTTGGAGATGCCAGTCGTAAATTACATCATTATCAATTAGATTATATTTTACCAAGAAATTTAAATCATAAGATAAGACCTGTTCTTTATAATTCTTGGGAAGCTGCCAAATTTAGCGTAAATGAAGAGGGGCAAAAAGAATTAGCTAAAAAAGCAGCCAGCTTGGGTGTTGAATTGTTTGTACTTGATGATGGCTGGTTTGGAGAAAGAGATGACGATACAGCCGGATTAGGTGATTGGTATGTTAATAAAAAGAAATTTCCTCATGATTTAACAAGTTTGATTTCTTATGTGAATGAATTGGGAATGGATTTTGGTCTTTGGGTTGAACCAGAAATGGTTAATAAGAATAGTAAATTATATAACCTACATCCGGGTTGGGTTTATTATTTTCCAAATCGTCCTCGCTCTGAATCAAGAAACCAGCTTGTATTAAATTTAGCCAAAAAAGAGGTTGTAGAATATATATATGATTTTATAAATAAATTATTGGATAATTATAATATAAAATTTATTAAGTGGGATATGAACCGACCTTTCAGTGAACCTGGTTGGCTGGATGGACCAAAATCCCAGCAACAAGAGATTTGGGTTCGTCATGTTCAGGGTCTTTATCAAATTATAGATAAATTGCGAAAAAAATATCCGGAAGTTATTTTCGAATCTTGTTCTAGTGGAGGGGGAAGGGTTGATTTGGGTATTTTACAAAGGACAGATCAGGTTTGGACAAGCGATAATACAGATGCCTTTGATCGCTTAAAGATTCAAGAAGGATTTTCCTATGCATACGCTCCTAAAATTATGATGTCCTGGGTAACCGATTCTCCCAATTGGTTGAACCAAAGGAAACTAAGTCTCGAATACAGATTTAATGTAGCCATGATGGGGAGCCTTGGTATTGGCGGGAATTTGAATAATTGGTCTAAAAATGAGATAAAATTAGCCAAAGAAAAAGTAATTCAGTATAAAAAAATAAGAGAAATAATTCAACACGGAGATCAATATCGTTTATTACCAACCTGGAAGGGAAATTTAGTTGCGGTTGAATATGTAAGCAAGGATAAAGATGAAGCCGTTCTTTTTGTATTTCTCCATTCTCAGCAGTTTGGAGAAAAAGTACTTCCAATAAAATTAAAAGGACTTATTAGTGATGATTTATACCAGTACCAAGATGGAAATAAAAAAATAACATTAAGCGGTAAAGCTTTAAAAGAAATAGGATTGAAAGTTAATTTAAAAGGTGATTTTGATAGTAAGTTAATTATTCTTGAGAAGTAAAACAAGAGAAATGATTAAAAGATATAAAAAAGTTAATTATTAGATTTTTAAAATATAATAACTAAAAATAATTTATGAAAAATAATATGGAATTGGCATAAGGAAGGAAATTTTTATGCAAATACATAAAAAAAGGATCAAAAAAGAAGATGGGCGTTATCTAATCTATTATACATTTATTAATGAAACAAAAGAGAAAAAGGAGGGCAGGGATGTTAGAGCTAAGGTGGAATCCCATCCTGAAGCAATGGATAATAATAGCCACTCATCGACAGAATAGGACCTATAAACCCCCGAAGGATTATTGCCCTCTCTGTCCTACAAAAAAGGGAGGCTTGTCTACGGAAGTACCGGCCGAAGATTATGATATAGTCGTTTTTGAAAATAAATTTCCTTCTTTGCAGCAAGACTCACCGGAAGTAACCGAAAAAGACTCTAAATTTTTTAAACATGGTAAAGCTCAGGGAATTTGTGAGGTAGTTCTATTTACTTCTGACCATGATGGGATTATGTCAGAGAAACCCTTAAGCCGTTATATTAAGCTGGTAAAGGTATGGAGAGACCGCTATCGGGAGTTAGGGGATAAAGATTATATCGATTATGTCTTCATTTTTGAGAATAAAGGAGAAGAAGTAGGGGTGACTCTTCATCATCCTCATGGCCAGATATATGCTTACCCCTTTATTCCGCCGATTATCGAACAGGAGCTGAATTCCAGTAAAGAGTATTTTGAAAAAGAGGGGGAATGTCTCTTCTGTAAGACCTTAGAAGAAGAAAAAGAAGATGGCAGGCGAATTATTATTAGCAATGATTCTTTTACTGCATTAGTCCCTTTTTTTGCTAGTTACACTTATGAGGTGCACGTCTATGCCAATAAACATCTTTCTTCGTTTAATGATTTTTCCGAAAAAGAAGAAATTGATTTAGCAGCAATATTAAAAACTTTAATGATGAAATTTGATAATCTTTTTGGATTTGTCTTCCCATATATTATGGCCATTCATCAGCAGCCAACTAACGGGACAGGTAGAGAATATTCCCATTTTCATATTGAATTCTATCCTCCTTATCGTACGAAAGAAAAAATTAAATACCTGGCTGGAAGCGAGTTAGGGGCTGGTACTTTTCTCAATGATTCTTTACCTGAGGAAAAGGCTCAAGAACTAAGAAATACGCCACCTGAAGGAGTGGTTTGCTATTAGAGGAGATTTCAGTGCAAGATTTGAATAAACTTTGGAAGATATTTAACCAAAAATTTACCGATACTGGTTTAATTAAAGGGGCCTTTTCTGCCCCCGGGAGAGTTAATCTAATTGGTGAACATACTGACTACAATGAAGGATTTGTTCTTCCGATAGCTATTGAAAAAAAAATAATTATGCTGGGACAATTAAGAAGAGATCGGCTGGTTCAGGTTTGTGATCTCGGTTATAAAGCTGAAACCAAATTTTCTTTAGATAATTTATATCCTGATAAAAAAGATACCTGGGCTAATTACTTGATGGGTGTGGTAGACGAAATACAAAAAGCAGGATACCCTTTGCAAGGAGCAAATCTTATCTTTACCAGTAATATTCCTCAGAGAGCGGGTTTGAGTTCTTCTGCCGCCTTAGAGGTGGTTACTGCCTTAACTATGGCAAAATTAAATTTATTGGAAATTGAACCGGTAAAAATGGCTTGTCTCTGTCGGAGAGCAGAAAATAATTTTGTTGGTGTAGCCTGTGGCATTATGGACCAATACATTTCCTGTTTGGGCCAAAAAAATTATGCTCTTTTTATTGACTGCAGATCTAATGATTATGAGCCAGTCCCCTTTAAAAACCACAATTATCAGATAGTAATCTGTAATTCCAAAGTTCAAAGAGGGTTAGTTAATTCTGAATATAATAAAAGAAAAGAAGAATGCAAAATGGCTGCCGAATTTTTTAATCATAAATTAAAACGTGAAATCCGAGCCTTAAGAGATGTTACCATAGACGAATATAAAAAATATCAAAGACAATTACCAGAGGTTATTGCCCGCAGAGCCAGGCATGTAATTTTAGAAAATTACCGGGTTCAAACCGGGGTACAGGCTTTAAGGATGGGAAATTATCCTGCCTTTGGTCAACTGATGATAGAATCCCATAAAAGCCTTAAGGATGATTATGAGGTTAGTTGTGCTGAATTGGACCTCCTCGTTGATCTGGCTTTAGAACAGGAAGGAGTCTTGGGAGCCAGGATGACAGGTGCAGGCTTTGGAGGTTGTACCGTAAACTTATTAAAAAGAGAGTATGTCGATGCCTTTGAAAAAACGATTAAGCAGGGATATAAAAAAATTGCCGGTATCATTCCGGATATATATGTAACCCAACCTGCTGAGGGAGCCAAAGTTTTGGAGTTAAGGGGATGAGGAAATATTCGGAGGTATTAAGGTTGGCAAAATATATCATAGCTCTGGATCAGGGAACTACCGGTTCTCGAGCGATAATCTTTAATCATAATGGAACTATGGTTAGTACTGCCAGTAAAGAATTCAAACAGATTTATCCTCAGCCAGGCTGGGTAGAACATAACCCCGCAGAAATTTGGTCTTCCCAGATAGAAGTGGCAAAAGCCGTTTTAGATAAGGCTGGCTTGGAATCCAAAGATATAGCCGCTATCGGCATAGCTAACCAGAGGGAGACTGCTATAGTCTGGGATAAAAAGACCGGCAAACCGGTTTATAACGCCATCGTATGGCAATGCCGAAGGACTGCCCCTATATGTGACCAACTTAAAAAGAAAGGGTTGGCAGAGATTATTCAAAAAAAGACCGGGCTGGTGGTTGATGCCTATTTTTCCGGCACCAAGATTAAGTGGATTTTGGATAATGCAGGCGGGGCCAGAGAGAAAGCCGAAAAAGGCGAAATTCTTTTTGGTACAGTAGACAGCTGGCTTATCTGGAATTTAACCAAAGGCAAGGCTCATGTAACCGATTATTCCAATGCTTCCCGGACAATGTTATTCAATATTCATAATCTTGATTGGGATGAGGAGATATTAACAGAACTGGATATTCCCCGAGAGATACTCCCCAAAGTTCTGCCCTCGAGTTATATTTATGGCAGCACAGATAAAGAGATATTCGGAGCAGAAATTCCTATCTCTGGAGATGCCGGTGACCAACAGGCCGCCCTTTTCGGCCAGGCCTGTTATGAGCCGGGTATGGCAAAAAATACCTATGGAACCGGATGTTTTATCTTGATGAATACCGGGAAAAAAATCGTTCCCTCCAGGAATGGTCTTTTGACCACTATTGCCTGGGGGGTTAATGGTAAAGTGGAATATGCCCTGGAAGGGAGTATCTTTATCGGCGGAGCAGTAGTCCAATGGTTAAGAGATGAGATGGGGCTGATAAAAACTTCTAAAGAAATTGAAAAATATGCCTTAAAAGCGAAAGATACGAATGGAGTTTATTTAGTCCCTGCCTTTGTGGGTCTTGGTGCTCCTTACTGGGATATGTATGCTCGGGGTATCATTGTAGGGCTAACCAGGGGAGTAAAGAAAGAGCATATCCTAAGAGCGGCGGAAGAATCCATAGCTTATCAGAGCCGTGATGTACTGGAAGTTATTCAGAAAGATTCAGGCATTGGTTTGAAAAAATTAAAAGTAGATGGAGGAGCAGTAAGGGATAACTTCTTAATGCAATTCCAATCCGATATCCTGGGAGTTCCGGTGGTGAGACCGAAAGTGACAGAGACAACTGCCCTGGGCGCAGCATATCTTGCTGGTTTAGCGGTTGGTTATTGGAAAGACAAAGAGGAAATTGCCCAGAAATGGAAAATAGATAAAGAATTTTCTCCCAATATGGATGAAAAAATAAAAGAAAAATTATATAAAGGCTGGAAAAAAGCAGTCAGCAGGTCTCTAAACTGGGAGGATCCCCTTTAAACACGCCTCAATTTTCGAAAAATCGGCAATTACGACGTTTTTTTTAGCCTTTTTTCACCTCCCCGAAACTATGTAACCCTTATAAATAGCCACTTTTAATTTTTAGCGGAAAACCTATGGGATTTGAAGAGTTTTTAACCAGATGGTTGAGAATATAGGTATTACTATATTTAGAGAATTCTTATAATGTTTAGCAAGAGAAAAAAGTAATGATGCTAATATGCCAGCAAGAATGTGGTTAAAAATCAACGATATTATAAGTAAAGTAAGTTTAAGTATTTTATGAGAATAAGAGAGGATATTAAATACCCTCTCTTATTCTGTCAAGGCTATTATTTGATAAGTTCTACATTCTGTATTGTATAGGAACAAAAGATGTTAATCAAGAAACTCACTTTCCCCCTTTTTTCTTCCTGCCCCATATTAGATATACTACTATTACTACAACTGCAATTCCTATAATCCAATACCAAGTGTTTGTCATGCTGTTTCACCTCCTTCCCATTAATTTATTAAAAAATAATATTTATTTATTATTCCCTACAATAAGACATTCGACATAATTTTTAAAAATCCTGCTTAATTTTTAAAATTTTATAAATTATTTAATAGAAAGAACAGGGGGCGGTTCCCTGTTCCTATTTACTATCTTTAAAACCCTTTATTTGCAAGGCTTTCAGACCCCCTTCAGGAATGCCCTAAAAACGCACGTAGAGTACCTTTAAACACGCCTCAATTTTCGAAAAATCGGTAATTACGACTTTTTTTTTAGCCTTTTTTCACCTCCCCGAAACTATATAACC
>MEYH01000102.1:0-850 GCA_001773955.1 Candidatus Sediminicultor quintus | reverse complement strand
AGGCCAAAAAACACCCATTTTCCGAGGGCAAAACTACAAGTTGAGGCAAAATAGGGGCTTAAAATCAAAAATTCGCAGCCTACCCCTGAAACCCTTATTATATAAGGCTTTCAAGAAGTTATTTTACCACAGGTTTTACACATTTTCCCCATTTATAAGTAAATATGGTTAGTTTTAATCCCTCTAAACGCAAACTTTTTTTCCAAAAAAGCAGCCAACCTGCCCGGTCCTGAGTTCAAAGAAGAATTTGCTGGGTTTTCTCTCTATATGAGAAAAGATTATTATACCGAAGAAAGACTTAAAGAAATGGGACTCAATAATAGGCAGATAAAAGCTGTAATTTATGTGAAGGAAAAGGGAAAGATTACAAACAAAGAATATCAGGAAATAAATAATTGTTCAAGAAATACCGCATCAAATGATTTAAGACGATTAGTTGAAAGTGATATTTTAAAAGAAAGTGGAGTTAAAGGAGCGGGATCTTATTACAATATTGCCTAAGAATTGCACAAATTGCATAGTAATTGCCTAAGAATTGCACAAAATGAATTTATCCTTTTTATTAATGAAAAGAATAATAACTAAAATAGGTGGAACAGATAAAAGGAATATAAACTCAATAACAGTTCATTTCCTAAAAAGAACAGAAGGAATTTTATTACTATGACAAGAGTATTTTTACAAAATATAATTGAAGAATCAAAAAGATTTGGTGATTTGCCGACTAATTGGAATTCCTTTTATTTAGAAACAATAGAGGGAAGTTCAGGTCTTGCAATGACAACATTTTTTTAACAACAAGCAAGCATTGATAGAAAATGTGTTATTGCAAAACCTGAGCCCAAATCTT
>MEYH01000101.1 GCA_001773955.1 Candidatus Sediminicultor quintus | reverse complement strand
TGACCAGGAAGGGAGGATACATCTATTTAATCATGCCTGCCCAGATAGCTGGTATATGATGGGGGTAACCTTATCAGCGGGAATGTCTTATGAATGGTTAGAGAAAAGGTTATTTAACCATAGATTAAGTTATGCTAAATTAGATCAATTAGCTGAAGAGATAGAGCCTGGTAGTGAAGGATTGATCTTCTTACCTTATCTCTATGGAGAAAGGACTCCCTATAATGATGCCAACGCCCGTGGTGTATATTTTGGTATATCCGGTAAACATGACCAAAGACATTTTATAAAAAGTGTCTTGGAAGGTGTAACTTTTGCCCTAAAAGATTCTCTGGAATTAATTAAAAATAAAGGGGTTAAGATCAAAGAGATCAGGGCTATCGGAGGGGGAGCAAAAAGTAGGATATGGCAGCAGATATTAGCTGATATCTTAGGTGAAGAGATAAATCTCTTAAATGTAGAGGAAGGACCTGCCTTTGGAGCAGCTTTGATTGCCGGAGTAGGTGTTGGCGTATATAGTAGTTTTGCAGAAGCAGTGAATAGAATTGTTAAAGTTAAAAAGACTATCGTACCCAGGATTCAAAATACCGAAAGATATAATCAATATTATCAATTATACAAAAAGCTATATTACAGTTTAGAAGAAGATTTTAAAAAACTGAAAAATTTAACCAGTTCTACTTGATTTACTTGATTTACTTTCCTTTTATATCATTCCTCTCCCCAGGTATCATTCCCACGATGATAGTGTTATAGTGGGGTTCAAGCTTCACAAGTTCACAAAATAGAGATATAATAAAAAAAGTGAATATAGAATGTAGGTGATAAGTATGTCCAGGAAACCAAGAATACACTACGAGGGTGCACTTTACCATGTCATTGTTCGTGGAAATAATCGTGCCTATATACTTAAATCCGGGGAAAATAAAGAAGAATATAAAAAAATAGTATCAAAATATAAGAAAAGATATCGCTTCAAATTGTACGCCTATTGCATCATGGATAATAATGCTCATCTGCTAATAGAGGTTGACGATATTCCTTTATCAAAGATCATGCAAGGCATCCAACAGGTCTTTACCCAGCATTACAATCGGAATAATAGAACTACCGGACATGTATTTGAACAAAGGTATAAATCATATTTATGTGATAGAGATGACTATTTACTTCAGTTAATCAGATACATTCATCAAAACCCGGTCCGCTCAAAATTAAAAAATGGCATCAATTACCAATGGAGCAGTCACAATGAGTATATAGTAAACCCAGTACTGGCAGATGTGCATTTTCCCTTAAGCACATTTTCAGATAAAAAGAATAAAGCAATAAAGGGTTATCTAACTTTTGTTGGTGAGTTGGAATTAAAAGATATTCAATCAATGGCTATTGAAGAAGAAACAACAGAAATAGCTAAAAATATAGAAGAAAGACATAAAATAGCCAAAGAAGCATTGATCAGAATTATTGAAAAAGTCACTGAAATAAAAATAGATGAGATAAAAGGGAACATAAAATCTAAAAGAGTATCAGATATCAGAAAGCTATACATTATAAATTTTAAAAAGTATACAGATGTACTAAATAAAGAGATGGCTGATCTGCTTGAAATCGGAAGCTCAACGACAACCAATGTATCAAACGGAAGATACAAGGAAAATGACTTTATAATAAAATCAAGTATAGAGATTGATAAAAATGTGAAGTTGTGAAGCCTGACCCCAATGAAAAAATGGCTGGTTCAAAAAGCTTAGAAGTAGAGACCTGGAGTATAATTTAGGAAGGAAAATCTCGTCACTTCAGGAAGAGGGCGGGATTTTATTTTTAAAAATTGTTATTTTTTTATTTGTCTTATCTATAGAAATACTATAAAATTAATAGGTATGAAAAAAATAATTTAAAGGTGAGATGATATGAATAAGAAAGAATATGATGTTATCATTATTGGTGCAGGACCGGCAGGGATTTTTACCGCCCTTGAGCTGACCAGAAAAAATAATCTTTCAGTATTGATATTAGAAAAAGGAAAAAAGATTGAAAAAAGAGAGTGCCTGATGAGAACTAAAAGCGGCGGATGTTTTCATTGTTCTCCCTGTGCAATAATTTCCGGATGGGGAGGAGCCGGCGCCTTTAGTGACGGTAAATTAAATCTATCCACTGAAATTGGAGGACAGTTAGATAATTATATTGATAAAGACAAAGTAGCTGAATTAATTAAATATGCTGATGATATTTATCTCGAATTCGGAGCAGATAAAACTGTTTACGGTACAAGCGAAGGGGAGATAGATATTCTCAAAAAAGAAGCTTCTTTGGCAAAATTGAAATTAATACCTACCAGAATCAGGCATTTAGGGACAGAAAAATGTGTAGAAATATTAAAGAAGATGCAGGATTACTTAAAGCATAAAATTGATATTAAAACCGATACCAAAGTCAATAAAATCTTGGTGGACAAAGGAAGAGCGATAGGAATTGAGACGAAAAAAGGTGAGACAATAAAAGGAAAATATATAGTGGTTATGCCGGGGAGAGCAGGTTCTGAATGGCTCAAAGAGCAGGCAGAAGCCTTAGATATAAAAATAGCTAATAATCCGGTAGATGTTGGAGTAAGAGTCGAAGTTCCGGCCATTGTCATGAAGCGTTTAACAGACGCAGTATACGAGTCAAAATTAGTTTACTATACTCAGATGTTTGATGATAGAGTTCGTACTTTCTGTATGTGTCCTTATGGGGAAGTGGTTACTGAATTTAGTGATGGCATCACTTCAGTAAACGGACACAGTTACCAGGAGCACCGAACCGATAACACTAATTTTGCTGTATTGGTCAGCACCCATTTTACCGAACCCTTTAAAGAACCGATTGCCTATGGAAAATATATTGCGCATCTGGCCAATATTTTAAGCGGAGGAGTGATTGTGCAAAGATTGGGGGATTTGGAGTTAGGCAGGAGATCCACACCGGACAGACTTGCACACTCTATAGTTAATCCCACCTTAAAAGAAGCTACTCCGGGGGACCTCAGTTTCGTCCTGCCCTATAGAATACTTTTCGATATCCTGGAAATGCTGAAAGCTATGGATAAAATTGCACCCGGGGTCTATTCTAAAGATACCCTGTTGTATGGAGTAGAAGTAAAATTCTATTCTTCACGCTTAGAACTTTCCGACTGTTTGGAGACAAAAGTTACCAACCTGTTTGCTGCCGGTGATGGTGCCGGTATAACCCGGGGGCTTATTCAAGCTTCTACCTCAGGAATTATAATAGCCGACGAAATATTAAAAAGGAGAAATAAGAATAAATAAATTATGAAAATACTTTTAACTAATGACGATGGAATATATTCGGAAGGGATTCAAATTTTAAAAAAACAGTTGGATAAGATTGCAGAAGTTACGGTCATAGCCCCCGATAGGGAAAGAAGCACTATAGGCCATGCTATGACTCTACGTAAACCTTTGAGAATTAGGAAAGAAAAAATAAACGGTGATTTTTGTGGATTTTCCCTAGACGGCACACCGGCGGATTGCGTTATTATCGGCATACTGGAAATTATGAAAGACGGAAAGCCCGATTTGATTGTATCAGGAATTAACCGGGGGCCGAATCTGGGTGATGATATTTTCTATTCGGGTACAGTTTCGGCAGCAGTGGAGGGAGCGATGAGAAATGTTCCATCTTTAGCTGTCTCCATAGCCGGCTTTGAAGATTTTAAATTTGAATCGGCGGCCTTATTTACTAAAAAAATAGCTTCTAATCTGATGAAAAATAATTTGCCCTCAAATTTAGTCTTAAATATTAATTTTCCCAATATCGATTATGAAGAAATTGAAGGAGTAGAGATAACCAGACACGGCAAAAGAGTATATCAGGATGAAGTGAAGATAATACATGACCCTCAGGGGACTACCCATTATTGGCTGGGAGGAGAGCTGCCTGAAGGAAATATAGAACCCGATACTGATTTTGAAGCAATTTCTAATAATAAGGTTTCTATAACCCCGCTTTCTTTAGATTTAACCAATTATCAGATGATGCCTAAAGTCAAAGATTGGGCAAAAATATGGAATTTTAAATAGAAGATTTTAATTCGGAGAAATTAAAAAGATGAAAGAACAGATATATTTAATTTTAATTTTGTTTTTTATAATTTTGGTACTTTCCAGATTTATAGTAAGGCTGTACCATACTGATAACCCGAAAACCAGGGGAGCAATCTTTTTTTTTCGTATGTTACTCGGATTCCTGATAGCTATGCTAGTATTTATTATAGTAGAAACGATAAGGGGCAATCATGTTATAGAACGTTTTTTCGGAAGTTAAACAGCGAATACTAATATAAAAAGAAGTGATTTTTATGGATTTTGAAAAAGCACGGGAAGAGATGGTAAGTCATCAGATAAAGGGAAGGGGCATCAAAGACGAAAGGGTTCTTTTGGCTATGAGTAGTATTCCCCGAGAAAAATTTGTCTTGGAAGGAGAAAAAGATAATGCCTATCTGGATTGTCCTTTGTCCATAGATATGGGGCAGACCATCTCTCAACCTTTTATGGTTGCCTTAATGACTCAATGCCTTTCCCTTAAAGGTTCGGAAACTGTTTTGGAAGTGGGAACCGGTTCAGGTTACCAGGCGGCGATTTTGTCTAAATTAGCTAAAATGGTTTATAGCATAGAACGCTTTAGCCTGCTGGCAGATAGAGCGGAAAAAATATTTAAGGAATTAGAAATAAAAAATGTTAAAGTAATCGTAGGAGACGGGAGCAAGGGCTTGGAGGAATATTCTCCTTATGATGGCATTATAGTCACTGCGGGGGCTCCGGAAATACCGAAAAATTTAATAGATCAATTAAATGAAAAGGGAAGAATGGTAATCCCTGTAGGCAATTCTTTTTCTCAGGATCTACTGCTGGGAATTAAAGAAAAAGGTAAATTAAAAATATCAAATTATGGTGGATGTGTTTTTGTCCCTTTGGTGGGAAAATATGGTTGGTAGCAATAAAAAATGGAGCGGGAAACGGGGTTCGAACCCGCGGCCTTTGGCTTGGGAAGCCAACGCTCTACCACCTGAGCTATTCCCGCAATTATTTTGCCTCAGATATTATACCTAAATATCGATAAATTATCAACTTATTTAATATAATATCGAGTATATAGTATTGAGTATCGAGTTAAGAAAGTGAAAGGAAAGATAGGAAAAGTAGTATTCTTCTTTCTATCTAAGTATCTTTTTAAAGATTACACTATATTGTGAAAATATATAAGTAGCAAAAAATGACCATAAAAAAAGGGAGTACAGTTTATTGAGATATTATTCCAAGAAGAAAAATAAACCTAAAATTAAGCTAAAGAAAGTATTTTTAATTTTAATAATGATAATTGTTGCAGTTAGTTTGGTTGATGCTGTTGATCTATATAAGAATAGAAATAAAATACTCCCCGGAGTATCTGCTT
>MEYH01000100.1:19445-19606 GCA_001773955.1 Candidatus Sediminicultor quintus | reverse complement strand
TGTATATGGGGTTTTTTATTTTATTGCACTACTATGCCTGTTGCCTTTGGACAAATCCAACTAAATATGAAACAGGGGACAGTTGTTTCGAGTGAATAACGAAGGGGAATTGAAATGAGAATACCAATTTATCAGATCGATGCTTTTACCAATGAGCAATT
>MEYH01000100.1:15454-19291 GCA_001773955.1 Candidatus Sediminicultor quintus | reverse complement strand
GTCGACTTATGTGGACATGCTACCTTAGCAAGTGCCTATGTCATATTTACTTATCTGGATAAAACGATCATGAAGGTAATCTTTCATACCAAAAGTGGCATGTTGGAAGTATCCAGAGAAAGAAGTTTACTTTCAATGATCTTTCCTTCCAGAGAAGGAGAAAAGTGTGAAGCTCCGGAGGCGCTTATTAAAGGTTTAGGGAAAAGACCCAAAGAGGTATACCAATCAAGAGACTATATGGCGGTGTTTGAAACAGAACAAGAAATAATGAGTCTAGATTTAAATATGGATGAGTTAAAAAAACTGGATGGATTGGGGGTCATCGTAACCGCCAAAGGAAATGAAGTAGATTTCGTATCAAGATTTTTTGCACCAAAGGAAGGGATAGATGAAGACCCGGTGACCGGTTCTGCTCACTGTACTTTAATACCATATTGGAAAAGGGTATTAGGTAAAAATGAATTCGTGGCCTTGCAATTATCAGAACGAGGCGGAAAACTCTTTTGTGCTGATTTAGGTGAAATGGTGAAAATCTCCGGAGAAGCAACATCTTATTTAGAAGGACATATCAATGTTTGAATCCTCTCCGGATTGCTCATCCCAAGCCATCTCTATTATTCTCATTTTTAGTGTTATTTCTTAAGATAAGAGGAAAGGAAGAGGGGACTATAATTAAAAAAAGCGTTTTATCACTATAGAATAATCTGAAAGGTTAGGATAGGGCATTAATAAATAACAAAACAAAAGGAAAAAATTAATGAAAAATATAATACAAAAAGATTCAATGAAAACACGAAAATCAATCAGGACATATACAGGCGAAAAAATATCGGCTATTGACAAAGAAAAAATAATCAATTATTTAAATAACGATGAAAATTTAGTTGGCATTAATGGCAACAAAATAAAAATACAATTCATTGAAATAGGTGAAAATATTTCTGGCAGTATAGGCACCTACGGTATCATAAAAAATGCACCTGCTTTTCTTATAGTAACAAGTAAAAACAGTAGAGATATTATGCTTGATTGCGGATATGTATTTGAAAGATTTCTCTTATATTTAGAGCAAAACGGATTGGGAACGTGCTGGCTTGGAGGCACGTTTAACCGAAAAAAACTAAACAAAGACATAAAACTTTCATCGGGTGAAATTATCCCCATCATATCCCCTGTAGGCTATAGCAGCAAAAAAAGTTCATTAAGCAATAAAATGATTAGAACTTTTGCCAAAAGCGATTCAAGGATAAATTTTGATGAACTATTTTTCAATGAAAATTTTAATCATAATATTAAAGATCCCGATATAAGAGAAGCTTTAGAAATGCTAAGGTTAGCGCCCAGTGCTTCAAACAAACAACCATGGAGAGTATTGATTGATGCAAATGGTGATGCGCATTTCTTTATTAAAAGGGCGCCAAATTATTCTGGGGAAAAATTAGGTTATGATATTCAATGGCTTGATATAGGGATTTCTATAGCACATTATGAAATAGCTTTTGGATGCAGAGAATTTATAGTCAACGCTTCCAAAATAGACAATGTACCTGATTCTTTGGAATATGTAATAACTGCAAAAAAATAAAAGATCAAAGTGTGACAGGGGACGGTTACACCAGCTCAATAATTCGGTAACTTTTGGCGGAAAATATATGGGAGCTGAGGACTTTCTTAACCGGATAGTTGAGATTTGAGGATTTTTAAATTATTATTGTTTATATGAAATTCCGAACCCCACCTTAGGAAGGTGAATACATGGAACATACAAAACCTGATTTAAAAAAATACCCAATAAAGAAATATCCAACCATTAGCGTATGCGGTCTTGATTGTGGTTTGTGCCCAAGATACTACACCATAGGGTCATCGAGATGTCCGGGATGTGCTGGTCCTGATTTCTTCAATAAGCACCCATCTTGTTCTTTTATCACTTGTTGCGTCAAGAAAAAGAATCTTGAAGTCTGTGCCGAGTGTTCAGAATTTCCCTGTTCTAAATTCAAAAGTAATGAAGAATATCAGCAATTGAAAGAATCTTCTTCTTACCCGTCATACAAAAAAGTGATGCCAAATTTGAATTTCATAAAAGAACAGGGAATTAAAAAGTTTATAGAACAGCAGAAAAAGAAAATGAAATTACTGGAAACAATGATGGAGAATTTTGATGATGGCAGATCCAGAAGTTTTTTCTGCAAAAAAGTAGTCTTACTTGATTTAACCAGTTTAGAAAGTGCATTAGACGAAGCAACCCGGAAAATCAAAATAGAACATATCAAACCGGATGATATTAAAATCAAAGCTAAAATTCTTAAAAGTATCCTCAATGAGATTGCGCTTAAAGAAGGGATAGGATGAACTAAGAAAAAATCATAAAATCTTTTTGATATTTTTATTGAAAATATTTTATTGAAAATATTGTTAGTTAAATTTCAAAAGTGCACTATTTAAGAATCAAAAGTGCACTTTTGAAAGATTAAAAATATACTATCTTTTTTACTCTCTGGATGTAAATAAATTATTAGTTAAAAGTTAAAACTGGACTAAATTTAAATCAGAATTTCTAACTTTTTGACTACCTAAAAAATTATCTCTATACCAGAATCGGACTTCAGATTGGTCTTTAGTTCTTTTAGAATATTTTTCTCGATATCTGGATTTGTTTTTCGATTAATTGTTTTTCTTTCATATTGGATAGAAAAGTTATCTGGATCTTTACGATATTTTGCTAGTAATTCAAAGAATCTACTTCTTTTGATTCTAAGAATTTGCAAGACATAATTAAGTTTGATTTCTCCTTTCGAATATTTTTTAAAAAGTGATTTAACCTGATCATCGGTAAAGTTTTTGTGTAATTGTTTAGACATAATTTAGAACCTCTTTTCTTAAAATTTAGTTCTAGATTACATCTTTTTTACCATTTTTGGTTAGTCCACTTTTAAACTTTAAATCATTAAAAAACAGTCCACTTTTGATTTTTAAATGACAATTTTATTGAAAATATTTGACAATTATTTCTAAAATGTTTATATTATATTATTATTCAATTAAAGAAATTCATAGGGCAAAAGCCAAGGATACTAAATAAAAATGATAAAACCATCTATTTTCAACATCGAATATTTAGATATCAAGAGTTATCAATAAGAGGGGCATTCAGTATTTCCAAATGGATAATATGATAGGAATCTTAAAAAGTCTAAAAAAAACGCCGCAATTACTCAGGGTCGATCTAAGGACAAATTTATTTTTACTGAAATATTTCGGAAAATTCAAGATAAAAAAAATAAATAACGATTACATACTGCACTCTCATCTTCCTCCAATCAACAGCTCCGCATATACAAAATTTGTTGACCAACACCTGATCAAAAATATTTCAGGGCTTTCCCATGCCCAGATCGGGCTGACAAATGCATGTCCACAGAAATGTTCATACTGCTATAACAAGATACGATTCGGTAAAGCCATGGATAATGATACCATCATCAACTGTATCAATGGGCTCGGCAAGATGGGCGTTGTCTGGCTTGGGCTTACGGGAGGCGAACCACTTCTGAATAAAAACATCGTTGAGATAATAGATCGAACAGATAAAGATATCGCCTTAAAGTTGTTTACTACCGGATGCACGCTCACACAGCAAAAAGCACTAGACATGAAAAAAGCCGGGTTGACCTATGCTTCCATAAGCCTGGACAGTAGCAAGGAAGAAGATCACGACCAGGCCCGTGGGTATAAAAATGCATTTAAAGAGGCGTTGCGCGGAATCGAAATTTTTCTCAATGCTGGCCTCCACACCAGCGTCTCAACCGTACTGACCAAGGAAATGATGAACCAGGA
>MEYH01000100.1:0-15429 GCA_001773955.1 Candidatus Sediminicultor quintus | reverse complement strand
CTGGAGAACCTTGGTGTTCATGAAGCCTGGCTCAGCGAGGTAAAACCGTCGTCCGAATATTTCTGGCATAAAGAGTTCGTGATCAGCCGCGATGAAACTGATTTTTTGATTAAATTGCAGGATCAATATAATAAAAAAGACGGAATGACCATCAATTACCTCGGTCATTTTGAACACGGTAGTCATTTTGGATGCAATGCTGGCATCAAAATGCTCTACATTGACGCCTTCGGAGAAGTCAGCCCTTGCGTCTTTGCACCTATAACCTTCGGGAATGTCCGGGACATGTCAATCCCGACGATTTTCGAAGCAATGACAAAACACTTCAAACCCGACAGAGAATGCTTTATGAACAAAAATTATCCGATCATAAAAAAGCATTACCGGAATATTTCCCCAATACCGACCGAAGACGCGCTTGCCATCCTTGAGGAGATCCAGCATACAGGAATTCCGGATTTCAACAGGATACAAGGAGGTAAATCATGAAAAAAACCGTCAGACTGTTCGGCCTTTTATGTGCCATGACATTCGCCATAGTCGGGGTTGTCTTTTTATTAACGCCCGAGGGAGTTCTTTCTTTTTTTAATTCTCTTTCACTGGCATTTCACTTGAATCAGTCTCCCGTCGTTTTTCCGGGTTTTTTCCTTATATTATCGGTCGGATACATGTATGTTGTGGCCTTTATCGCCTGTCAGATATTCCGGAATCCTGAAAATCCTCTGTTTCTACTCCTCCTGGCAAACGCCAAAATAGCGTCTTCCCTGCTGTCTCTCTTTTTGGTTTTCAGAGATAATCTTTATCTTATTTATTTTACCAATTTTTTGGTGGACGGACTAATTGGAGCCGCGGCGATATATTTATATCTGAAAATAAAAATATGAACATCAAGCTGTTTTTATCACAATTTTACCTTCCAGCTTCCTACAGGAAACGAAAAACGGCCGAACTTTTCAACATCACGGCAAAGGCCTTCGGTGTTAAACCAGCAGCGGTTTTAGCGGCCGAAAGCCCCGATGCGCTTCTGGAAAGATACGCTGAATTTTCGAAAAATCAGGCGCAAGCAATATTGAAAAACAAAAGATTGGTTGACGGGATAAAAGCCGGGTTGTTCACCGGAGCGCGCGCGATGGGCGTATGCCTGAGAAATGAATTGAACCTGAAAAATGATCGTGATTTTCATATTGCCACGCGGGTAATCTATAAAGCGCTGAAGATCGACCTTGAATTCCTTCAGAATGGGGAGATCGTGATTAAAAGGTGTTTTTTCAGTGGATTTTATTCCGAAGAAATTTGCTCCTTGATGTCATCCCTTGATTCGGGTCTGATCGCGGGACTCTCAGGAGGTTTAAAAATGTCCTTTTATCAACGTATAACCGAACACTGTTCATGCTGTCGGGCGGTGATATCGAAATGAAAAAGGTTATTATTATTGGATCCGGCGCCGGTGGAGCTACGGTGGCAAAAGAGCTTCAGGGAAAATTTCAGGTCACTTTACTGGAAGCCGGCGGTTTTTTTAAACCTTTTGGTATTAGCCTTCCTTTTTTGGAACACCTCAGAAGCGCAAATATTTTCCCTACAGAAAAAATGATCCAGCTGGTATTTCCACCATACCGAATCTCCAAGACGAAAGATCATATGACACTGGTCAACGCGGCCGGCATCGGGGGAACGACCACTGTGGCCTGCGGCAATGCTTTACGAGCTGATGCCGGTCTAAAGAAAATCGACATCGAACTTGACCGGGAATTTTCAGAGCTTCATCATGAAATTCCGATCTCCGCCGATCATAAACATCTGTGGAGAGATACTACGCGAAGACTCTATGAGATTTGCGCGGCGGAAGGTTTGATGCCGTTTCCCATACCCAAAGCCGGTCATTACCGAAAATGCCGTAATTGCGGCCATTGCACACTGGGTTGCAGTTATGGCGTAAAATGGGATGCTTCGATATTTGTCTCCCAGGCTGTGAAAAAAGGCGCGGTGGTTATCGATCATTGTGCTGTAAAAAAAATAACTATTAAAAATAATCGGGCAACCGGTGTTTTAACCAATCGTGGTCTCTTAACTGGCGATCTGGTCATTGTCGCTGCTGGGGGATTCAATACTCCCGTCATTCTTGAAAATTCAGGGATCAAGACGGATAAAACACTCTTTGTTGATCCTGTTCTTTGTGTGGCCGTAAAATACACAGATGCCCTGCAAAACAAAGAAATATCCATGCCTTTCGCCGTGCAGATGGACGGATACATCATTTCTCCGTATTTTGACCAGCTCAGCTTTTTCTTCAATAAAAAATGGAAAATACCCGGAAAAGATATTCTCAGCCTCCTGATTAAGCTCGCCGATACGGAAAAGGGCACTCCTAAAAACAAGATACTGACCGAGAAGGATAGGCAAAAACTCGACCAGGGTGTCAATCAATGCAAAAAAATATTTTCAAAACTTGGGGTAGACCCGGATGATGCTTTTCTCGGGACACTCAGTGCGGGTCATCCGGGAGGCATGCTGCCTTTGACGCCTGATGAAGCCGTCTCATTTCACAATCCGCGTTTGCCAGAAAACGTTTATGTGGCAGACGCATCTCTTTTCCCTTCCTCGCTGGGGAATCCTCCTATGCTGACCATCATGGCTTTGGCCAAAAGAATAAGCAGCATCATTTTGATGAAACATTAAAATGGGCTTTAAAGATTGACCGGTATAAATACAAACCATCCAATATAAAGGAGATAAGAACGGTTAAAGGGTTATAAGTAGGAGATCAGGTCTTTCAATATGATAAAATAGATAGCAGAATATATTTGCGTGAATATATTACAGCGAGTAGGGCGATAAAAAAATTAAAGCGGGAAGATAAAAAGTGCGTCGAAGGTTAGACGCTATTCTATAAATGGAGATAAAATGAAAAATATTAAGACCATCGTTTATGACTATGGTGGCGTCATCAGTAAAAAGCAAAATAAAGAACTTGTCAATGAAATGTGTAAAATATTAAAGATTCCAGAACAGCAATTTTTTTCATTCTACACCAAAGAAAGGAAAGATTATGATTCAGCTCTCATTGATGTAAAAACCTATTGGACCAAAATGATTCAATTAATGGATAGACAAATCGAATTAAAGGATATTGATCAATTGATTGAATTTGATATAAAGAGCTGGTTAGATATGAATACAGAAACCATAGAATATATTAAATCTATTAAAGACAAAATAAAATTGGTTTTATTATCAAATATGACAATTGAGGTTTTTGAAGAAATAAAGAACTTGTATTGGATTCACTACTTTGACACAAAAATATTTTCTTGTGAAGAAAAAGTCTCCAAGCCAGATGATAAAATATATCATATTTGCCTAAAAAAAGTGAAAGTAGAACCTCAACACATTTTATTCATTGATGACTCTAAAGCAAATCTTGATGCTGCTCAAAAAATGGGAATAAATATTTTAAAATTCACAGATTGTGAGGATATGAAGAACATTATAGAGAATGAATACGTTTTTAAATAAATGATTGCGAAACAGTATCTAACAAATTGTTTAAGCTGCGATACTTTCGGGGTGGTGGAGGTAGCGAACTATGGAAAAATCAATCAAGCCTATAAAAACAAAATCGATGGAAAATATTAAATGGATGGCAAGAATTACTGCAACAATAATGTTCCTATTTGCTTTCCCATTTTATATTGGATATGGTCTTCCGTTTCCAAACTCATCTTTATCCTTAATAGAAAATATTCATCTAATGGTAATGCCAATTATATTAATTGGCTTAATAGTCGGATGGAAGTGGGAAAAAATTGCGGGTTATATGATCTGTTTACCTATATTTGTTAAATTATTATTTGCATTCATTTTCTTAGAAAATTCTGGTCCAATCATTATTTTACTGGCAATACCTGGAAGTTTATATTTAATTTATGGTTACAAGAAATTTTCAGCTGGGAACAGAAACTCATAAATTTATTGGGACAAGAAAATAGGGACACATGTACCAGCTCAATAATTCGGTAACTTATATAAAAAGGAAAATTACACATGGATATGAATAATAAAACATTTTTTTGTTCCTGGAGTGGAGGAAAAGACTCTTGTTTATCTATGTATTATGCTCTCAAGCAAGTGGGCATACCTAAAAGATTGATTACCATGTTAATAGAGAATGGTGAACGATCCATGTCTCACGGCTTATCATTAAATTTGCTTAAAAAGCAGTCTGAATCCTTAAATATTTATCTGAGTACCTATGCTACATCCTGGGAAGATTATGAAATAAAGTTTATAACAGCATTAAAAGAAATTAAAGAAAGTGGGATCAATATTGGCGTGTTTGGTGATATAGATATAGAGGACCATAAGAAATGGGTTAAGAAAGTTTGTAATAAAACCAATATATTAGAGTATCTTCCTTTATGGAAAAAACTCAGAAGAAAAATAGTCCAGGAATTTATTGATGATGGATTTAAAGCGATCATTGTTGCTGTTAAAGATAAGTTGTTAGATAAAGAATTATTGGGTAGAGAATTAGATAAAAGTTTGATAAGGATACTTGGAAAAAAGGGTGTCGACCTTGCCGGAGAAAATGGTGAATATCATACCATGGTGACAGGGGGACCAATTTTTAAAAACGATATAGAATATAAATTAGAAGAAAAAATATTTTTTAATGGTTATTGGTTTCAAAATGTGTCAGTAGAAGGAATAAAGCAATGATGAAAACAGTTGTTATCTATAAATCAATATCAGGTTTTACTAAAAAATATGCGGAATGGATTGCAGAAGAATTAGAAGCCGACTTATTAAAGCTAAAAAAAATAGATATTGATATATTACTAAAATATGACATTATCATTTATGGCGGAAGCTTGCATGCGGTTGGAATAAGTGGCGTAAATATTATAAAAAACAACCTGCATAAATTAAAGGATAAGAATATTATCGTTTTTACAACCGGAGCATCACCATCAAAAGAAAGTATCGTATCCGAGTTAAAAAATAAAAATTTTTCAGCAGAGGAACAAAAACGTATACAATTTTATTATTTTCGTGGCGGGTTTGATTTTGTAAAATTGAACTTAATAAATAAGATATTAATGACTTTATTGAAGTGGAAAATAAAATTAAATCGAGATAGAACATCAGATGAAAAAGGAATGTTAGCGGCATATTCCAAACCAAGGGACTTTACTAAGAAAGAAAATATAAAAGAGTTGCTGGAATATGTTCGTTCACTAAGATGAGGAATAGGGGAACAAAAGACGGTTCTTTGTTCCTATGAACGATTAAAATAAATCAAATTTTGGAAGAAAAGAGCATGTCTAAAAAGAAAATAATTATTATTGGTTCGGGAATAGCTGGTTTAAGTGCTGGATGCTATTTACAAATAAATAGTTATGATACCGAGATATTTGAATTACATAACATTCCAGGAGGCTTATGTACTGCCTGGAAAAGAAAAGGTTATACTTTTGACGGATGCATACATTCAATAGGCGGGCTAAATCCAAGATTTAAGCTATATCATTATTGGAATGAATTGATTGATATGAGTCAGCTGAAATTTTATTATCATGATGCTCTTGGTACAGCTGAGGATGAAAACGGGAAAATAGCCACTATGTTTACTGATCCAGATAAACTAGAAAAAGAATTGATTTCTATAGCTCCAGAAGATAAAGGTTTTATTCGCTCTTTTATCAAAGGAATAAAAAAATTGGCAAATTTCGATTTAATGCCATCTAAACCTTTAGAGTTGTGGAATCCGCTTGATTATTACTTAAGACAATTTAAAGCTGCCCCTGTATTGTATTACTTAATGAAATGGAGTAAATCCGTTGAAGATATGACCAAGGAGTGTAAGAGTAAAAAGTTGAAACGCACCTTAAATATGGATTTTTTCTCTCGTTTTCCGGCTTTTTTTCTTCTTATTAGTTTGGGGAGTCTCCATAATAAAAATTCTGGATATCCGATTGGTGGATCACTTCCATTCGCTCGTTTACTGGAAAAGAAATATTTAGAATTAGGTGGGAAGATTCATTATAAATTAAAAGTAATCAAAATTAATACAAAAGATAATCAAGCTGTTGGGATTACCCTAGAAAATGGGGAAACCCATAACGATGCTGATTTTGTTATCTCAGCCGCAGACGGTCATTACACGATTTTTAAAATGTTAGAGGAAAAATATATTGATAAGAAAATAAAGAAATTATACAATGAGCATCCCAAATGGCCTTCAATGGTGCTTATTTCATTGGGAGTGTCAAGAACTTTTGAGAATGAACCCACATCAATTGAATTAGACCTGAATAAAGAGTTTATTGTTGACGAGCAATCAAAACTTATGAGTATTCCAATAACTATTTATAATTTTGATCACACGCTAGCCCCTGAAGGAAAAACATGTATAAGAATTATGTTAAAAACAGATAATTATCAGCATTGGAGTGAGCTCAGAAAAAATAATATTGAGGAATATAATCGGGAAAAAGATCGTATTTCCCAAGAGGTCATTAAAATACTTGATAATCGCTTCGGAAATATCATAAGTAATGTAGATGTAATAGATATTGCTACCCCGGCTACATTTAAAAGATACACGAATAATTGGATGGGAAGCACACAAGGATGGAATTGGCTGCCGAGCTTAGTCCCAGAGTTTATAAAAAAAGAATTACCCGGCCTTGAAAATTTCTACTTAATTGGTCAATGGACTGCACCTGGTGGAGGCGTATCTACTGCCTTTCAATCTGGTCGAGATATAACACTGATTATTTGTAAAAAAGATAAAAAGAAATTTCAAGTTAAATGAGTATAAGTGTGTCAGGGGTAGTTGAACTAACTCAGTAATTCGGTAACTTTTAACGGAAAACCTATGGGATCTGAGCAGTGTCTTAATAAAATATGCCCCCATTTTAATTATTTACCTCCCCCATAAAAGCTTTATTTACAAGGCTTTCAGACCCCTTTCAGGAATGAGATAATGGGGGTCTTCACACTTTTATCCATATTCCATAGGCGGGGTTTGCCTATATTAGGCTTATTATCATTTTATGAATAAAGTGATAATAAAGGAAATCGTTATTATCACTTTGAGTTAAAAATCATACATATTTCTATAATAATTAGAAAGTGATAATAATATATTTCTTATTGACATTTATATTTGTAAATGATAATATGAAATTGCAATTTAAAAAATATAAGATAATTATTTATAAAATATTTAAATAATTCTGGAGTAGTGATTTGATGTTTCAAGCTGGAAACTATAAACAACAATACGAATATAAGAGTTTTAGCCCTTCTTTTATTAATCAATACTTCGAATGGAATGATAAGCAGATAAATCTGCAATTAGAAGAAGCGATGAGGCATTTAGGGGAACTAAATGCTTATTCTACATTAGTGCCAAACGTAGAGCTATTTATCAAAATGCATGTGGCAAAAGAAGCTACTACTTCCAGCCGAATAGAAGGAACCCTTACCGAGATAGATGAGGTAATTTTACCGGAGAAAGAAATTAGACCAGAAAAAAGAGATGATTGGCTGGAAGTTCAAAATTATATTAAGGCATTGAATTTTGCTGTAAAAGGATTAGAAAAATTACCAATTTCCATGAGACTTATCAAAGAAACTCATCAAGTACTTCTTTCTGGAGTAAGAGGAAAATATAAACTACCCGGAGAGATACGCAGAAGCCAAAATTGGATAGGTGGATCAAGTTTAAAGGATGCTTTTTTTATTCCCCCACATTATGAAGAATTACCAGAACTCTTAACTGATTTGGAAAAATTTTGGCATAATCGGAAGCTTTGCATACCTCATTTAATAAAAATAGCTATGACTCATTATCAGTTCGAAACCATTCATCCCTTTTTGGATGGCAATGGCAGAATCGGAAGGCTGTTGATTATTTTACAATTGATTGACCTAAAGATATTACAAAAACCAACCTTATATCTTTCTGATTTTTTTGAAAGACATAAAGGAGCTTATTATGATTCTCTAACCATGGCACGAACATCGAATAACCTGGAACAATGGGTTAAATTTTTCCTCACCGGAGTTATTGATACTGCCAAGAATGGAAAAGAAACTCTAAAATCAATTGTAGGTTTGTGTAAACAATATGAAGATAAAATAGTATCTCTTGGACGTAAAATACCGATCGCCCAAAAATTATTATTATCTTTATTTTCTAACCCGGTGATTTCTATCAATCAAGCATCTGAATATTTGGAGATAGGCTTTGCTGCTGCTTCCCGCTTAATAGCTGATTTTCAGCGGTTAGGCTTGCTCAAGGAAGTAACTGGCTTATCCAGAAATCGATTATACGTATTATCCGAGTATATTACTTTATTTAAATAGATAATGATAGAGGAGACTTTTGTAATGGGTCAATAATAAGGCTCAAATCTGCAAAGTAGTTATAGACTCGCGTTGTGTTGGCTGTGGTCATTGTGTAGATATTTGCCCTGCAAAAACACTGAAATATTCAACCAAGTTTTTAGATTGGATTCATAGTAAATTAGATTAGGGGGTGACAAAAAGTATGTTTAAAAAAAGAATGAAGATATGTATTACTTCAGGGGCTATTTTGGGAGTATTTTGCATTATTGGGGCTTCGTTAAGGTCAAATTTTCAAAGTGATGCTTACTTTCTGTTTGCTTTATGGTACAATCGTTTAATTATGGGTTTGATGATTGGGTTGGCTGGTAGAAACCTGGGATGGCCAAAAGTAATTGGCCGAGGAGCACTCTTTGGTTTAATCATTTCTTTTGCTTTTTATAGTTCTACAGGCTTTAATGATGTTGTGAGTTTTTTGGCAGGTATTGTATATGGTATTATTATTGAGTACATCGCATTCAAATATGGTGATTAGAAGAAGAAAAGGTGATAAAAGGGCAATTGTTTCTCGGCCAGGATAATTTTGTAGATAATATAAAAGACTTGCTGAGAGTGAAAGAAAAATTAAAGGAGATAACTAGAGAACAGCGCTATGTAACCAGTCCGCCCTTAAATGAGATTTTACCCCAGGAGGATAAGAAGTTAAAAAATCAAGCCATTTATCAGGCTTGCTCAAAGTATGGCTATCCCTTAAAAGAAATAGCAGAATATCTCGGAGTGCATTATAGTACAGCAAGCAAAGTGATTAAAAGAATAAAGCGGGAAGATGAAAAGTGATATGGCAAGACCTAAACCCTATTAATTATCTTACAAATTGAATTGACTTTTTTGAAAAAAGTCAATGAAGGGGAGTTATGAATAACAACTTCAACTTATTCAGTTTAAGCACAATACAGATAAAGGAATTATGGTCCAAGACTTATAACAGAGATGGTAAAACGGATTGGTCCCATATATTTCCTTATTACCACGAAGAAATAGTATTCAAGGATACGATTCAAAAAATAGTGGGGATTGATGAATTTAAAAATCTTTGTGACAGGCTAACAGCCAGGTGCCAACAGCTCAAAATGAATATCCCTTCAATCGTAATGGAAAATAACATCATTTTTATGGATTGGGAAATGACGATGATTTTTAAAAAATTTCCCAGTTCTACAATTTACGGATCCACAAAACTTACCCTTCACCAAGACGGAAGAATAATTGAGCAAAGGGACTATTATGATTTATGGGGAGACATATTCGATAATATTCCCTGGTTTGCAAAATCATACAGAAAATTTATGAAAAAGAAATTCGGTTAGGGATGTTTTATCTTGTTTAAATATTTTAAGCAGTATAAATGGGCCGATATCAAGCAAATGATGGCCAATAATCGAGCTGAGCAGCATCATTGTGATGTAAACCTGAAAGGGAAAAGGTGTGTTTTAACCGGCACTACTTCCGGGGTAGGCTGGGAAGCCGCGAAAACATTGGCTGCTCATCAAGCCTCTATTGTAATGATTAACCGTAATCAGGAAAAATCAGAAAAAGCCTGTGAGATCATTCGCTCTACTTACCATGTCGAATGTGATTATCTTATCGCTGATTTTACAAATCTGGAAGAGGTGCATAAGGCAGCTGATTATTTGAACCATTCAGACTGGCAGATTGATATTCTCATTAATAATGCCGGCATGTATTGTACCAGGAAAACCTACACCAAAGACCATTTGGAAACAGTATTTTGCGTTGACCACCTTGCGTCTTTTATACTTACCTACAAGTTAATGGAAAAGCTTAAAAAAAATCCTTCATCACGAATCATTCAGGTTAATTCCCAGGGACACCGCTTTAATGGTTTAAATATAAGTGACCTAAATTGGGATAAAAGATATTACACCGGATTAAGAGGTTATGGGGCTTCCAAAACTGCGCAGCTGCTTACGGTCTGGGAATTTGCCGATTTACTGAAGGGCTCGGGAGTCACCATCAATGCCATGCATCCCGGAGGGGTAAAGAGCGCTATCGGAGAAAACAACGGTCCTCTCTATCGGTGGTATAAACACCATTTTGTAACGAAATTTTTAGCGGATCCCTCTATTTCAGGGCAGGCCCTTCACTATCTTGCGGCAGCGCCGGAATTGTCCGAGGTCAGCGGACAGTATTTTAATCTGACACTGGTTGAAAAACCTTCCCCGCACGCTTTGGATCGGGAAATTGGGAAAGAAATATGGTCGATCAGTAAAAAAATAGCAGGCTTGCTGTAAAACAGGGTTTTTTAAAAGGAATGATATTGAAAAATGAATCGGCAAAATTTTTTGTAAAACAGTTTAAAAGGAGAGAATCAATTGGAATATGATGTAATGATCGTAGGAGGCGGAATGGCAGGACTTACCGCCGGCGCATTTGCGGCAGATGCCGGATATTCTGTTCTAATCTGCGAAAAGGAAAACCAGCTCGGGGGCTTGATCAATTCTTTTGATAAAAACGGTTTTACCTTTGACAGCGGAATTCGGGCTATAGAGGATTCAGGCATTGTGTTCCCCATGCTTTCGAGCCTGGGAATCGAAATTGAATTTGTGAAGAGCCAGGTTTCTGTGGGAATTGAAGACAGGATAATAGGTATCACTTCAGAAGAAAACCTTAAGGATTACTTTGAGCTTCTAGCTAGTTTTTACCCTGAAAGCAGCGAGGATATAAAAAGGATCACCGATAATATCAAAACGGTGATGAAATATATGAAAGTCTTATATGGCATAGAAAATCCCATCTTTAAGGATTTGAAGCATGACCGGAATTATCTGTTTAAGGTCCTCCTGCCCTGGTTAGGAAAATTTTTCTTTGCCATTGACAAGATCAACCGGATGAATGCTCCAGTAGAAAAACACTTAAAAATGTTTACCGGAAACCAATCGCTGATCGATATCATCAGCCAGCATTTTTTTAAAGAAACCCCCGCTTTTTTTGCCCTGAGTTATTTCAGTCTCTATCTGGATTATAGTTATCCCCTGGGAGGAACGGGGATGATCCCCCGTAAAATGGAAGAATTTTGTGCCAACAGAAAAGTAGAAATAGCAAAGAACACCAAAATTGCAGCCCTTGATCCCGATCATCACTCGGTTACAGATGAACAGGGGAAGGTGTACTTTTATAAAAAGCTGATTTGGGCAGCTGACCAAAAAACCATGTATCAGTGTATAGATACAGATAAGATTCTAGACCAAAAGATAAAACAAAAGACCATTGCAAGGAAGAACGAAATAAAAGAGAAAATAGGAGGGGACAGTGTCTTTACGCTTTACCTTTCTGTTGACCTGGCTCCGTCATATTTCTCGGAAATATCCCATGGCCATTTTTTTTATACACCCCTGAGAATAGGGTTGGGCGAAAAAATCTATTCAGATCTTAACCAGCTGCTTTCCGTACAATCCAAAACTCCCACTAAAAAAAGTCAGGAACAGATAAAAATTTGGATTTCGAAATACATCAATTACACCACCTTTGAAATATCCATTCCAGTGCTCAAAGATAAAAACCTTGCTCCTGCCGGAAAAACCGGCTTGATAGTAAGTGTTTTATTCGATTATAGCTTGATTAAAATACTCGATGAACAGGGATTGTACAATGAAATTAAAATACATATCGAAGACTGTCTTATTGACGCTCTTTCAAAGTCAGTCTATCCTGGTATCCGTTCAGCCATTATGGACCGTTTTTCGTACTCACCATTATCCATTGCGAAAAAAACTGGAAATTCTGAAGGAGCTATTACCGGCTGGGCCTTTACAAATAAAGGTATGCCGGCAGTAAATAAAATGCAAAATATTTCGAAATCAGTGTTAACGCCACTGAGCAATATTTTCCAGGCAGGACAGTGGACCTATAGTCCTTCAGGTCTGCCAATTGCCATATTAACAGGAAAATTGGCTGCAAACAAAGTCATTTCACAATTAAAAAAGAGAAAATAACAGATAAAATTCCTCAGGGTCTTATGTTCGGTGGTAAAAAGATAGCAAAATATATATATATAGGGTGCATTATATTACGGTGAACAGAGTAATTAAAAGGATAAAGCGGAAAGACAAAAAGTGATATTGCAAGATCTGTCCCCATGATCATGTATGATTATGATTCATGTATAGAAAAGTTTAAAAATAAATAATGATAAGGGCTTTATCATATGAAACATTTTATACTCATTCTTTCCTTTATTATTGGATGGTTACTGTGGTTAAGAAAGATAAGATTTTTAGAAGCGAAAAACCTTCAAAATAAAAATATTTGCCTCTCGGTTATCATACCCGCAATGAATGAGGAACACAACATAGGTAAAATATTAAATACTTTAAAAACTCAAAATTATAAACCCCACGAAATAATTGTAGTCAATGACAATTCTACAGACAAAACTGCATCTGTCGTGTCTTCTTTTACTGATATTGATACGATATCTTTAAAAAAAGAACCACCAAAAGGCTGGATTGGAAAACCCTGGTCGTGCTGGAATGGCTATCTTAAATCTACAGGTGATTTATTACTCTTTCTGGATGCAGATGTTGAACTTTCTAGAGAGGCTTTGGAGAGTCTGGTCACAGAATATATAAAACATGGTGGATTGATCTCTGTTTGGCCCTATCAGAGATTCGAAAAATTCTACGAACACCTCATTATGCCTTTTAATTTAATCGCTATCTCTTCGATAAATTCTTTTTCTCTTTTTCAAAAATCTAATCCCATTGGGGTTTTTGGCCCCGTGATTTTAACCTCAAGGAGCGACTATGAGAAAACTGGCGGGCATCTTGCGGTAAAGAATCAGGTTGTTGAGGATTTAAAAATTGGGAAGATTTTCTTGGAAAAGGGGATAGGTGTTACCAATATATTAGGCGGCGAGATAATAAAGTTTCGTATGTATCCAAAAGGGTTAAAACAGCTTTTTGAGGGTCTTAGTAAAAATATGGCTTTCGGTGCAATTCAAATTGGTATGATAAATTTTTTAGTATTAGGTTTATGGTTTGGTGGGATATACTCTTCCTTTTTTTATTGCCTCTCCAATTCTGAGTATTTAATTTATTATCCTCTATTTGCATTACAGATATATATGCTAATCAGGAAAACCGGTAATTATAGCTTTTGGGATGTCGTCTTTTATCCTTTGCATTTTATATTTTTTTTAATCGTTTTTCTGAGTTCTATTTTTAAAAAATTCATTCTAAGATCTGTTACCTGGAAAGGAAGAAAAATAAATGTATAGCCTTCTGGCAATTGTTTTGCAATTTCTATCTGGTTCAGTCATGTATTCATATCTATTAGCAAGACTTATAAATGTTGATTTACGTAAGGTCGGAGATGGGAATCCAGGTTCCTTAAATCTCTGGCGAGCCAAAGGAATGAAGTTTGGTATTATAGCATTGATATTGGAATATTTTAAAGGAATCTTCCCGCTATTTTTGTTTGTGATAACTGATGTTGTTCAGAATGAATATTTAATTGCCATTGCAGCTCTATGTGGCATTTTAGGACATGTCTTTTCTCCAATGTTAAAGTTTAATGGAGGGAAAGCAATTGCCACTACTTTTGGCGCATGGACTGTATTAACAAAGTGGGAAGTGCCGACCATTCTCGGGACTACATTCACGATCTTTACCTTTCTAAAATCAAAAGGAATAATAGTTAAAGATGATGCTTTTGGAGTTCTTTTAGGTTTTATTGTATTGCTACCGTATGTTCTTTATAAATCATACATTGGACAAGTTCACATTCTCTTATTTTATATAGGTAATCTGTGCATTATTGGCTACAAATACTGGCATGATTGGGATAAAATTATCAACAATTACTTATAACTATACATTAACAAAATTTCTCATTTTCTTAGGCGGTTAATATTTATTTTTAAACGAACGAAATAGGCAAGGTACAAAGGTACAATAGATGAATAATTATGTGATAGACTGAAAATAGTAAATTTTATTCTATTTTAAAATACAATGAATGAATAAGAAAAAAACATTAAGTATATTTGATTCTATTAGCTTGCTAGTGTAAATGGAATAGCAGGCTTATGATGTGACATTCTGAAAAAAAAGAAGATAATAATCTGGATAAATAGGAGGATTTTCATGAAAAAAATACTATTTGTACTCATCTTTTTGCTATATTCCACAAGTATTTTTGCTGATCAATTAAATGTGACTATTGAGATTAATGAAGTATTGCCCAATCAAGGTAAAATAATTATAGCTATTTTTAATTCCAAAGATGGATATAAAAAGAAAATTCCTTATAAAACACTAACGATTGATTCTACTTCCACTACTCTATTGGTAGATGAAGTGCTGCCAAATGGGGAATATGTTATATCTATGTTTCAGGATAAAAATGGTAATGGGAAACTTGATACTTATATTTTCGGGATACCGAAAGAACAGATAGGAATAACTAATTATTTCAAAAAAGGAATCCCTGGAGGATTCAATAAATTAAAAATACAAATTAATGAAGACAAGATGATTATTCGGATTAATATGATACATTTTGGAGTTAAATAGCAAGAATCTTAAGTCTTAAGGGGTCTTGCAATACAACATTATTTTCTAAGGTAATTAATATTTTGCTTTTCAATTAGATAAAAGGGAAGTTGTGCCGGATCGATAGTTCGGTAACTTTTAGCAAAAAAACTATAGGATCTGATGAGTGTCTTAACCAGAAGGAAAGATAACCAATAAGGAATACAAAGAGTTGAACGGGGTGATTAAAAAAACTGCAAGTCTTGACTTAGGAGTTCTAACAGATAAGCATATATTGGGAAAGGTTGGATCTACGGGGAAAGGAACATATTATATTATGAAATAAACGAGCCAAAGGGGACATAAAGGGGACAGAGATAGGAACAGGAGATGGTTTTATGTTCCTATTTACCTCCTTTAAAACCCTTTATTTACAAGGCTTTCGGACCCCCTTCAGGAATGCCCTAAAAACGCACGGAGAGTGCCTTTAAACGCGCTTCAAATTTCGAAAAATCAGCAATTACGA
>MEYH01000099.1:5972-16493 GCA_001773955.1 Candidatus Sediminicultor quintus | reverse complement strand
GGCAGCAGCAAGTTTGGAGACCCTTTGGTGGTGTCCGATGAGGTAGGGGTCCCTTATTTCAACTATTTCCGTAATAATATAGGCAATACCTTCTATAAATTTTTGTAACTTTTCATAAGTTTGCTTAAGTTTTATATCTACCTGGTTATACTTAAATTTTACGTCTTCTAGGATGGCTACTTTTTCGCGCATTTTTTGTAATTCTTTAATAAGTTGGTCTTTTACCTTCTCCTCGTCTTTCATTTTTAAAATTACACCTCCGGAAAAATCGATATTTATTAATTTTTATAATGTGAGCACATTCAGCACGGCACGCCGTGCTGCTACAATTTATAAAACATATAAACTTATTTTTGCCTTTCACGCTGTGGTGCTACAAATTTTGGTAGATGTATTCTATTATTCTATTTTCAAAAATTTTGGGGTCATTCCTTTCTTCTATAAATAAAAAATTATTCTCCATAAGGCAAAAGACTACCCATCTCATATTTTTGGTCTGTAAAATGCCAGCCAGTGCTGAAGCCGAGGATAAAGTGCCAGTCTTACCCCACACCTGAAAAGGCAGACGTTCTTTTAAGGTTCCGCTCTCTTTGGTGCTAGCAAAATAATCCAGTATCTTAAAATCATATTTTTGGTAAAGATAGGAAATTGCTTTTATCAAATGAGCAGGGGTCATAAGATTATATTCAGAGAGCCCGCAGCCGTCCACGAGGATATAATCCTTTCCCCATTTTAAACCCAGAGCTGTACCAATAACTTCTTCTAAAGATGCAATAGCACGAGCAACACTAAATGTCTCTTCAGGATTATTCTTCTGAGCCAGAGAACGAAAAATATTTTCAGCACTCTGGTTATCACTCTTTTTCATCATATTAGCCAGTATTTTATCCAGAGTATCAGAATAATAAATATACTTTACCTTTAGATCCTCTGGGGTTTTTCCAATCCGGATATCCCCTTTTAACTTGACTCCTTTTTTAGATAGTTCCTGAGAAAAAATATTTCCCCAAAGAAGAGGCATAATATCAAGATAAGAATTTTGTTTTCCCTTAATTTTATATCCCGCTACGGTTAATGCTCCGATCAGGGGATTTTTATCATCCCACATCCATCCCCTTCCTAAAAACTCTTCAGGCAAGAACTTTGAATTATCCAATACAATATCTCCGGAGATATGCCTGATGCTAAACTTTTGCACCAGCTCATCTGCTATCTTTCTGATTACTTCCGGGGATTGAGTGGGATCTCCACTGCCTACTATATACAGGTCTCCGTTTATCTCTCCGGGAACAGTGCTGGAAAAGTAGAAGGAAGTCTGATAAACATACTCCTCACCTAAGATTTCTAAAGCGGAAAGCAGGGTAAATATTTTAATAAGAGATGCCGGGGTGAAAAGTTTATCTTCATTATGAGAAAATAGTACTTCTTGAGTGTTTAAGTCTTTAATCAGAACTCCTGAAAATCCCGAGAACTGATTCATCTCCTCCCGGATAACTGTACCGGCACCGGCCATACAAATTAAAAGAGAAGTGAATATTAAAAACAACGATAAAAAAATAATTATCTTATATCTTAACCTCAAAATTAGTTCCTTTCCTGTTTTCTCAACACTTGTATCTTGAGTATGAATTTATTTTAATTAGTTCTTATTCTCCTTATAATAATCTGGCTCTACATGAATGGTAGCCTCAATATTCATTTCTTCTTTTATCTTCTTTTCTAATTTTTCTGAAATCCTATGGGCTTCTTCCAATCTCATGTCTGCTGGTAACCGAATATGAAAGGTTGATTCTTTATTGTCACCATATTTATGAGAATGAAGGTGATGTAATTTAACATCATGAGATATATTATTCTTTACAATTTTTCTAATCTCTGCTTCAAAATCATCGGACGGTTTTTCCCCAATTAAGGTACTGATTGATTTTTTTAAAATGATGCAGGTGGTATAAAAGATGACCAAAGATACTATAATGCCCATAATGCTGTCTACCCACCAGAAATATCCTCCCATAAAGATTCCGACTAAAACCATAAGAGATACCAGGGCATCACTTCTGTGGTGCCAACCATCAGCAATCAGTGATTGAGAATTAATTTTTTTCCCTGCACGTAGAGAAAATTGAGCCAGCCCTTCTTTTACTATAACGGAAATTATAAATACTATTACGGCTAAATTTCCGTAAGAGGCAGATTGATGATTTATAAACTTTTGAATCGAGGTAATTAAAAAATTAACACCTACCACAGCTAATAGTGTCCCAATAATGACAGAACTAATTATCTCTGCCTGACCGTGACCGTGGGGGTGTTCTTTATCGGCAGGCTTGGATGAAACCTTAAAACCTATAATCACCACCAGGGAAGTGAGCGAGTCAGATAAGGTATGCCAGGCATCGGCAATTATGGCTATAGAAAAAGTCATGATTCCCACCCAGTATTTTAAGCCAAAAAGGATGGTATTCAGGATGATTGATATTGTTCCCTCCAAGTATCCGATAAAGATTTTGTATTTTTTTGATATTTGTTTTTTTGGGTTAATTTCCATTTTTCTTTTTTTATACCCACTCGGTAACATATTCTTTTAAATGTTTATTTTGATTCAATTGTATCAGACAATATCCTCTTTCTTTTTTATGAGAAATAAGACTGTAAGAAGCAGTATCTAAATGAATCTTCCAAAAATAAGGAGAGGCAATATTCAAGCAGGCAGCGATAAGGGGTTTTAGCACTGCCCGGTGGGTAACTACTGCTATATTTTCTCCGTCATGTTCAGAAGCTAAACTATCCAGGCAAGCCTTGGCCCTTTTTTGCACATCATAAAGAGTTTCCATATCTTCCACTCGAAGTTTCTCCGGATTGTTCACCCAAAGATCCCATTCCTTCGGGTATTCCTGGGCAATCTCTTTTTTAAGGCGCCCTTCCCAGCTCCCCAATTCAATATTGTTAAATCGCTCTTCTATCTTAACTCCCACTCTACATTGTAAGCTAATCGCCTCTGCAGTCTGCCTGGCTCGAGACAAAGGACTGGTATAAATATGTTTAAGAGGAAAATTTTTCAATTCTTGAGCTAAATCTTGGACTTGAATAAACCCTCTTTCGTTTAAAGGGAAGTCTGCCCTCCCTCTAAACATCCCCTTAATATTCCCTTCACATTCTCCGTGTCTTACTAAGATAATTAGTGTCCCTTTAAAATTTTTATCTATCAATATTTTTTAATACCTCCTGTCAATACTTTATTAGGGGATGGTCCTTTGGCAGGTTTTTAACTTATCAAAGGACCATTTATTTTTCCATCTTATTTTATTTTATTTAGCTATAATTAAATCATAATTCTGTGTGCCCAGACCTATCTTTTCCGCATAATTAAGGCCTATCTTCCAATCGGTATCAATATGAACATGGGTGAATTTATCTTCTCCTGAATGAAAATGCTTCTCTTCCAGGACACTGCCTTTGACCATGGGAGCTTTATTTACTAAATCGACACAGGCTCTGTCCAAGGCCACAGGGTCAAAAGAAGCAGCCATTCCGATATCCGGGACGATAGCCATATCATTATAGCCCCAACAATCACAATAAGGGGAGACATTCATAATAAAACTGATATGAAAATGAGGCTTGTTTTTTAATACTGCATAAGTATATTCTGCAATCTTTTCCTGGACATTTCCTTCCGATTCATCAGTGCCTTTTACAGCTGCACTGTATTGACATACCGCTACACACTGGCCGCAGCCGATACATTTATGATAATCAATTTCTGCCTTTTTATTTTCATTAAAATGAATGGCCTCCTGGGAGCAGCTTTTAATGCACTGGCCGCAGCCGATACAATTCTTAAGGTTAATCTTGGGCTTAGAATTAGAATGCATCTCCATCTTGCCCGCTCGTGAACCACTGCCCATCCCTAAATTTTTTAAGGCGCCTCCAAAGCCGGTCATTTCATGACCTTTAAAATGAGTCAGAGAAATAATAATATCAGCATCAGCAATTGCTGCTGCTATCTTGGGAGCTTGAAAATGTTTTTGGTCAATAGAAATCTCCCGATATTCAGTCCCCTTTAAACCATCGGCAATAATCACATCACACCCTACCCCGATCCGATTAAATCCATTCACCATAGCAGTATTTAAATGGTCTACGGCATTAGCCCTCTTGCCGTAATAAAGGGTATTGGCATCGGTTAGAAATGGCCTCCCCCCGAAATCTTTAATTAATTTTACGATACAAGCCGCATAATTAGGCCGAATATAGGACAGGTTCCCCGGTTCCCCAAAATGAATTTTTAGGGCTGTGAACTTATCCTTAAAACCAATCTCTTTAATCCCGGCTTCTAAAACTAATTTCTTTAATTTATCCAGCAAGTTCTTCCCTGGTTTCGCCCTTAAATCTGTAAAATAAACCTTTGCGCTATTCACCATGTCTACCTCCCGCTCCTTCAAATAATTATAAATAAGTTTTTTATCATTTTAATCAATTAAAACTATTAAAGCAAATTATTTGTTTACTAAAAAGTTAGTTTTTAAATAAATTATTTTGCATAAAAGAACAAAATCCCACCTGTTTTACTGGTTAAATCACTTTATTGATATCCAACAGGCACCTCTTTGTGAGCTTTCCACACATAAATTAATGAACTTGACACCTCTTGCGCCATCTTCAAAGGTAGGAAAATCAACTTCCTTCTTATTCTGGAAAGGTTTTCCTGCTTTTTTGGCCAGTAAGGCATCGGAAAAATTAGAATAGATATTGGCAAAAGCCTCATATACACCCTCGGGATGCCCTCCAGGGAGTCGGGAGACTCTCAAAGCCAGAGGATATAAATTATCTCTTCCCCGAGATAAAATCTGAACTGGCCGACCATAAAAAGCAACTTTCAAATAATCAGGTTTTTCCTGCTCCCATTCTACAGACCCCTTTTCCCCCAAAACACGGATTTTTAAACCATTATTGTACCCGATAGCCACTTGTGAACACCAATAAATCCCCCGAGCTCCGCTGGTATATTTGAGTAAAACCCCTGCATTATCATCGAGTGCTCTTCCCTTAACAAAAATATCCAAATTGGCGCAAAGAGAATCGATTTCCAATCCGGTTGTATAAGAGACAGTATTCTCTATATGGCTTCCAATATCCGCTACACAATTAGAATTTCCGGAATATTTGGGGTCAGTTCGCCAGGATGCCTGCTTGTTCCCTTCTTCTTTCTCTACCGGCATAGCCAGCCATTCCTGGAGATATTCTCCCATTACCATCCGAATCTTCCCAATCTCGCCTCTACTAATTATTTCCCGAGCATGTTTTACCATAGGATAACCGGAATAGGTATAAGTTACACAACAAAGTAAATCTCTTTTCTTGGCCAAATTTGTTAATACTTCAGCCTCTTCAACTTTCAAGGTCAAAGGCTTATCACAAACTACATTAATACCTTTTTCTAAAAAAGCTTTGGCCATCTCAAAATGTGAATTATTCGGGGTCACAATAATAACAAAATCAATTTTATCCTTTCTTGCTCCTTCTTTTTCAGTCATTTCCCTAAAATTTTTATAGAGTCGTCTGGAATCCAAACCCAATTTTTTCCCCGTGGATAAAGTATTGTCATAACTTCTGGAAAAACATCCGGCAATTAATTTTGCTTTACGGTCAAAGGAAGCTGCTTTATGATGAACTTCGCCGATTAAAGAGCCAATTCCACCACCTACCATGCCAAAACTTAAAACTTCGTTCATTTAATTCACCTCTTTTTCTTTAATTCAATCTTTTTAAATCTTGAAGGCAAAATATTTAACTTATAGATTATATTCTGCAAAATATTAAAATATCCTCTTTTATTAAAATTAAAATATCAATATTTTAAAAAAATATTGCAAAGGGAATATAAAAAATATTTTGTAAAAAGAGAAAGAATATACTAAAATTTAGATAATTAAAATAAAAAGGAACTTCGATGAATAAATATAAAGAAAGTGCTAAAGGCATTATCATAAACATAAAACATGGTGTCTTAAAAGAGGGCCCGGGATGGAGAAGTATCATCTATTTTAAGGGCTGTAACTTCCATTGCCCCTGGTGTGGCAGCCCGGAAAGCATACCCTTTGGAAAGACCGAATTAATTTACGATGATGGCTCTAAAGAAATCATTGGTCAAGAAATTACGGTAAAAGAGGTTATTCGCGAAATCTTACCTTACCAAAGATTCTTAAAAGACAATCACCATTATGGTGTAACCTTGTCTGGAGGAGAGCCCACCGCCCAATGGAATTTCTATTTTGAACTTCTTAAAGGTCTTAAATATTTTAATTTTCCTACTGCAGTGGAAACCAATGGTTCATCCCCTCAATTTATTGCCTCCCTCCCCTATCTGGATTTAGTTTTTTGTGATATAAAACATATGAACGCAGAAATACACCAGAAATTGGTTGGAAAAGATAATAAACAAGTATGGTATAATATCAGAAAAACTTATGAAGCTGGAAAAGATTTAAGGATAGTAATTCCTGTTGTCCCGGGATATAATGATTCAGAAGAGAATTTTCAAGAAATTGCCAATTTTCTTTCTCCCCTGAAAGACGGACTCACGGTAGAACTGTTAAAGTATGGAAGACACGGGATTTACAAATGGAGAGCCTTAGGAAAAGACTATCCCTTACAACATCTCATACCTCCTTCTAACCGAAAGATGACAGCCCTGGCTAAGATAATAAAAAACAAAGGCATTAAAGTAAATATTTCTTAAAAAGAAATTGACCCCGGATCCAAGCGCGGGATAATATCCTTTTTTAAAATATCAGGAGATAATTTTCGAGCATCACCATATTGGCCGTGAATTCTTACTATAACCGGATAAGGATACTTTTCGGGATGTTCAGCTACATCTAATAACTGTTTTGAGGAAAATACATTAAAGTAAACATAACCTAACCCTTGTCCTTTGCCTTCCAGAGAATAATCAAAAATAGCTCCGATAATATCTTTCAAATATTGAGCCTTTTGTTCTAAATTCATCCCCTTAACACCTTCTGGATTAATACTCATTGCCACCGCTGAACCACCGGTCATAATTTCATAATCTAATTTTGATTGTGAAAGAATTCTGGTCAAAAGACCATTGGTAGCCATCTCCGGAGAAGGATCAAGCCCAAAACTTAAGCTTTCCCGCGCTTTTCTTCCGTCAGGCGTAGCTCCGGTCCAATATCCATAAAGTAGATTAGTACTGGGACTACTCCAGTCAGCAGCAAAATTTTTATCGAAAGTATTTTTTTGCCGATTAATCTTTTCGCTGACTATCTTTACTAATTCTACTGCTTCTGTATCAGCATAGGGAATATTATTCCCATATTTGGGTACCTGTTGGATAATATTCTGTAATTCTTTAAATCCTTCAAAATTTCTCTTTAAGGCAGCAATCAAATCACTCAGAGAAAATATTATTTTAGAATCAGGATCGAAGAGATATTTGATCACAGTTAAAGAGTCGGCAGTGGTCGCTAAACCATGAATCAAGCAGCCAGAAGCATTATATTTTGTCCCCAGACCGTTATTGCAATCTCTCATATCGATTCCAGTCTCTCCTCCACCCATAAAAAAAGAAGCAAAAGGAACCGGTAACAAAGAAAGGGCCTCAGTACATTCATTGGCTGCCTCTACCATCTTCATAATAAAATAATCCAGATAGCGGTAAAAAACTCTTTTAGTTTCGGTAAAAGAACTAAAAGAATTCTCTTCCAAACCCAATTCTTTATAAGAAGGTCCTAACTTTTTCCCGGTAATTAATGAATAACCATTATTTAAAGAAATTTCCAAAACTTTAGCCAGATTCAACCAGCTATTAGTAGTATTCCCATTTTCTTTTCCCTTAATTAATGGTTCCTGACAGCCGGCAATAGCATAATCTTTTAAATCCTCTTTGGCAACACCTTTCTTCTTTAAGGCAGAAAATACTGCTATATCATTAAGAAAAGAAGGAGAACTATGTCCAAAATTAAACATAAATTTTGATATTGCCCAATAAAATTTAAACGGTGTATGGGGATGCATCTTAACTGAAAAATTCGGCTGAGGTCGATTGGATTGGTGATAGGCCTCTAATATAATATAAGTCATATCATTAGATAAATCATTACCTTTAGCCTCTGAGCCGCCTACCATAATGTTCTGAGAAATAGCCCAATCTCTATCTCCCACTTCAAAAAAGGCCAAAAAATGGCGTATCAATTGCATTGCTAATTTTTTAGAAATCTTGGTTCTCTTATAATAGGGCTGCATTATTCTATCCAGATTTCCTACGGAAAAGGCGTAAGGATTAGGAAGTTGTTCCAAATTCATCACCTGCCAGAGTAAAATATAAGATTGTAAGGCTTCATATAAATTTTCTGCACCTTTATAGGGGACCTTATGACAGGTCTTGGCTATTAATTGCAGCTCCTTCTTTCTTAGCGGATTGATCTCTTGCTCAGATTTCTTCCCGGCCAATTTACTATAGCGATTAGCCAGAGTTATAGTCGACTGTAGAGCCTTTATTATACTGTCAAAATAATCACTCTTAGCCGGAAATTTATTTTTTTGTTGTTTTAATTCTGTAATTTTGTATTCTAATCCTTCTTTCAGAGTCTCCTCAAAACCAGGTATGGTATGACCAGTAACCCTTTCCACAAAATATACTGCTTCTCTGGTCTGATTTCCAGTTTTTTTATATATATCTCTTATTTTTACTACCGAAGGATGTTTGCCCCAAAATTTTCGGTTATCTTCAATCATCTTCTCGGATACTTCAATATCAGCAATCTTATCATTTGGTTTTACATCATTATAGAAGGCCATTTCATCATTGTACCCCTGAAAATTTTCTATCCGAAAAGCAGGATTAATCAAGGCATAACTTGCAGAAAAAGCATCTTCTTCTGTTCCAGCAAAAATCTGTCCTGGTTCGATGAAAATGGGCAGCTGTTCACAGATTGATTCAATTAAAATGCCTTGAGTCATGGCCGGAGAATATTTATCACCAATTTCTAATAATTTCTTTCGCTGGATATCTTTGGCTAATACCCAACCAATAAGATTTTGTTTTTCCGCATTCCTCTTTATGATTAAATCTAAATATTTTTTTAATCTTTCAACATCTAAAATCTCTTCTAATGCCATCCTATACTACCTTACTCTTTTAATCTCTTAAAATCTTCTTTTAAATCTTGATATAAAGATTTATAAATTTCAAATTGCTTAGTGTAAATATCAACATTTTCAGGAATTGGTCTTATTTTTTCTTCTTTAAGTTTTACTGCTTTTCTACATCCTTCTTCTGCGTCTTTATATATTCCCACTCCTACCCCGGCTAATATAGCTGACCCCATTGCCGCCTGTTCGATCGATTGGGTTATAGATATCTCTTTATTAAAAATATCCGCTTGAATCTGTCCCCAAACTCTGCTCCTTGCCCCTCCTCCGGAGGCAATCACTCGCTCAATTTTGACATCTAATTCTATAAAGACCTCCAGGCAATCCCTTAAAGCAAAAACTACTCCTTCCATAACTGCTCTAATCAGATGAGCTCGGTGATGTTTTAAACTAAGTCCAAAAAATACTCCTCTAGCTTGGGGGTTCATATAAGGAGACCTTTCTCCCAAAAGATAGGGAAGAAAAATTATACCTTCACTCCCTACTTTAATTTTATCTACTTCTTCATCAAATATAGGATAAGAATCAGAAGTATGTAATATATTTTCTCTTAACCATTTTAAGGATAATCCTGCAGAAAGAATTGCACCTTGTAAGTGATAGGTACCGGGTAGGGCATGACAAAAGGTATGAATTCTTAACTTAGGATCATAGGTGAATTTAGCCAGAGTGATAAACAATTGACCACCTGTTCCGATGGTGGAAGAAAGAATTCTTGGTTTAATTACTCCATTACCGATTGCCTGCATCGATTGATCTCCTCCGCCATAAACTACCGGAATCCCTTCTAATAGTCCGCTATATCTTGCTACCTCTGCAAGTAAATAACCAGCCACCTCCTGAGATTCGTGAACTTCTTCCAAAAGAATTTTTAGCGGAAGACCAAGAATATCCAATAACTCTTCTGACCAGCATCTTCTTTTAATATCCAACAATAGACTGCTGGAGGCATCGGTAACCTCAGCCCCTAAATTTCCAGTTAATTTATAGCGGATATAATCTTTTGCTAAAATTACTTTATATATTCGATTAAATTCTTCGGGCTGATTCTCTTTTATCCACAAAAGAGTGCTGCACATAAAACCGGCAGCTACCGGGTTCCCGGTCAGCTCAGCAAGTCTCTCTTTGCCAATTTTTTGATAAATAAATTCACACTGAGAACTGCTCCTTTGGTCAGCCCAGATGATAGCCGGGCGAAAAGGCTGTAAATTCTTATCCAAAAAGACGGTACCGTGCATCTGCCCCGATAATCCTATTCCCCTTACTTGTTTGGGGTGAACCTCTGATTTTTTTATTACTTCCCTTATTACCTGGATAGTTGCTTTCCACCAAATTTTAGGG
>MEYH01000099.1:0-5916 GCA_001773955.1 Candidatus Sediminicultor quintus | reverse complement strand
GGCATAAATTTTACCCTCTCTATCCATAAGCACTCCCTTGGTCCCGGATGTGCCGATATCTATACCTAACAGATAATCCATCTTTATCCCTTTCGCGAATAAATTTTTACCAATAAAAAGAGATAACAGTTGTATAGCTTAACCCTTTAAAGAACCTTGCAACAATCCTCTCAAGAAGAACTTTCCTAAGAATAAGTAAACCAATATTGGGGGCAAAGCGGTAAGAAGAGCACCGGCTATCTGAATATTCCATTGGACGATATAACTTCCGGCTAAATTATTTAAGGCTACGGTAATAGGTTGAGATGCCGGATTGGGTGTTATAATTAAGCCGAAAAGAAAATCATTCCAGATAGAAGTGAATTGCCAGATCATAGCCACGGCAAAACCAGGGGTAGATAAAGGAAAAATTACCCACCGGTATATGCCTAAAAAATTTGCCCCATCTATCTTGGAGGCTTCTACCATCTCTGTGGGAACTGTTACATAGTAATTACGGAAGATTAAGGTGCTTATAGGTATCCCATAGATTACGTGGACTAAAATTAATCCGGGAATTGTCCCGTAAACATGTAATCTCTGCAGAGTAAGCACTAAGGGAATAATAATACTTTGATAAGGAATAAACATTCCGAATAAAATCATAGTAAAAATTAAATCCGAACCACGGAATCGCCATTTGGTTAAAACATAACCATTTAACGAACCAAACAGGGCTGAAATTACTGTAGCAGGTATAACCAGAAATACACTATTTAAAAAACTTCCCGAAACACCGCGAAATCCCTCTTTCGTACTTCCCAACCAGGCAAGGCTAAAACTATTAAAATTAAAACTGATAGGTAGATTCCACATGGTGTCAAGACTAATCTCGGCAAAACTCTTCATTCCGGTTACAACCATAATATACATAGGAATAATATAAAAAATGGAAAATATAGCTAATATAATATAGATTAAAAGACGAGTTACGGATATTTTCATCTCTATGCCTCTTTACGGAATGTGGTTATGAGATAAGGAATAATTAATAAAGATACTAATAATAACAAGATGATAGCGATGCTTGCGCCTTGAGCAAAATGATTTCCTCTAAAAGTTGTGTCATACATAAATAAAGCTGGGACATCACTGGAAAAAGCCGGACCACTTCCGGTCATAGCCACAACTAAATCAAATATCTTAAGGGAAATATGGCCAAGAATAATAATGGCCCCAAAAGTAATGGGTTTAAGAAAAGGGAGGGTAATATAATAAAATGTTTTCCATTGATTGGCTCCATCTATTGCTGCTGCTTCTCTCAATTCCAAAGGTATTCCCCTTAATCCGGCAAGATATAAAGCCATAGTATAACCAGAAAACTGCCAGATAGCAGCAATAGCTACAGCTCTAATCCCTATATTGGGATCAGTATACCAGCCACAGGTAAGAAAATTTAGTCCTATCTTTTCAAATAGTTGATTCACGCCAATATTGCCTAATTGAAGGCTGCCCGGGTTAAAAAGCCAGCGCCAAATAACTCCACTAACTATAAATGAAACTGCCATAGGCAACAAGAATAGATTACGAAATATATCCTCACCTTTAATACGCTGATCAATTAGCACGGCCAACAATAAGCCAATTAGTAAACAAGAGGTAACAAAAATGATTGTAAAGACGAAGGTGTTATGAAGGTCTATCTGAAAGCGCATATTAGCAAATAACTTACGGTAATTTTCAAAGCCTACCAAAGTGTAATCGGGAATAACATTATTCCATTTAGTAAAAGATATGAAGCTAGTCCAACTGATAAAACCATAAACAAAAATACCCACTGCCACTATGGAAGGGGTAATAAATAAGATAGGTATCCACTTATCTCCTTTTATTTGCATCGGCTGCTTCTCCTCTAATTCATTCAGTCTTTCAGGAGCACTAAAAAATGCTCCTGAAAGACCTACTACTATTCATCTATTTCTTTAGATACTCTTCAGCAGCTGTTACAAGTGCCTTTTGGGCATAGGAAACATCAGGTCTTGATACAAACAAGCTTATTATATCTTTAAATTCTGTGGTCCAACCTTCGCTAGCTGCTGCTCCATGCATTACACTGGGAGAAATAGCATCCTTCTGCCAATCTTTCGCGGCAGATTTCAGATAATCATTGTAATCACTAATATCTATATCTGTTCTTGCCGGGATTGAACCTTTGGCTTTATTAAAACTATATTGCCCTTCTTTGGAACCAAGGATTTTGAGCCAGGCTAAAACATTTTCCTGATTTTTACAACCTTTTGGTAAAGCAAAACTATCAGAAAGAGCTAAAAAGATACCTTCGTTATTAGGGGGAGGAGCCCAACCATAATCTTCAAACCCAACTGACATAAACCAGCCATTAGTCCAGTCTCCCATAATCATCATAGCACCTTTCTCTTTAAGTAAGTACTGTCCGGCCTCATCCCAGGTAAGAGCAGAATGGTCAGTATTTAAATAAGAACCCATTTTAGCAAATGTCTCTAATGCATCAGTAACTCTGGGATCTGACCATTTTACTTCACCAGTCCACAAGCCATTATAATCATTTGCTCCAAGTTTTCCAAGTAATACTGACTCAAAGACATGACCTGCTTCCCAACCATCTTTTGTACCCATAACAAAGGGGACTACACCTTTTGCTTTTAGTTCATCAGATACATCAAAGAATTCACTAAAGGTTCGGGGAGGAGTAATTTTATACTTATTAAATATGCTTTTGTTAAACCACAATACATTGGAGCGATGGATATTTACCGGAACAGACCAATAATCTCCTTGGTAGGAAACGATATCCAGAACACCCTGAGGCATAGAGTTAGTCCAACCCTCAGATTTATATAGATCGGTTAATGGCTGCATATATCCTGGTACTACCCAGGTATCAATTAATTCATGCCCGGCATGAACCTGAAAAGTATCGGGTGGATCTCCACCAAGCATTCTGGTTTTAAAAACAGCTTTTGCATTTGCACCCGCACCGCCAGCCACAGTAGCATTAATAAATTCTATATCAGGATATTTGCTCTCATATATTTTAATGAGAGCATTCAGACCTTCTGCCTCACCACCAGCTGTCCACCAGCTATTAACTTCAACTTTACCACTAAGCGATTCAGCCAATACTGGGAGAGCAAAAAATACAGCTACCATTGAAACTAAAACCAAAGCAGTTAGTAATTTACGTAACATAACTAATACCTCCTTTAATATTATATTCATTAAATTATTTAAAGATACTATAGAAATATTAAATAAAAAACCTCCTTCCTTTTTGAATTGAAATATTTTCAGCTAAGCATCTTCTTTCTGTAAATATAATTATAGCACTTAACCCTCATTTATGTCGAATATACTTAAAAATAAAGTAGCATACTTTTTTTTATCTAACTACCTTATTAAAGTATACAATATTTAAAAATTCTTAAATAAAAACAACATTTGCAATAATTTTAAAATTTAATAATTTAATCAATAGGAGGAAGGGAAATAATTATATTTAAGCTACTTTTGGTTGCCACATATCTGTGCATGTCTATTGAAGCAGGAAGCAGATAAGTCTCTCCCTCTTTTACTTTAAAATCTCCCACCTTTGTTGAAATCATTCCTTCTCCTCTGGTAATTACTATAGAGGCAAATCTTCCTTTAAACGATATTTCTATATCTTTTACCTCTTCCATTAACATCATTTTAAAACATGATTTCATATATTTCCCGCCATTTAATCTATAAAGTTTTCCTCCTCTAATAGAAATTAGTATCTCTTTTTTTATATGATATCTCTCCTTAATTTCGGCAAGAGAATATCCTTGATAATCAAATATATCTAATGATTTATCCCAACCAAGACCTAAATGACAATCTTCTTCTTTTAAAACATGAACACCTATCTTTTTTTCTATAGAAAGAGTAAAATCCGTTGGTTCCTGAGTCTCTACCATAAAAACCCCTTCTCCAATGGCATGAGGAGTACCTGGTGCTACAAAGATGGCATCTCCTGACTTTACTTCTATTTTATGCATAAAGCTGAGCATTCTTTTAATATCTTGTTCTTCTACCATTTTTCTCATTATATCTTTATTTATACCGGGTTTAAATCCTATAAGTACGTAGGGATTCTCCTTGCCAATCTTTCTGGTGGCAAGGATATACCAGGCTTCTGCTTTTCCGAAATCAGAATTTAAATATTTTTGGGAAAATATTTTACTGGGATGAGCTTGTAGGGGAAGACGAATAGATGAATCTAAAAGTTTTACTAAAAGATTTAAGGAATTACCAAATTTCTTAACATAATCTTTACCTAAAATATCTTCTGGAAAATGTTTTAGCAGCACCTCCAAATTATCTATGCCTTTAATAGTTTTAATCTTAGAGATACTCTCATCAGATATGCCATAAGGCTGCATTGCCCTTACTGTAGAGAGGATCCAATCTTCAGGGTAATCAGAATCTTCCGGATTTTTTATACCTCTAAATTTTTCTAAAAGATGCCCCCCTCTATAAATTCTGAATACCCTGGTGGGAAGAACCTGAATAATTCCTAGATCACTTTTCTTCATCTTGATATACCTCTTTTTTAAAATTGTTTTAAGAAATTATTCTCTTAGCCATTTTTTTAATTCTTCTTCACTGGGTTCTACCGCATCTGGTATTAATTCGGGGATATAACGACAGGCTTCATAGAGTACCGGAGCAAATTTTCCGTAAATACCGGCTACATGATGAATGTAGGGACCACGAATAAATCTCTCTTCCCATAAAGGCCAGTCATTCACTTCTACCCATAGATATGTTCCGCTTGTTTGGGGGCCTTCCACACCATGAGCGTGCCCCATTAAGAGAGAGTACTTGCCATTATCCCCATCAAATCTAAGCACAGTAATTTCCCCTTCTTTTAATCTCCAATGAGCAATTCCGGGAAATACTTCACCATGCCATCTCACCGAAGCCGGTGAATCCTTCGCTTTAAGCGAATAAGGAAAATTGCCACAATGCCATAAGAGCTCAGAATTATTTTTCTCAGGGTGTCTAATGGTAAGGTCAGCAAAGAATATCGACTCTTTATGCATATTTGCTGCTTGAAGCATCACTGCGGTAATCGCTCCGTGAATATCTGTCTCACATACCACCGGAATCTTTTCATCGGTTAACATAGCGTTAGCAAAACAAGGGGCTATACCGTATTCATTCGGTAAGGCCATCCAACATTGAATCGCCACGGCAGAAAGCTCTTCCTCTTCTACCCATTTTTTCATTGCTAATTTTAAAGCTACTATCTTTTTAAGGTTTTCTTCGCCAATTGCCGAATAATCTATATTTTTCCCCTTGATATATTTAACCACTACTTTTAATACTTCGCTATTCTTATCTTTATATTTTCTGGCTGAGGCAATTATTTCGGTAAGAGCAACGGGGATTACTTCGATACCAAACTTTTCCAGTAATTCCCCTTCATTAGCCATAACCGACCAGAACTCTCCGGGTCGTGTACTTATCATTCCGATTCTCATATTTCGGAAAGCCTTAACCACAGAGGCAGCCCGAAGAAAATTATTAAAACCTTTTTCAAACACGCTATCCTCTATCCCACTATTGGTTATATAAGTAAAAGGCACTCCGAATCTGCGCAAGATTTTACTGGTAGCAAAAAGCCCGCATTGAGTATCCCGGGTACGTATTCCACTACCCAGAGGAGCATCATCACGAGGTCCCCATAATAATAAAGGTTTATTCATCAACTTACCTAATTTGGCTACTGCGCTTTCCGTGCCAAAATTACAATGAGGCAGGAACAAAGCATCAATATTCTTCGCTAAAAAATATTTATATACTTTTTCTACATCCTTTATGTCATAAAGCATACCATCCTCATTAAGCCAATCAATATCCACCAAATCTATC
>MEYH01000098.1:342-5507 GCA_001773955.1 Candidatus Sediminicultor quintus | reverse complement strand
GTAGTTAAGCCCTCCAGCGCCGATGGTACTGCAGTTTTTCTGTGGGAGAGTAGGACACTGCCGGGATTATTTATTTTCTCTATTTTGGTGTATAATGTAGGGGCAGACCTTGTGTCTGCCCTTTAATAGTTACTTGGTCTTGTACCTAAAGGGCAGACACAAGGTCTGCCCCTACGACTTATTCACTAACGACTAAGTAATTGGAGAATTGATCTATTGGATAATTTAAAAAATACTCTTAAAGTTATTTCATTTGATGTAGACGGTACTTTAGTGAATTTAGAATATAATGACTTGATATGGTTTAAAGAAATACCCGAACTAGTAGCTAAAAAAATGAATATTAGTTTCGAAAAAAGTTTAAAATATGTAAGTGAGGAATATATCAAACTTGGTGAGCATAATTTAAATTGGTACGATATTAATTACTGGATTACCTATTTTAAATTAGAAGTTTCCCCTAAAAAAATATTGGAAAAATATGAATCTCAAGTTAAGATATTTCCCGAAGTAATTCCTCTTTTAGAAGAGTTAAAGAAGAATTTTATCCTTATTGTTATTACTGCAATGCCTCGTGAATTTTTAGTACCCAAAATGAAAAAGCTGAAAAAATATTTTAAATTCAGCTTTTCTGCTTTATCCGATTTTAAAGAATTGAAAAATTCTGAGATATATTCAAAAATATCCAAAACCTTAAATGTATGCCCTGAACAAATATTACACATAGGCGATCATTGGGAATTTGATTATCTTGCTGCTCAGAAAGCGGGAATGAATACTATTTATTTAGACCGCAGCAATGCAAAAAAAGGAAATTTTGTTGTTAATAATCTATCGGAGATAAAAAGAGTAATAAAAGATAAATATAATAATTAACGAGATACGAAATACGAACGACGAGATACTATTTTGCAACGAGGTGATAAAAATGCCGGAATTACCCGAAGTAGAGACTATCAAAATAGGCCTTCAGAAAAAAATTAAAGATAAACAAATAAAAGATATCATAGTAAATATTTGTAAAATAATAAAAAAACCCTCTTTAGAAGAATTTATTACTAAAATAAAGGACAAGAAGATTAAGGGGATAGATCGCCGGGGAAAATATATTATTATTTATTTAGACTCAGAAGACAAATTAGTAGTTCATCTGGGGATGACCGGACTGTTAATCTATCCTTATGACAATAAAATTACAGAGAAAGAGATTAACCCCAAGCATAATCACCTTATTTTTACATTTACAGATAATACACAATTAGTTTTTAATGATGTTAGAAGATTCGGAAAAATATTTTTGGTTTCCAACATTGACGATGTAGAAAGCATAGCTAAATTAGGGGTTGAACCTTTAGAGAGTTATTTCACAGAAGAAATTTTTATTCAGGTATTAAATAAAAAGAAAAACTGTAAAATAAAATCTTTTTTAATGAAACAGGAGTTTATCACTGGATTAGGTAATATATATGCCAATGAAGTGCTGTATAGATCTAATATCCACCCTTTACGGATAATTTCTTCTCTTAATAAAAAAGAAGTTAGAAATTTGCATCAACAGATTAAACTGGTATTGGTTGAAGCAGTTAAGCTTCGGGGGAGTACGGTAGCAGATGAAGCTTATCGAGATACGGATGGCGAAAAAGGAAAATTTGCTGAAAAATTACAAGTCTATGCTCAAAAAGGAGAACCTTGCCTAAAGTGTGGACGTTCTATAGAAGTTGTAAGAATAGAAGGTAGAAGCTCATTCATCTGCCCTAAATGTCAAAAATTATAAAACAATTAGTATGTTAATTAATTTTTTAATCTCAAGCCTCTTCTTTCTCTTTACACAATACTGACTTTTTGTTCGTATCTCGTCCTTTGCTTCTTTACGACATACGATATACGATATACGAGATACGAATTATTCTTGCTTAAATACAGAAAAAACATTATAATCTAAAAAGATATTTCTTCTTGCTTGTTGCTCTTTTATAAAAAAATATTCTCCGAGCTATCACACCTAAGGTAGAAACTATGGTGGATTAGCCGATAAGGAATGAGAGGAAACTCTTATTCCTCCCGTGTTTGGAAAGGAGGCTTGATATGATGAGTTGAATTTGTAAACCAACACCGAACACAGTGTTGGTTTTTTTGTTTGATGTCTAATTAAAATTAAAAAATAAAATGAAAATGAATAGAAAGGAATATAGTAGTAGAATGAAAAAAAATATTATTTTTCGAGCGATATTGATATTAAGTATTAGTTTATTATTAATTGGTATGGTTTATGCTGAACCCATTCACTTGAAGTTGGCTACTACCACCAGTACTGAAAATTCAGGCTTATTAAATATACTTCTCCCACCTTTTGAGGACTTATTTAATATCAAAGTAGATGTTATTGCTGTAGGAACAGGGGCAGCTATTAAGTTGGGGGAAAATGGAGATGTAGATATAATACTTACACATGATCCGGATGCGGAAGATAAATTTGTTCAGAATGGAAAGGGAGTAAACCGCAGAGATGTAATGTATAACGATTTTATTGTTCTTGGACCATCTAATGATCCGGCAAAAATTAAAGGCATGAAAAATGTAGTATCTGCCTTTACCAATATAACCAACCAACAAGCTTTTTTTGTATCTCGAGGAGATGCTTCCGGAACTGATCAAAAAGAAAAGAGCTTGTGGCAAATGGCAAATATAAAACCAGGGAAGGAGTTTTATTTGGAAATAGGCCAGGGGATGGGTGTCGCCTTACAAACTGCCAGTGAAAAGCAGGCCTATGTTCTTTGTGACAGAGGAACCTTTTTGGCCTTTAAGGACAAGATAGAATTAGAAGTACTTTGTGAAGGGGATTCTCTGCTTGCTAATCCTTATAGCATAATCGCAGTTAATCCAGCACTTTATTCTCAGGTTAAATATATGGAAGCTATGCAGTTGATAGCCTGGGTTACTTCTATAGAAGGACAAAAAATAATTAGAGAATATAAGAAAGAAGGAGAAATCCTTTTCCATCCAGTGGCAATTAAATAGTGAATAGTGAATAGTCGTTAGTACTTAGTTAACTATTCCTCTTCACGCGATACTCGATACGAATTTATTAAACGAGGTGGTATTTTGGATTTTATTATCGAAGGAATACAAAAGGCTTTCCAATTAATCTTTTCTTTAGACCGAGAAATATTTAGTATTGTCCTGCTTTCCTTAAGAGTATCATTAACCGCCATAGTACTTTCTTCCTTACTAGGGATACCACTTGGTTTTTTAATCACTATAAAAAAATTTTTTGGAAAAAAATTAACTATCATTTTAATGAATACTTTATTAGCTTTTCCGACCGTAGTAGTAGGATTAATGGTATATTCTTTAATTTCTCGAAGAGGACCTTTAGGAGTTTTTGGATTATTGTTTACACCCACCGCGATGGTTATCGGTCAGTTTATATTAGCTATCCCCATCATTATTGCTCTAACTCATTCTGCAATACAAGGAATTGATAAAAGGGTTGAAAAAACTGCTTTAACTCTTGGCGCAACTAAACTTCAATCTGCTTGGGCAATACTTAAAGAAGCCCGTTATGCAATATTAGAGGCCATAACTACTGCCTTTGGAAGAGTTATTGCTGAAGTAGGGGCTGCTATGATGTTGGGAGGAAATATTAAAGGAAGCACTAGAATCATGACTACTGCTATTGCTCTGGAAACTTCCAAAGGTGAATTTGGATTTGGTATTGCTTTGGGTATTATCTTATTATTTATTGCTTTAGTGATAAATATTTTTCACCATTATTTTCAGAGCAGGAGAGTATAAAATTAAAATATGGATAAACCAATGCTTAAGGTTAAGAATTTAAAAAAGAAATATAATAATAAAACAGTACTGGATATTGATTATTTGGGTTTTCAGGAGAGTAAGATTTATGCTATTGTGGGTCCAAACGGTTCAGGTAAAACTACCTTATTAAATATATTAAATTTATTAGTGAAACCGGATAAAGGTCAAATCTTTTTTCGCGATCAAGAAATAATTAATAATTCAAATTCTAAGATATTAGAGATTCGGCGAAAGATGACTTTAGTAGATCAGGATCCTTTTTTATTTCAATCTACAGTATATAGTAATGTCGCCTATGGATTAAAGGTAAGATCATTGTCTTCCATAGTTCAACAGAATAGAATTAAAAATGCCCTGGAGATGGTTGGGCTTCCTGGTTTTGAAAATAGAAAAGTAGATCAATTGTCTGGTGGAGAAGCTCAACGAGTAGTAATTGCTAGAGCTTTGGTAATTGAACCAGAAATACTCTTTTTAGATGAACCTACCGCGAGTATAGATCAAAAAAATATTGCTAAGGTAGAAAAAATTATAGCTAAAATAAGAAGGGAACTTAGAACAACAGTTATATTTACCACTCATGACCTTTCCCAGGCCTATCGTTTAGCTGATGAGGTGATTTCCCTTTTGGATGGCAAAATGATTAAACAAGTTCAGGAGAACCTTCTTTGGGGAGAAATAGTAAAAGAGGAAGATGGCTTAAAACGGTTTAAAACTATAGGAAATGTAAAATTTGCTATAGTGAGCGAAAAGATTGGCCCGGCCTATGTTTCTATTGACCCTACGGATATAATTTTATCTTACGAACCATTTCAATCCAGTGCCAGAAATTCATTTTTAGGGAAAATAGTAAAAATTATTGAGCAAAATAATTTAGTAAAATTAGAAATAGATATTGGTATCCCTTTAGTGGTGATTATTACCAGAGAATCATTTCAAGATATGAATTTCAATCTGGGAAGCAAAGTCTATTTAACCTTTAAAGCTTCGGCAGTAAAATTATATTAATTTTTAAAAACGAGATATTGGTAAAATAATATGTAAACAATTAATAATTAGGAGATAAACAGCAAACATGGTAAAACCCTTATTTAAAGTTAGTACCCCCCAAGAGGTAATTACGATGCTAAAAGATCATTTAAATTTAAAGGAGATAACCCGGAAAAACATAGAGGAAGTCGATATCAAAACAGCCTTACATAGGTTTTTAGCGGAAGGGATAGTTGCACCCGCTAATCTGCCTGGTTTTAATCGTTCTACCATGGATGGTTATGCCATTAGGGCAGAAGATTCTTTCGGAGCAACTGATAATTTACCTTCCTATTTGAAGATGATAGGAGAAATAAAGA
>MEYH01000098.1:0-147 GCA_001773955.1 Candidatus Sediminicultor quintus | reverse complement strand
GGGAAATTATATTAAGAAAAGGACACAGATTACGTCCACAGGATATAGGGGTTTTAGCTGGAATAGGGAAAACTAATATCAAAATTTACAAGAAACCTAAAATTGCTATTATTTCAACGGGTGATGAAATAATCCCAGCGGAAGGCG
>MEYH01000097.1:11348-29017 GCA_001773955.1 Candidatus Sediminicultor quintus | reverse complement strand
CAGTAAAATTAGAAAGCTTATTATACCCGGAAAGTATGGTACCCATCCTGCTACATTCAAAGCTGCTTTGAATATTTTAGGAAAAGACGTTGGCATACCTAGATTGCCAGTGTTACCGATTGAAGAGAAATATTTAACAAAGCTCCGGGAGGATCTAAGAGAGATTGGATTATTAGCTTAGTTTTTAGGATTATACTTTATAGATAAGAAAAATAAATTTAAAAAAAATTCATAAGATATTTAAAGATAAAAAAACAATAAAGAGACAAAACCTATTTATTAAGCGCTTGAGATATAGCTTTACTTTCTGAAATAAAAAGAAAGACTAATTATAGGTTTTTTAAAACAAATAATAAGATGATAACTATACAGAAGAGAAAAAAAGGAGAAGACTAAAATAAAGAAAAAATTTAGTATAATGAAAACACATGAGGTAAAAGGGTATATTTCGGAACTGCCTTTTAAGGGTTTATTAAAAGTTTTAATATCTCCCGGTGAGAAGACAAAATATGAAGCGCATGAAACTTCTGAAGAAATTTTGTGTATTCTTTTTGGGATGGGGAAAGTTATGATAGATGATATAGAAAACAAGATATCTCCCGGTATGTTAATTGCTTTGCCGGAAGGATCTATATACTAATTAATTAATACCGGGAATGAATCCTTAAAATTATTGTGGGTTTTTTCTCCTTCTGGTCCGGAGGAACATCATCTTGCTATATTGAACAAAAAAATAATTATGAAAAATAAAAGTTTGCTGGGTATGGGAAAACATCAATTTTGGCAATAAGAGTAAATTGTAAACCAAATTATATTTTGTATAATATATTATAAAAAATTATCAAAAAACAAATAATACGAAATTTAATAATTTTAAAAAGATAAAAGGAATTTTTTATGCATAATGAAAATAAGCAATACAATCTTGGGAAAGATTGGAATCTAAACGGTGTAATCGATACCCATATTCACGGTGGTCCAGATATTAAGCCAAGACTTGTTGATGATGAAGAAATTGCAATCGCAGCGAGAGAGGCTGGCATGGAAGCAATTTTAATAAAAAATAATGATGTAAGTACTGCTAGAAGTACTTATTTTGTTAATAAGCATGTATCTGGAATAAAGATTTTCGGAGGAATAGCACTTAATTGGTCGGTTGGTGGGATAAATCCAAAGGCTGTAAAAGCCACACTTGAACTTGGAGGAAAGGAGGTATGGATGCCTACTTTTGATGCTCAGAATCACGCTAATTTTTTTGGACTAACCGGTTACCCAGTTGTAGGAAGTAATGAAAAAAAGCCGGGGTTAGCAATTAAACAACGCGATATACCAAAAGAACCCGGAATATCAATTTTAAAAAATAATGAATTAATCGGTGAAGTAAAAGAAATTGTCAATATGGTTCGTGAATACAATGCTATCATTGGCACTGGTCATCTTTCAAAAAAAGAAATTGGTATTTTAATTCAATATATAAAGGGAATAGGGGGGGTAAAGGTATTTATTACTCACCCTCTTTATATGGTCCCCAACCTTGATCCTCATTTTGTAAAAGAATTAGTAGGCGATGGAGTGTATGCAGAATTATGTGCTATTAATTTTTTCCCTACTAAGGGAGATAAAACAATTGAAGAGGAAGTAAAAATGATAAAAACTGTTGGACCTGAAAATTGCATTATTTCTTCAGATAGTGGTTCTAGAGATGTTCCAATTTCTCCTAAGGCGTTAAGAATTTTTGCGGAATGGCTATTTAAAGAAGGCATTAGTAGAGATGAATTATATCTAATGATGGCTAAAAATCCTAAAAAAGTATTAGACCTATAAAAAATCGATAAATTTTAATTTTCTTGATAAAATGCCATACTGTAAAAATTAAGAAATTAGGGAGGTGATATTATAAGGTTAAAAAATGCACGTGAACATAGAACTCAGCTGTATACTGTGTAAAGAAATTCTATATTTAAATTATTAATTTTAAAAGGAGAAATTATTATGTTAAATAGGAAATTAAGAATCTTATTTCTTGTTTTATGTATGATAGGAGTATTGGTGGGCATATCTAATGCAGGCTTTGCTTCTGGCATAGTACGAGTTAGTTCTACATTCCCAGTTTTAATTGATCCGGCTACTGGTGCAGATTTCCAAAGTATTATGGCAATAGTGAATCTTTATGATCCGTTGATATCAATGGATTACGAAGGGAATATTATACCTCATATTGCGGACAGCTGGAATGTATCACCTGACGGTTTAACTTATACCTTCCACCTTCGTTCAGGAATTAAATTTTATGACGGCAGAGAGCTAACTGCTGAAGATGTTAAGTTTAGTATGGATCGTACGTTAGCGATTGGAGAGGGAAATGCATATATATGGCGGGGTAAAATAAAAGAAATAGAAGTTGTTGACAAATATACTGTAGTATTTCATATGGAAACTGTTTTTGGTCCATTCCTTAACTCCCTACTTTCTTTTTTTATTGTCAACAAAGATTTAGTTAAGGAAAATATTACAACAGGTTCGTATGGAGATATGGGTGACTATGGAAAAACATATATTCTTGATAATGCAGTGGGTTCTGGTGCATATATGATTGAAGACTTTAAGCGCGCAGAGTATCTACTTATGAAAAAGAATCCAAACTATTTCTTAGCTATTGATCCTCTTGCTCCAGATCAATTTAAAATGATTGCATCAACCGAAGAAGTAGCAGTAAAGACAATGATGGCAAATCGAGATCTTGAAATGACTAATATATGGATGACAGGTGAAACCCTAGAATTTTTGTCTAAGATTGACGGCATAGAACTTTGTGAATTAACTCTTGGTAATCAAGAATTTTTTACCATGAATACTACCCGACCACCACTTGATGATATTCATGTTCGGAAAGCATTGGCTTGGGCTTTTGATTATGATGCTGCTAAAAAGCTAGTCCCCGCATCTTCTCAGCCAAAGGGACCAACACCACAAATTCTTTCTGGAAGTTGTCCTGATTGTTTTCAATACCATCGTGATTTAGAAAAAGCAAAGGCAGAGTTAAAACAATCAAAATACTATGGCAAGTTTGATCAATATCCGATAGAAGCTGTGTGGTTTTCCAGTGTAACCAGGGAAAAAATGACTATGCTACTTATGGCTAATGCCGCTGAGATTGGTTTGAATATTAACATTATAAAAACAACTTGGTCATTATTAAGTCAAAATGTTACTAAACCAGAAACAACTCCTTTTATGTATCTTATTCAATATAATCCTGCTTACCCAGAGGCTATTTCTTTAATTGAAGGGCGTTATCACTCTAGAGGAGCCGGTACTTGGGCACAAGGCGAGTGGTTACGTGATCCGAAATTGGATAAAATGATTGATGATGTTCTTTCTACTCCAGATAAGGATGAAAGATATGCCAAAACTCGAGAAGTTGCCAAGTATATCGTCGACCTTTGTCCCTCTATTTTCGTAATAGAAGCCCCATCACGCTCCGCATATCAAGCAGTGTATATGGACTGGCCTGCAGCCAAGGGAGAGGTAGTTCCAGCTGCCTACAATTATCAGTATCGTATGCGGTTTATTAAAATGTATCCTGAGAAAAGAGAAGCATTATTAAAGAAATAATCTCAAAATTAGTTTTCAGAAAAATCACTCTTTAAACATTAATTATTAAGGAGGAGAAATTTAAAAAAGAAATTTTATCTTTTATTTAAGGCCTTAATAAAGTTCTAGGAAACTAATAAGATTATAAAAAAACGAAAGAAAGTTCTGCCAGAGTTTTCTGTAAGGCATATATTCTAAAAACTTGAAGAGGTGATTTAATTATTACTAGAGGGAGGCGCTTAGCCCCCCCTAGTAATAAAAAATTATGAATAATAGAAATTTAGCTTTTATCATAAAAAGACTTTTATATTCTATATTAATTCTATGGGGTATTTCTTTGCTTATTTTTTTTGTTGTAAGGATAATACCAGGTGATCCAGCAAGGATGGCTTTGGGCACACAAGCTCCAGAAGATGTAGTTGAACGATTAAGAGTTGAAATGCATTATGACAAACCTATATTTATTCAATATTATTATTGGTTTAAGAATGTTCTTCGTGGTAATTTAGGAATATCCTTGGTTACAAAGCACCCTGTTTTAGAAGACATTAGTGAACTTTTTCCAGCAACCTTTGAGATTGCTTTGTATGCTTTTATCTTTATCGCAGTTGTAGGGACTGCTATTGGAGTTTTTTCAGCTCGATATAGTAACTCTTGGGTAGATAACCTAGGGCGAATTTTTGCATATTTTGGAATTGTAACGCCTCAATTTGTATTTGCAATTATGGGAATGTTACTTTTTTGTTATGTGTTTAAGATTCTTCCTAGCATGGGAAGGCTCGATCCAACATTAACTTATCCAGCAAAAATTACAGGCTTAATAACCATTGATGCCTTGCTTCAAGGTAACTTCATTGTTTTTTTTGATGCGTTGAAACATTTAATTTTACCGGTTCTTAGTGTGGGCTTAGGCGGAATGGCACAATCAACAAGAATTACCCGAACTTCTGTTTATAATAACATGAGGAAAGATTTTATTGCAGCTGCACAATCCTATGGGGTTCCTGATAGAGTGATTATGTTCCGCGACCTTTTAAAGGTCTCAATGAACCCAACCGTATCTATTCTTGGCTTACAGTTTGCTACTACTTTATCCAATGCTTTTTTGGTTGAGTTGATTTTTAATTGGCCTGGGTTTGCACGTTACGGGATGACAGCTATGTTACAAAAAGATCTTAATGCAATATCTGGTGTGGTACTAACGGTTGCTATTTTTGTTATGCTTGGTAATATTTTTGCAGATATTGTTAACAGTTTTTTAGATCCGAGAGTTTATCTATTATCTACTAGCAAAGAATAATATGGAAAGGAAGTAAGTGAAAAATAGAATGGAAAATAATGTTTTAAATAAAAAACCGATCTCAATAAAATGGGAAAATGTAAGAAGAAACTGGTATAAATTTTCACGCAATAAACTTTCTATTGTTGGTTTATTAGTAGTTTTAATTATTCTGTTTCTTGTCATATTTGCTCCGCTTATTACATCACATCCTGAAGCGGTTACTAAATATGTGAATTTTTCTGAAGCCAAGAAACCCCCCTCTTTATCTTATCCCTTTGGAACCGATATATATGGGCGTGATACCTTAACGCGTACTATTTATGGTTTTCGGATTTCTTTATTAATGTCTGTAGTGGTTCTTTTAATATCTGTACCTATAGGAGTAATTCTTGGGCTTGTTGCTGGATATTTTGGTAAATGGGTAGAAAATTTAATTATGAGAATTACAGATATCTTTCTTTCTGTCCCAACATTAATTCTAGCCCTTGCACTTTTGACTATTCTTCCTCGTAATTTAGTTACTACTATGATAGCCGTGTCTTTGGTATGGTGGACATGGTATTGCAGATTAGTGTATGGACTTGTTACATCAATAAAAAGTGAATTTTATATCCAAGCTAATGAATTAATTGGCGAAGGAAAATCAAGTATTCTTTTTAAGGAAATCCTTCCTAATTGTCTTTCAGTAATTATTACTAAAATGACATTAGATGTGGGAGCTATTATCCTATTGGGTTCTAGTCTTAGTTTTGTAGGACTCGGTGCCCAACCTCCAACTGCCGACTTAGGAGGTATGATTGCAGATGGAGTTGTTTACTTGCCTGATATGTGGTGGATGGCAGTATTTCCTAGTATTGCTCTTGTGACTATTGTATTAGGATTTAATCTCTTAGGTGATGGAATTTATGATATGTTTTCTCTTGGGGAGGCTTAACTTATGGAAAAATCTTTACTCGAAGTAAAAGATTTAAATTTACACTATGTAGTTTTTGGTGGCTCGCTTAAAGTGTTAGATGGGGTAAATTTTAGGGTAGGGTTTAAAGAAAATATTGGAATAGTTGGCGAGACAGGTTGTGGCAAGACCACTACAATGAAAGCAATAATGAGGATTCTTGGTATGACCACAGCGAAGATTTCCAAAGGTGAAATCTTATTTAAAGAGAGAGATGTTTTAAAAATGAATGAAGCAGAGGTTCAAAAATTTAGGAGAAGAGAAATCTCTATGATTTTTCAAGATCCTACTGCCGCTCTTAACCCTGTTTTTTCGATCAAATCTCAAATTTATAATGTTATAAAATATTCGCAAGGTACGGAAAAAAAATTAACAAAAAAAGAACGTAAAGATCTTGCAACGAAAGCATTAAGTGACGTTATGCTTCCTGATCCGGAAAGAGTATTAGAAAATTACCCAATTCAACTTTCTGGAGGTATGCGTCAAAGAGTTTGTATTGCAATGGCTCTTCTCAGCGATCTTGACTTACTTATTGCTGATGAACCAGGTACTTCACTTGATGTAACGATTCAAGATCAAATTCTTGAGTTATTGAATGAATTAGTACGGAAAAAGGGCATATCAATAATCTTAATCAGTCATGCCTTAGGAATAATTAAGAATATTACACACAGAACTTATGTAATGTATGCTGGTTTTATGATAGAAGCAGCAAAGACAACAGAATTATTTTCAAATCCACTACATCCATATAGTAAAGGTTTAATAGCCTCTGTACCTACGCTTGTTGGAAGAGGGATATCAAACGGAATTCCAGGACATATTCCCAATTACTCTAATCCACCATTAGGATGTCGGTTCCATCCGAGGTGTAGTTATACAATGCCAATATGTAAAGTAGAAAAACCTCCTTTTTTAACAGTAAGTGATACTCATCAAGTTGCCTGTTGGCTCTTTAAAAAGGAGGGAGATAAAATTGGAAAATAGCAATATTTTAACTATAAAAAACCTTAAAAAATATTTTTTTACCCAAAAAGGAATAGTTAAAGCTGTAAATGATATTGACATATCAATTAAAGAAGGCGAGATACTTGGTTTGGTAGGTGAATCTGGTTCAGGAAAAACCACAGTTGCCTATACTGTAGTTGGCCTATATTCTCCCACTTCAGGAGAAATTATTTTCCGTAATCAAAATATTGGCAATGAGGGTAAGAACCGTTCTATAAAATTAAAACAAGAAATCCAAATTGTATTTCAAGATCCTGGCACTTCTTTAAATCCCGCAAGGAATATCTATCAAATACTTGAAGTGCCGCTTAAAGTGCATGGTATTAAAAATAGAGATAAAAAAATTAAAGAACTTCTTCAGACAGTCGAAATACCAGAGGACTACATACATAAATATCCCCAGATGATTGGAGGAGGGGAAAGGCAGATGATTTCCATTGCACGAGCCTTAGCATCAAACCCTTCTTTACTCATATTAGATGAACCTACATCGGCTTTAGATGTGTCGATTCAAGCAAAAATTATTAATATGCTACTTCAACTTCAAAAAAATTTCAATTTATCATATTTATTTATTACCCATGATTTAAGTTTAATGAGAAATATTGCTTCAACAGTTAGTATTATGTATCTTGGGAAAATTTGCGAAAGTGCAAAATGTAAAGAGTTTTTTGAGAAACCACTTCATCCATACACACAAATGCTATTATCATCTATACCTGTTTTAACTGATGCTGAAGAAGACATTAAACCTAAAAAAGTCAAATCTATAGGAGAAATTCCTAGTCCAGTGAATATTCCTTCAGGTTGTAGTTTTCATTCGCGATGTTCCAAGAAAATGGATATTTGTTCTAAAGAGGATCCAATTATGGCAGAAATAAGCGCAGGTCATTTTGTTCGATGTCATTTATTTAAACAGATAGAACTTTGATTTTTTAACAATAATAAAGATAAAATATTAGACGGAGGTGGAAATAATGGGTTAAAAAAATATCATGGTAAAAGTAAAAGAAATTGGAGATAAAACAAATTTGTTCACTTGTACTTTGTACATTAAGATGACAAAAGATAAAGGATTTTATGTAATAATACCAAGTATAAATAAGGTTATTATTAAGAATTTGTAAATATCAACAAAATAATAGGAGGTTTCAAAACGATGAAGAGATTTCCATCTTCTCATTTATTTTCCGCAGAACTTTTTCCTTTATTCAAAAAACATTTTGAACTATGTAAAGTTAAAAAAGGAGAAATAGTTGTAATATTTAAGGATGCCGAGTTTAACGAACAGTATCCGGCTGCAGCTCTTGCAGCGGCAAGAGAATTAGGTGCCGAAGTACTTGTGATGACCGTTCCGACAGATACAACTACCCAAGCACTTAATTCAAATAAAGCAATTGTAAATTGCTGGAAATCCGCTGATATGGTCATAGGAATGACTTCAAAGGTCCATTGGCTATATTCTGATGTTCACAATGAAGCTAACAATGCAGGAGCCAGGACATTAATGTTGGGGGCTCCAGTAGAAGAATTGATTCGACTGTTCCCCACCGAGGAAGTTAAGAGAAGGAGCCTTAATGGGGCCAAACTATTAACGAAAGGAAAAATAATAAGAATAACCTCAGATGCAGGTACTGATTTAACCATGAGTAAGGAAGGTAGGCCTGGATCAGATCAGTATGGCTATACTGATACTCCAGGTAGATGGGATCATTGGCCAGGAGGACTTGTTGCCTGTGCGCCTTTAGAGGGTAGTGTAGAGGGTACGATGGTCATAAATACAGGAGATATTTTACTTCCCTTAGGTAGATATGTACAGTCACCAATAAAACTTACAATACGAGAAGGAAAGATTGTGAAATTTGAAGGAGGATTTGACTCTAACTTACTAAAAGATTTTTTTGAGGCAGCAAAGGAAAAGAATGCATATCAAGTATCCCATATAGGATGGGGAACACATCACATGGCGCGGTGGGATGCTATGATGCTCAGATTTTGGGAAGGTGGAGGAGCAATGGATTCCGAATGCTACCTTGGTAATATGCAAATAGCTTTTGGAAGTAATTTTATGAAACTTATGAAAGGTAAAAATGTTTGCAAATTTCATTTTGATATTCCCACCAGAAACCATAGTTTCTATTTAGATAATCAGCTGATAGTGGATAAAGGAGTTATTGTGCCCCCAGATTTAAAATAGGTTTAGGGATTTAAAATCTAGCAAGAACGATCCATCTCAAAAGATGGTGATTAAAGAGATTTAAGATTGTATTAATTAAGAGAGGTATTCTCTTAATTAATACAATCTTATAATATTAAAATATATATTGAATATTAAAAGATTATGGAGTTTGATTATGGAGTTTGATTATGGAGTAGATATTTATAAGAGTGAAATAATAAAAAAAATACAAGATTTTGTAAGAATTAAAAGTACCAGAGGAAATTTTAAAAGAAATCAACCTTTTGGAAAAGGTCCTTTGAATGCTCTTAATTACGTATTGAAGTTGGGGCAAACATTCGGGTTTAAATGTGAAAATTTTGATGGTTATGCTGGACATGTTGAGTATGGTGAAGGCAATGAGATAGTTGGGATATTAGTTCATGTAGATGTAGTAAAAGAGGGAAAAGATTGGACATACCCTCCTTTTGGTGGAGAAATACACGATGGTAAAATATTTGGCAGAGGTTCTTTTGATAATAAGGGGGGATGCATTGCATCTTTATATGCTCTTAAGGTGTTAAAAGATAAGGGGTTAGTCCTAAATAAGAAAGTGAGAATAATTTTTGGATGCAATGAAGAATCTGGTATGCAAGATATACCATATTATTTAAGTAAAAATAAAGAACCGGATGTAGCATTCTCACCAGATTCTCCATTTCCAGTTGTATACGGTGAAAGTGGTATCCTTGATCTAGTTTTAACAAAAAAAATTAAGAGAAATCAAAACCAAGGATTATTTAATATAGAACATATACAAGGAGGAGAAATGCATAGAAAAGTACCCGGCGCATGTTCTATCTTAATAGATAAGAATCAATATCGTGAACTTGATTTAATGACTTTGCTTACTAAATATATTCAAACAAAGAAGGTAAATGTAGAGTCAATAGAGAAAGGAGATAAAATTTTTGTTAAATATAATGGCATATCATGTTCAGCAATCCATCCCGAGAATGGTGATAATGCAATATCTGGCATGATGGATATTTTAAATTTTTTACCATTGAATAATGGGGATTTAAAAGATTTTATTAGTTTTTTTGATGAAAAAATTGGCCAAACAATACACGGGGAAAAAATTGGTTATAATTTTCAGGATGAGATATCAAGTCTATTTACATTTTGTCCTACGATGATTAATTATGATGGAAAAACATTGAAAATGCACATTCATATTCGTTATCCGATAAAAACGAAATATGAAAAACTAATAGAGATCATCAAAAAAATAACATCTGCTTGTTCTATAGAAATTGAGGTAAAAGAACATTTACAACCACACTATATACCGAAAAATAGTTTTTTGGTAAAAAATCTTATGAGTGTATATAAAGAGGAGACAGGTGATTATAATATTGAACCTATAACAATGGCTGGAGGAACATATGCGAGAACATTAAAAAATGCTGTGGGGTTTGGCGCTCTTTTCCCAGGGGAGAAACAGGTTGCCCACGAGGTTGATGAATACTTAAATATTGATAGCATAATTAAGGCTACCAAAATATATGCAAGAGCCATATACGAATTGGCAAGATGAAGTACAAACTATCATATTAGTTTCCATGGTTTCTTTCAAAATGGGTAATTCTGATAAGTTATCAGAGAGGACTTGAGAAAATGGACCATAATACTAAAACGAAATACTGGATCGCCTTTGGGTTTCTTTGTTTTATAAAATATACCTTAATAGAAATCTTAAGTTCATTCTCTTTAACATTAGTCGGAATATTAGAGGAATTAAAGGTAAGATAAGTTCTTGGTATGCTTTAAATCTATTCATAATATTACCTCTACTTTTCTGAAAGTTGCCAGAACTAAAAAAAGAGCATCCTTAAAAGATTATAGGGTAAAAAGTAGTTGGAGGTATAATAAGATTAATCAATTATTTATATAATCTAGAAGTGAGGGTTTCAGAAAACTCAAGAAGGTAAATTAGGTATGAAAAATCAACCTCCAAGCCCATAAAAAATCGATAAAATGAGTAGGAATTAGTTGATAATCTTCCTAAAACCTTATCAGGTAAGAGTTTCGGATTTTTCTAAAAGGCACAAAGTAAAACAATAAAGAGGTAATGTGATTATTGGTTCTGAATTATTAAATTTCGAAGAGAATAGCAGGGATAACTCCAAAATAGGAATTTTAGCAATGATTTTTGGTTCAATTTGTTTTAGTTTAATGTCAGCAATGGTAAAATATTTGAGCGACCTTCCTTTACTGGAAATAATCTTCTTCCGAAGTATTCCTATTATGGTAATAATTCCCTTAATATTAAAGAATAAGAAAATTCCTTTTTGGGGAAACAATAAGCCTCTTTTATTATTACGTAGTCTGATTTCTTTTATTGTTATCGTTGCCTATTATTATAGCATTAAAGCTATAAATTTGACTGATGCGGTTTCTATAAAGCAATTAAGCCCATTTTTTGTTATTATCTTAGCGAGTATATTATTGGGAGAAAAAATATTTTTTAAAAACATTATTATTTTTATTCTTGCATTTTTAGGTTCTTTATTAATAATCAAACCAGGGTTTCGTTTAGATATCTTTCCAGTAATTATCGGTCTATTTGGAGCTATATTAACTGGTGGATCACAAGTAGCCTTACGCCAATTAAGGTTAACTGACCATCCATTGGTAATAGTGAATTATTTGGGATATATATTAGGTTTAATATCCTTCGGAGTCTTGCTTTGGGAGGGGAATTTTTGTATACCTGACAAATCACATTTGTTAATTTTAGTTCTAATGGGATTAGCAGGTTTAGGCGCGCAATTTGCTCTAACCAAAGCTTATCAGATAGCACCTGCAAATTTGATATCTGTTTATTCGTATTTACAAATTATTTTTAGTGCCTGGCTTGGAATATTCTTTTTTAAAGAAATCCCTGATTTATTTAGCATATTTGGTGTATCTTTAATAATAATTAGTGGTTATTCAAATTATAAGTTAAGGGGAAAAATATAAATTATAGTTGTGTTTATTGAAGAAAGAAAAAAAATATTAAAAGAGTAAATATTTAAAGTTGCCTCGTCATTATTGCTCATGATACCAAAAGGCAGATATATTAGCTTTTGCTAGCAAGAAGGGAAATTGTTGAAGAAATGTAACTTATAATTATAATGGGAATTAAGGGTTTAATTCAAACCTTACTCTTTACTTATCTATAATCAACTTTTTAGCAGCAATAATATTACGAGTAATGTTCTCACTATTTATTATAGAGGAAATACTAAAACTTTTTTAGAAATCATGAATACATTTTTCAGTAAGATTTAATGACTTTACATTATACTCTAGAGATACTTTTCAATTATAAAGTAGAGCATACAGGCAAATAGGCGAATGCGAGCTCTCTTTAATGAAGTATATTACGTTTATACTTTAATTTACATATTATCTAAAAATGAAAATAAGTGAAGATTCTTAATTGTATTTATGCCATGATGGTATACTGGTAATTGATTAAGCCGAAATCTATCAGTCGTAGTTAAAGATAAAATTTAAATTGTCGAAAAGAAATAAAAAATATATAAAGTTTTAATATTATCTTTATTTTTCAGATGAGAAGTTTAAGTCATTGAAAAATAAACAGGATTTAAATGTGTGAGTTGTTTTTTAGCGATTTTTGCGGATAGGATTTATTTAATTAAAAAGGAGGCCAATTAGTGGAAGTAATTAAAGGTGAGGGATCGTATGATTTGATATTTATACGTTTTGATCCTGGAGAAGGGATTCTGGAAAATATAAATAAAATAATAAAGGGAAAAAATATCAAAACTGGAATAGTAATATCTGGGATAGGAAGCCTAAGTGTTTGTCGTATACATGGGATGAATGCAGGGAATCCTCCTAATCTTTTAAATCGATATAAAGAATATTATGAAATAAAAGGGGCAATAGAACTTTCATCGATTCAAGGGGTCATAGCTGATCAAAAACCTCATTTGCATATTGTTGCTTCTAAAGGGAAAGAAGTTCTAACGGGACACATGGAAGAAGGTTGTACAGTTTTTAGCTTTGCTGAGGTAGTTATACTTAAAACAGATGCAATTAATCTAATAAGGAAAATGCATTATCCTGAAAATATTGAACAATTGACAAAGTTATTATAAAAGAGTTAATTTAGAAACTAAATTACAGATGAAGTTATTTATAATTAAATGTGATCGTACCTGAAAGCATATTAACCTTATAACATAGACTATGAATAGAGAATGAAGACTCTTCCGATTTTTAATATCTTGATTTGATAAAATCTGTAAGTGTTTGCAATTTAATTAAAAGTAAGGGGTGAAGAATTATGAAAGATAAATTTTTTTCGTTGAAAGATGCGCCGATAAAAGAATTAGAAGGTCGTCGAATGTATATGTTGATTACACCGGAAACCGTAAAATCAAATAATATATCTATGGTGTTAATTAAAGTTAAACAAGGACAAACAGTTCGACCCTGTCACTCCCATCCTACAAGTGAAGAAACCATCTACATCATTCAGGGTGAGGGAGATGCATGGATTGACGGAGAAATTTCTGCCTTTAAAGCTAATACAGCAATAGTTTTCCCTAGAGATGCAAAACATATGATTCGAAATACCGGAAATAGCGAACTCGAAGTGCTCTGCGTTTTTTCACCCCCGGTAACTCCCGAATCTTACCAACTATTTAGAAATATAGGATTTAAAGAAGAAAAGTAGTGGAAATCCAACGAATTTTTCCATAGAATTTTTACTTTTTAAGCTTCGCTCGACGTCCTTCGGGCCAATTTTAGATTTAGAGGAAATTCTCCATCTGCTGAACTAGATATGATGGCAAATTCCCGGCAAGTGTTCAGATCGGATGATAGTTTGTTAAATTGAGTATTGCTTCTATAAATATACAGATTTGGGAATTTATTAGATAAAATATAATTTAAGGAGTAATAATATATGTATAAACCCAAAATTGTTTTTTCGGGATTTGAGTATATTTATAAAAATAACATTGAAAAGCTTATAGAGGCTTCTAATTTGTATGGTATTGATAATTACGAGTTATGGTTTCCACATAATGTGAAATTTGAAGCTTTGCCTCAAATAGAATCTAAATTAAAAAATGAAGGAAAAAAAGTTGTATGTGTTACAACCTGGTCCCATTTATATTCTGAAAATGTTAAAGATGAACAAGAACTTGTTTCTAGATCTTTACATGTAGCAAAAAGACTTGGTGCAGAAAGAATAAATACCTATTTTGGATTCAATAATTTTCAAAATTCTTTAAGAGCTATAGAAACTTATGCAAAAAATATTGCTCCTATATTAAAGATTGCTGAAAAATTAGATATTATAGTTTGTCTTGAAAATGAATTTGATGGGCATGGCGAAGATCCGTATTTTTCAGATATTACTCGCTCAGCTGATTTAATTTTAAATTTAATGAATAAGATAGATTCACCATATTTTAAGTTAACATTTGATCCAGCAAATGCATATATTGCAGGAGAAGAGCCATATCCCTATTTTTATTTTTTATTGAAGGAATATATAGATTATATACATCTTAAAGATGTCAGAAAATATTTACACAAAATAGATCAAAATCAAACATTTTATTCTGATCATGAACATAACTATATTTTTACTCCATTAGGCGAAGGAGCTATAAATTATTTTTCAATATTCAAGTCTTTGATAAAAGATAATTATCAAGGTTATTTTACACTGGAACCACACATAAATAATGAAGGTTTATTAATGAATGCATATGATGTTAGTAAAAAATTTATCAATGATTGTTTTTGCTTTTTATCTAAAAAATGATTTTTTAAATTAAGATAGTAAAACGAATTAAGGTAAAGCATATTTTCGCTTCCATAATTAAGGTAATAAATCTCTATATTGCTGAACTAAAAGATAGATTGTACCCGTTTAATATATTTAAATAAATTAAAAAATAAAAGGACTTCACGCTTGCCTTATTTTGTGGCCTGGGTATATCATAGTTTAAATAGAGCTATAATTTTGAATTTGAGAAATTACGACCTGATAATGTTCCTGAATTTAAAATATTAATTAATAGAGAATATTTCTTTGAGATGATTTGTAGTTAGTCCCTTCCTTCGAGGTGATTGCGTATTTTTTGACAAATATAAATTCGAGTGCTAAAATTATAAAAATTTAATAAATGGCCGACGATGGGAAGAGTAGGTTGAAAATTTTTTACTGTAGAAATTTTTCGACCGAAGACCAGCCCGGAGGCTTAAGATGAATCTTGCAAAGAGAGTAAATCTTTCGGGAGAGGACCCATACAGCTATTAACAGAGCCCTGAAAACATGTTGTCTTCAGGGAAATAGAGTGGAACCGCGAAATCTTTCGTCTTTATATTTAACATAATAAGGCGAAAGATTTTTTTATATAATTGAAAGGTTGGTAGATAATAATGAAAAAAGAAATTATAAGCATTGGCATATTGGGATTGGGCACAGTAGGTCAGGGTGTGCTTAAGATTTTGCAGGAAAATAAAGAGTTTATCGAACAGGGAATATATCCTTATAAAATATCCCTAAAAAAGATTGCCGATAAAAACAAAGAAATAATCCTTGAGGATAAAAGTTATTATGAAATCTTAACCGATTCAGCCGAAGAAGTAGTGACTGATCCTGAAATAGATATAGTCGTGGAGACTATCGGAGGGTTTGAGCCGGCAAGGAGCCTAATCGTTAGAGCCTTAGAAAAAGGCAAGCATGTAGTTACTGCTAACAAAGAAGTAGTTGCCAAAGCGGGGTACGAAATATTGAACCTGGCTCGGAAGAATAAAGTGCATTTTCTCTTTGAGGCCAGCGTGGCAAGTGCTATTCCTATAATAGGGGTACTTTCCCGTTCACTTACTTCTTATCCGTTGAAAGAGATGGCGGGGATTTTAAACGGCACTACCAATTATATCCTTACCAAGATGAGCGAGGAAAATAGAGATTATGAAGATGCTTTAAAAGAAGCGCAAGAAAAAGGGTTCGCAGAAGTCGATCCCGATAAAGATATTAATGGATTTGATTCCCTGAATAAAATATTTATTCTCTCTGCTGTTGCTTTTAAAGCAAAGATCAACCCGAACAATATCTACTATGAGGGGATAAAAAATATTTCCAAGACAGATATTGAATATGCCCGGGAATTAGGTTATAAGATTAAATTACTCGCCCTGGCTAAAAACGGAGGCAAAGAATTAGATATCAGGGTACACCCGGCCCTAATACGGGAAGGGCACGATTTGGCAAGTATTGGCGGAGCTTATAATGCTATTTTGGTTCATGGAGAAGGGTTTGGGGATTTGATCTTTTCCGGCCTGGGAGCAGGAGCACTGCCAGCCGGCAGTATGATTGTCAGCGATATAGTGGAAATAGTGAAAGATTATGATAATTATAATAGTAAATTTAAAGATTTCGAGGAGAAAAAAGTAAAAGATTTTAAGCAAACCCATTCTTCTTATTATTTAAGGATCAGGGTAAAAGACCGGCCGGGAGTTTTAGCGGAAATTGCCGGTTCTTTTGCTAAAAACAAGGTTAGTTTTGCTTCGGTTATCCAGAAGGGCGAGCCAGGAGAGATAGTGGATATTGTCTTTTTAACCCACAAGGCCAAAGAAGGAAATGCTCAGGAAGCACTTAAGGAAGTTGCCCGCTTGGAGTGTGTAGAAAAAATATGCAATGTTATTAGGGTGGTGGAAATATAACCAGTCGTTAGTGAATAGTGAATAGTCGTTAGCATTAAATACAAAATACAAAACTGGTTTTTAGTTATTAGATGAGATTACCGCGCCCTGATAAATCAGGTTCGCAATGACATTATAAACAGGCAAAACGACTGTCTTGATAACGACTAACGACTATTCACTAACGACTAATAAAGGAGAGAAAAATTTTATGATAAAAATTAGAGTTCCGGCGACTACTGCCAACCTGGGTCCGGGGTTTGACTGCCTGGGCTTGGCTTTAAAATTATATTTAAATCTGGAGATAGAAGAGATAGAGGAGGGCCTGGTTATTCAATACCAGGGAGAAGGGGCGGAAAAGTTTTCGGCCAAAAAGAAAGAGGAAACCCTAATTTGGAAATCTATAAACCTGGTTTTAAAAAAAACTCATAAAGATATCTCCAAAAAGGGATTAAAAATAAAAGTGCTCAATAAGATACCTTTTGCCAGAGGATTGGGCAGTAGTGCATCAGCAATCATAGGGGGAATAGTGGGGGCAGTTAGACTTTATAATATTGATTTAACTAATCAGGAGATTCTTGAGTTGGCTCTTTCTTTAGAAGGGCATATGGATAATATTGTCCCTGCCCTAATCGGGGGACTTACCCTTGCTTACAAAACAGGCCAAGAGGAGATAAAGTGGGCCAGGATAAAAACCCCACTTGATTTACGAATTGTACTGGCGGTACCGGAATTTACTTTAAACACAGGTGAGATGAGGAAAATTTTGCCTCAGAAAATTGCTTTATCCGAGGCAAAATTTAATTTAAGCCGTTCCGCGCTTTTAGTTAATGCTTTGCAAAATTCAGATTGGGGAGTGTTGGCTGAGGCCATGGAGGATAGACTTCACCAGCCTTATAGGGCGCCCTTTATTCCAGGGATTGAAGATATGT
>MEYH01000097.1:10913-11119 GCA_001773955.1 Candidatus Sediminicultor quintus | reverse complement strand
GACAGGAGTCAGAAGTAGGGGCTCGATTCATCGAGCCCGCCAATAAAATGATCAAATAACTTGGGTCGGATAAACCCGACCCCTATACTAAAATCGGAATGATATAAAACATAATAAACTGAGAACCGAAAACTATAAAACTGTTTTATGCTAACGACTAGTTAAGGAGTGAATCTTTTACTGATGAATAAAATTATAGTGCAAAA
>MEYH01000097.1:10484-10831 GCA_001773955.1 Candidatus Sediminicultor quintus | reverse complement strand
GCAATGGGGAAGACCACTGATGAACTAATCAAGATGGCTGGTAAAATTACCTCCTCTCCCAATGAGCGAGAATTAGATATGCTTATTTCTACCGGCGAACAGATTTCTATCGCCCTACTGACTATGGCTATTCACGCATTGGGATGGAAGGCTATCTCTTTTACCGGGATGCAAGCCGGAATTATTACTAATGCAGTCCATACCAAGGCTAAAGTGACTAGCATAAATCATGAGAAGATTAAATCAGCTTTAGAGGAAGGCAAGATAGTTATTGTGGCCGGTTTTCAAGGAATTGATGCTAATGGAGACATCACTACCCTGGGAAGAGGAGGTTCAGATACTACCGC
>MEYH01000097.1:163-10476 GCA_001773955.1 Candidatus Sediminicultor quintus | reverse complement strand
TGGCTGTTCAGCTGGAGGCAGAAGTATGTGAAATCTATACTGATGTTGATGGGGTTTACACTGCTGATCCGCGAATTGTCCGCACAGCCCGTCGAATCCAGGTAATTTCCTATGATGAAATGGCCGAGATGGCCAGTTTGGGAGCTAAAGTGATGCACTATAGAGCTATAGATCTAGCCAGAAATTATAAGGTAAAAATTTTAGTTAAATCATCTTTTATTTCAGGAGAAGGTACGCTTATAAAGGAGGTAGACCCGATGTTAGAAAAAGTAATCGTAAGGGGAGTAACCCAGGAGACTAAGGTAGGGAAAATTGTAGTTCAGGAAGTTCCTGATATTCCCGGGATAGCTTATAAATTATTCAAAGCCCTGGCTGAAGAAGAGATAATTGTGGATATGATTATCCAAAGTTCTCAACATAATAAGATTAATGATATAGCCTTTACTGTGGCTTTAAATGATTTTGATAAAGCTATTCAAATTACCAAACAGATAGCAGACAAAATTAAAGCCAAAGGAGTTATATCAGATCCGGGAGCAGCCAAAGTTTCCATTGTGGGAGCAGGGATTACCAGCGACCCTGCTATGGCCGCCAGGATGTTCGGGGCCTTAGCCAAAGAAGGGATAAACATAGATATGATCAGCACTTCCGGAATTAGAATATCCTGTCTGATCTCCCATTCCCGTATAGAAGATGCGGTGAAAGCAATTCATAAAGAATTTAATTTAGATAAAGCAGGTGAAGAAAATGAGAAAATATAATGTAGCCGTCGTAGGAGCTACCGGAGCGGTAGGAGAAGAAATGAGATTGGTTTTAGAAGAGAGAAAATTTCCGGTGGAAAAATTAAGTCTCTTCGCCTCTGGCCGTTCAGCTGGCAGAGAATATGAATTTAAGGGAGATAAGGTCGTAGTCCAGGAATTAAAAGATGATTCTTTTGGTGGAATCGATATCGCCCTTTTTTCGGCCGGCGATGAAGTAAGTGCCCACTTTGCCCCTCTGGCAGTCCGGCAGGGGACGATAGTAATAGATAATTGTAAATACTTCCGCATGGACCCCAATGTCCCTCTGGTAGTGCCGGAAGTAAATCCCGATGATTTAAAATGGCATAAAGGAATCATTGCCAATCCCAATTGTTCCACTATCCAGATGGTAGTTGCTTTAAAACCCATTTATGATGAGGTAGGGATAGAAAGGGTTGTGGTGGCTACTTACCAGAGCGTTTCTGGAACCGGGAGAGAGGCTATGGAAGAATTAAAGATGCAAAGTGAATCTATTGCCAAAGGTGAAGAATTTGAAATCAAAGTCTATCCTTATCAGATAGCTTATAATGCAATCCCCCATATCGGTGCTTTTGAAGAAAATGGCTATACCTCTGAAGAGATGAAGATGTTAAATGAAACTCGAAAAATAATGGGAGATGATAAGATTCGAGTTGTTGCCACTACAGTGAGAGTTCCCGTCTACCGCGCTCATTCGGAAGTAGTTCACATAGAAACCAAAAAGAAAATTTCTGTGCAGAGAGCTCAAGAAATATTGAGTTCCTTCCCCGGGATTAAAGTAATCGACAATCCGGGAAAATTAGAATATCCTCTGCCTTTATTTGCCGAGGGAAAGGATGAAGTTTTTGTAGGCAGAATCAGAGAAGACATCTCTACCGAAAACGGCCTGGTGATGTGGATAGTCTCTGATAACCTGCGAAAAGGCGCTGCCCTAAATGCCGTCCAAATCGCCGAGCAGTTAATAAAATGACAGAGAACCGTTCTCTGGCTGGTTTTATTTCTATGTCAAGGGGAAAACGATTCAGTAGTTTCTTTTATTTTGTCCAATAATCTGATAAAATTAACACTATGAAAACACTTCCTCAATTTCTGAAAAAATATTTTTGGGATGTAGATTTTTCTAAATTAGATAAAGAAATATTTCCTTCATTTATTATTGAAAGAATATTAGAAGAAGGGGATGAAAAAGCAGTAAGGTGGATGAGAGACAACTTTGATAATGCTCAGATAAAAAATGTACTTTACAATTCAAAGAATCTTTCCCCCAGAAGTGCTAATTACTGGCAATTAATTTTTAATCTGAAGAGAGAAAAAATATTATGCTTCAGAAAATCATTTCAAAAAGAACAAAAGCCAATCTGGAAATACTAACCAAAGAAGCGGTGCTTAAAAATTTTTATTTAGCTGGTGGAACAGGCGCAGCCTTACAATTAAAGCATCGCATTTCCCTTGATTTAGATTTTTTTACCAAAGAAGACATTGACACCAAAATCCTAATTCAAAAAATTAAAACCCTGGAAAAATTTTCTATAGAAAGAGAAACAGAGAATACTTTAATTGGAATATTTAATGGAACCCGGGTAAGCTTTTTAAAATATGATTATCCCCTACTTTTTGAGCTTAAACAAATAAAAGAAATTAATGTCGCAGACCACAGAGACATAGGTTGTATGAAAATTGATGCTATTTCCTCTCGCGGAACGAAGAGAGATTTTATTGATTTGTTTTTTATCTGTAAAGAATTAATATCTTTAAATAATCTTCTAAGTTTGTTTAAAAGAAAATACAAAAGTGTAAATTATAATATGATACATATTTTAAAAAGCTTAGTATATTTCGAAGACGCTGAAAATAATCCAATGCCAAAGATGATTGTTCATATTTCCTGGCAAGAAGTAAAAAGTTTTTTTAAAGAAGAAATTAGAAAAAATAATAAATAGGGACACATCCCATTTTTCTCTTCTTAGGAGAGAAAAATGGGATGTGTCCCTATTTATTATTTTATGCCAAGTCGTTGTTCAGTTGCCTGCAAAATCATTTTTAGGGTTTCACCATAGGATGTCCCTGTAATCTCGGCCATCTTGACCAGATGACCATCCCAGCACCAACCTGGATTGGGATTTACTTCAAGAAGCTTGGGGGTGCCATTAGCATCGACTCTCCAGTCAAACCGACAGTAATCTTTACATTCCAACCTCTCGGATAGCTTCAAACAACACCCTATAATAAATTTTTCTACATCTTCCGAAAGGTCGGCGGCAGTAGATTTTATATTCCAGTAAGGTGATTCCGGGAGCCACTTAGACTCGTAACCGCATATCTGTGGTAAGTTTTCCGGCAGTGATGAATAATCTGCCATAATAATAGGTAAGACGGTATAGGGTTCAGGAGGATTTCCTATTATCCCGACACTAAGGTCTTTTCCGGTAAGAAGTTCCTCAATCAGAATAGGTTTATCGTAACCAAATTTTTCTCTGATCTCTGAAATAGCATTTACTAATTCTTCAAAACTATTTGCAACGCACATCTGGGTAATCCCAAAACTGGAATCTCCGAAGTTAGGTTTCGCAATTACCGGAAAACCAAAGGGCAATTCAAAGGTAGTGTCTTCGGGCTTAATAAAGAAAGCTTCCGGTACCGGGATTTCCATCTCTCGTGCAATTCCACGTACTAATGATTTGTCATAACAGTAAGCAAGACATTGGGGTCCTGAGCCGGTGTAGGCTATACCGAGCATTTCCAGCAAAGAGGGTATATGGAGCTCTTTTTGCGCATCATTATAGTAACCTTCATCGCACAGGTTAAAGGCAAAATTAATTTTCTCTTTCGCTTTTATTAGATCCTGTATTAAAGTATCGTGATTGTTTAGATAAGTAAAATTAAAATTTTTCAGTTCCTTTAATCCTGATTTTAATTGGTCTATAGTGTAAAAATCATCATCATCAAAGATGGTAGAAGGTTTTAAAAGGTCTGCTTTTTGAGGGTCTCCTAAAATGACTACCACATTTTTTAGCTCTTTTTTGAGCTTCTTTTTAACAGGTGTCCATTCTTTTTTGGTCACAGTTGTAACAATTATACATCTTTCCATCATACCCAAATCTTGATTTCGTTTGGAATCAGGAGAGATTTGGCCATGAAAAGTTATGTCACTAAAACCTGCTGTTTCCAAAAGGCGAGTTAAACTTTCTTTAGAGTAAAGTCTTTCAGCGTAGAATTGGTCTGTTATCATACCCTTTTCTACATGACTAATAATTTCTCTGGATATGAGACGCTGCTTATCAAGAGAAAGTGAGCGCTCTCTGCAAACAAAATGTTTTTTGTCTATCCACTCCCAAGACCTGCTTTGAAAGTGTTTCCTTAAGTATTCTCCGTCGGTAATCTCAATAAGAAGTTTTCCCCAAGGTTTTAAAACTCTAAATACTTCCTTTAGTACTCTCAGGTCATCCTGGATAGTCTCAAAATAGCCGAAGCTGTTACCCAATATGGTTACAGCATCAAAAGAATCGGATGGAGAGGGAATTTTGCGGGCATCACCCTCTCTGAACTTGATATTCATATCTTCTTTTTTTGCACGTGCTTTAGCTTTTTGGATTAGATAATGGGAGCGGTCTAATCCTTCGATATTTTTAAAATTTCTCCTGGCCAATTCAAGAGAATGTCTACCCTGTCCACAGCACAAGTCAAGAATTCTATCTTCTGCTGAGAGTTTTAGAATATCCAAAAATTGGGTAATTTCACGAGTAGTTATATTCAAGTCGTCTACTACGTCACCATCAGTTTTTAAATAAAGGTAATTAAAGATACGGCTCCACCAGTCCGGGCGAACGTGTTCTTCAAGGTCAGGGACAGGACCTAAAAATACTTTTCGATCTTTACCATTTTTCCTTCGCTGGGGAGGCTTGTCCGAAGTAGTTTTTTGATTCATGGTTCTCCTCTATGTTTTTTATATTCATACTTCTTATACAGAAAATATTTAGGAATGTCAATAGAGCGAATGCTATTTTTCAAATAAAAATTAAAAAATATTTTTACCACGGCAATTTCCTTCATTTTGTGGAAAGGGATACGGAAGCTCTAAGGAAGTTCTTGCTCGTATATTTTGCGAACGCAATTGGCATGAAGTATTGGCATGAAGTAGATGATAATATCGTATTGGAAGAACGTAAAATTTGTAAAAACTGGAGGTGGGTTGATAATCGAGGGTTTCCCCAGCCCTTTGTCGAATATAAAAAAGGTAATATATAAAAAAATCAGACTTTTTTTCTTATTTTTTCATTCCTACAAAATTTCCGTAAAAGCGAGAATATATCAATAATATTTTTAAAAAAAGAAGGATATTTAATAATCATTGTAGTATATTATTAATAGCACATTGTATTGTATAAAATAACACAAAATAGGTGTATCGGATATTCTTTTAATAGCTTTAACAGAATTAATCAGCAGCAGAAAGGAGGTACAAAATATTTAAGATTCAAGCTGCAATTCTGCAGGCAGGAAAAAAATAAAAAAGGAGGTTCCGGCAGGCAAAGTGTAAATACATCCTGCCTCTGGCCGGAGCACCTTAAAAAGGAGATGTTATCAAATGAAGAAAATTGGATTAATACTTTTACTGTTATTTTTGGCATGCAGTTTGATTTTTGCTCAGGAAGCAAAGGCGGAGCCATTTAAAATTGCTTTTGTCTATATCGGGCCTCCGGGAGACCTTGGATGGACCTATATGCACGATGTTGGTCGTAAACAGATGATGGACGTTTACGGAGACCGGGTTGACGTTGGTTTTATCGAAAGTGTCGAAGAAGGGCCGGACAGTGCCCGTATTATGCGGCAGTATGCCATGCAAGGGTATGATGCCATTTTTGCCACTTCCTTCGGATACATGGATTATATGCACGAAGTAGCCATGGATTTTCCGGATGTTTATTTCGAACATTGTTCGGGCTACAAGACCGCGGACAATATGGCCACTTACTTTGGACGGATTTATCAACCGCGATATCTTTCTGGATTGATTGCCGGAAAGATGACCAAATCAAACATTATCGGTTATGTTGCAGCCTTCCCCATTCCGGAGGTTGTTCGGGGTATCAATGCCTTTACCCTCGGCGTTCAGGAAGTGAATCCAGATGCAAAGGTACATGTAGTTTGGACCAACACCTGGTATGACCCCGTAAAGGAAAGGGAGGCAGCCATTGCGCTCCTTGACCAGGGAGCGGATATTCTTGCACAGCATCAGGATACAACCGAGCCACCCAAGGCAGCCCAGGAAAGGGGAAAACACAGTATCGGATATGATGCCGATATGAGACAATTCGTCGGTGACAGCGTACTGGTATCTCCTGTATGGAATTGGGGCACTTATTATATTGACACCGTAGGAAAAATGCTGGATGGAACCTGGGAAACCCATCAATTCTGGGGTGGTTTAACCGAGGATGCTGTTAAACTTTCCGATTTCAGTCCATTGGTTCCACAAGATATCCGTGACCTGGTGGCGGATAAAAAGGCAAAAATCGAATCCGGAGAATGGGATGTATTTAACGGTCCTATCTACAACCAGAAAGGAGAAGTTGTCGTTCCCAAAGGACAGGTTATGAGTGATAACGACAAACTCAACATGAGTTTCTTTGTAAAAGGTGTCGTAGGAAGGGTTCAATAAATAAGATGATATTTAAGCTCCCTGTCTTAATATTGCAGGGAGCTTTCTTTATCCAAGCAATAATCGAAAGAGAAATTCGTACATGAATAGAGAAAAAGTTAAATCTCCGGTACTCCGCATGGTGGGTATTACCAAGCGGTTTCCCGGAGTGGTTGCCAACGATTCCATTAATCTTGAACTTTATCCCGGTGAAGTGCTTGCTTTGCTTGGAGAAAACGGTGCAGGGAAAAGTACCCTGATGAATGTGCTGGCAGGCTTGTACGATCCCGACGAAGGGGAAATTTATGCCCAGGGGAAACGGGTGGAAATACGCAATCCCCAGGATTCCATGCATTGCGGTATCGGCATGATCCACCAGGAGTTTGCCTTGGTGGGAAATATGACGGTGGCGGAAAACATTATTCTGGGACTTAAGGAAATACCGTTTGTCCCCTCCATGACAGAAGTGAAAGAAAAGATTAAGGAATTATCAAAACGGTACAATCTAAAGGTTAATCCCGATACATTTATTCAAAACATGAGTATTGGAGAACAGCAGCGTGTGGAAATTATGAAACTTGTTTATCGGGGTGCCAATATTCTTATCCTCGATGAACCCACCGCCGTGTTAACCCCGGAAGAAGCCAGGGACTTAAACCGCATCATCATTACCATGTTAAGTGAAGGAAAATCCGCTATCTTTATTACCCATAAAATGGATGAGGTAATTCAATTCTCGCACCGGGTGCAAATTTTAAGAAAGGGTAAGTCGGAAGCGGTATGTAACACCAAAGATGTCACCCAGCGTGACCTCGCCAAACTCATGGTGGGGAGAGAAGTATTATTCCGAATTGAAAAAAAGGCTTTTAATCCGGGTTCAGTCAGGGTCAAGCTGGAACATATGAGTGCAGAAGATGAAACCGGCCGGCAATTCCTTAAGGATATTTCCTTTGAAATTAGAGCTGGTGAGATTCTCGGTATAGCGGGGGTTGCCGGAAACGGGCAGCAAAAATTGGCTGGAGTATTAATCGGATTATTCCCGGTATCTTCCGGAACGATACAAATTAACGGTAAAGATATGACCAACAAGCCGCCCATACAGATGATTCGCACCGGTATTAGTTATATCCCCGCAGATCGTATTGCTATGGGTATTGTGGGGGACATGAGTGTTGCCCATAATCTTGCCATGAAGAAATATCGGGAGGAGCCGCTCAGTAAAAAGGGGATACTACATTCGGCACGCATACTCAGCTTCGCAAAACAAATGATTTCTTTTTTTAATATCTCTACTCCAGAGCCTTCCACCTATGTCAAATTTCTTTCCGGCGGCAATATTCAAAAGACCATTCTTGCCCGGGAAATAGATGCCTGCAGAGGAATCCTTGTGGCAGTCTATCCTTCACGGGGGTTGGATGTCGGTGCCACCGAAGCCGTTCGGAAACAGATTCTGGAGCAACGGGAAAAGGGAAGTGCCATTGTATTGGTTTCAGAAGAACTGGATGAGCTGATTGCTGTGGCTGATACCATTGCTGTCATGTCTGAAGGAGAAATTATGGGAGTGGTTGATGCACAAACTGCCGATATTGAAGAACTCGGTATGATGATGGCAGGGGTTAGAAGGAGGTCTTCATGAGAATAGTACTGGCAAAGCGAGAAACCCGTTCCCAAATAATATCAACCCTGGTTCCCATTATTTCCTTCCTTGTTTCTTTAATCCTTGGCGGTATTGTCCTGGCTTTTTCTAAGGCAAATCCCTTGGATACCTATGTATATATGTTCCGTGGAGCTTTTGGTAATTGGATGGCTTTTTCCGAAACCCTGGTCAAGGCGATCCCCTTAATGCTCACCGGACTTGGAGTATCACTGGCTTTTCGGATTCGTTTCTGGAATATCGGTGCAGAGGGGCAATATGTATGGGGAGCCATTGGCACAGCATGGGTTATGCTCTATTGGCAGTTTTTGCCTGTCCAGGCACTTCTTCCTTTTAGTTTACTTGTAGGTATGACCGCAGGTGCCATATGGGCAGGTATTCCGGCAGTCATGAAGGCAGTATGGAAAGTCGACGAAACCTTGACCACATTGATGCTCAACTATGTGGCCATTCTCTTTGCCGAATATCTCTATTACGGACCCTGGCGGGATCCCAAAGGTTATGGTTTCCCTGGTAGTGAACCTTTTCCCCGGGAGGCCTGGTTACCCCGATTTTTAGGACGTGCACACTGGGGTTTATTTATTGCCATTATTATTGCTTTTATTCTTTTCTTTGTTCTTACCAGGACTAAATGGGGATTAGAAATTCAAATGATCGGTAAAAATCCAGATGCCGCACGATGTCTGGGAGTAAATATCAAGTGGGGTATTATTATGGTGCTGTTGCTTTCCGGTGCCTTAAGCGGACTTGCCGGAGGTATCGAAGTTGCTGCCATTGCCCATCGCCTGCAAAAGGGAATCATTTCCGGTTACGGATATACCGCTATTATTATTGCCTGGATGTCTCAGCTCAATCCCATAGCGGCTCTCTTTGTGGCCATTTTAATGGCGGGGTTGCTGGTCGGCGGTGATCAGCTGCAAATGATGATAGGGTTACCTGCGGCTATGGGACTGGTGATTCAGGGATTATTGCTCTTCCCACTGCTGGCGGGAACCATCTTTACGGAGTATAAAATTCGAATCAAGAAAACAAAAGAGGTTTAAAAATGCAGTTAATAACCACCTTATTACTGGTAACTATACGGGCAGGAACATCATTGCTCTATGCTACACTGGGTGAAGTCTATACTGAACGTTCAGGCATTCTGAACCTGGGAGTTGAAGGGATGATGATGATGGGGGCGCTGACGGCTTTTACGGTGGTTTATAGAACAGGGAACCTCCTGTTTGGCGTTCTTGCCGCCATGCTTGCCGGTGGCTGTATGGCTTTACTCCATGCCTTTCTTTCTGTATCCATGCGGGCAAATCAAGTGGTCAGCGGATTGAGCTTAACCCTTTTTGGTACCGGTTTTGCCAGTTATCTTGGTCAGCGTCTCGGACCGGCGGAGAACAGTTTTAATCTGACCGGACTTACAGGGGAGAGGTTTCCAATCATCAAAATACCATTCCTTGGAGATATTCCGGTGCTTTCTGCATTTCTTCAACAGGATGTTCTTACCTATCTTTTATATATTATTGTCCCCCTGGCCTGGTTTTACTTGTATCGAACCAGAGACGGCTTATCCTTACGTTCTGTCGGCGAGAACCCCCGTACCGCAGCAGCTGTGGGGATTAATGTCACGAAGATAAGATACACATATACCGTTTTGGGCGGTATGTTGGTCGGACTGGGAGGCGCACATCTTACCCTTGCCTATACCCCCGGGTGGTCCGAAAATATTACCGGTGGACGGGGGTGGATTGTCATTGCCCTGGTTATTTTCTCCGGATGGAATCCGGCAAGGGCGGTATTCGGGGCTATTCTATTCGGAGGAATCAATGCGGTCCAATACAGAATGCAGGCTGCCGGAACCGTCATACCGGCGTCTTTTCTTAATATGGCTCCCTACCTGTTAACCGTCATCGTTCTTGCCGCCATGACCATCTTAAGTAGAAAAAAGAAGACCAGCTTTTCGTCCCCCTCAGCCTTAGGCACCTCTTTTTCCATAGAAGATAAATAAAGTTTTTTAGCCAAGAGCCCCTCCTTTATAAATTCTATAATCTCTCTTAAAAAGTTCCCTCTGAGTTTTTAAATGAGTAAAAATTTGTAAAAAATATTTTGAATATAATTTGTAATTGTGGTATACTACAAATTTACCCGCTTGTCACCATTTAGAATAAAGGAAATGAAGATGAAGATAATGAAAAATGTAAATCTAAGAAATATTGCTATTATTGCCCACGTAGACCATGGGAAGACTACC
>MEYH01000097.1:0-112 GCA_001773955.1 Candidatus Sediminicultor quintus | reverse complement strand
GTAAGAGAGAGGGTAATGGATTCTAACGATTTAGAGAGGGAAAGAGGAATTACTATTTTCTCCAAGAATGCATCTGTTTATTGGCGGAAAACAAAGATTAATATTGTTGATA
>MEYH01000096.1 GCA_001773955.1 Candidatus Sediminicultor quintus | reverse complement strand
ATCCGGTCTATCAAAAAAGAGATAGTTATTCTAATTAGAGCGAATTATGGAACTGCGAGAATAAGTGTCAGAAGAACCGTCCCCTTGACATTCTTCATCGAATTTATTGCAAAGAGGTCATTTCATATTTCTATTTCATGGTGGTTGATATCAATAAAGCCTTTTTTAGTTCCACAGTTAAAATATTTTTTAAGCAATATTTCCAATTCTTCTGCTGCTTTAATCACCCTTTCTTTGTTGGTCTGGAATCCATCGATAGGAAAAAAGATATTCCTTGAATTTTCATCAATCTTACCAATATTTGATTGTCTCCAAATCCATCTTCTGGTTCTAATTCTTTTAGAATCAGCGTAGACCAATTCTCCACTATTTAAAACTTCCGCCAATTCTTCTCCCAGGGGGATAAAGGTATCTCCCTCTCTGGAAAATCTTACCGCAATTTCTCCTTCCAGGGCATCCAGATCATGGGCTCCCATGGGTAGTATGTACTTTAAAGAAATACTATTTACCAGATCTACCACCGGATTTATGGAAGGCAAAACATTCCCCTTGGAGACTCTTTTTACCATTGCTTCAATTGAACTCATAAATTTATTGGGATTAAGATTTATTTGATTAAATGCCTCTCGATAGGGCATAATCCCAGGATATTCCTTCAAGTTTGCACCGGTAAGGTTATTCTTTACCCTGCTCATTTCATTTTTCATCAGATCATATATTTCCGGAATATTCTGCTGATTATTAATTTTATTTCCTACTATGACACCAAAACATAAATCCGGTAATTTTTCAAATACCTCAGGATACACTTTAAATCTCATGGTCAACTCTCCTAAAATAGTAGCTTACTTTATAAAAAATCCCCAAACAAGGGCTTTATATATTATCTCATATTCACGTTAGTTTATTCCCTGGTTGATCTCTTCAAAATAAAAAGTCCCCTCTTGCGGGAGACTTTTTATCGACCGGCATCCCGATCTAAATTAACAAGCTTATCTTATGATTTTATTATAACCCAGAGGAATGATTTGTCAATAACCCAAAGCCCTTCTTTCCATCTTTATCCCCCGCTCCTGAGAGGAAAGGGCAGGGTGAGGGTGAGACATTTTCTTATTTTTGGTTTTTTGGGAATAACCATAATTATTGATTGCAGAATTAATAAAATAAGTTTATACTATTCATAAAAATTTGTAGAGACATACCGCACTCAGGTTTAAGAAAATATAGGAGAGGTGCTGAAATGATTAAGATATTCAAAACTACCAAAGATGGATTAAAAGAAATCAGAGAGATAGAGAAAAATTGCTGGGTAAATTTCTCCAACCCCACCAACGGAGAATTGGGAAAGTTATTAGAGAAACTAAACATCCCTTTGAACTTTTTGACCGACCCTTTGGACGTTGATGAAAGAGCAAGAATCGAGATGGAAGATAAGTGTGTTCTGATTATATTAAGAATTTCTCACTTTGATGAGAAAAATGTAGATATTCCATATATAACTTTACCTATCGGTATAATATTTGTCGAAGATTTAATTATTACGGTCTGTTCCAAGGATGTTGAGGTCATTTCTGATTTTGTTAATGGCAAAGCAAAGAACTTCTCTACTGAAAGCAGAAGTCGTTTCCTTTTACAGGTATTCCTCAGAACAGCTTTGTTATATTTAAAGCATCTGAAAGAAATCAATAAGAGAACAAATACCATTGAGGATGAATTGGAGAGGGCAATGAAGAATGAGGAACTAATGAAACTGTTGAACCTTGAAAAAAGTTTAGTTTTCTTTACCACTTCTTTGAAGTCGAATGAACTTATGATGGAAAGACTTCAAAAGACGGAAATAGTTAAGCTGGATCCTGACGATAAAGAATTATTAGAGGATGTGCTCATAGAAAATAAACAGGCCATTGAAATGTCTAATGTTTATAGTAATATCCTCAGTGGAATGATGGATGCATTTGCATCAGTAATATCCAATAACTTAAATGTGGTATTGAAATTCCTAACGGCAGTTACCATCATTTTGATGATTCCCACATTAATAGCAAGTATATATGGTATGAATGTAAGGTTACCGTTTCAAAATTCCCCGCAGGCTTTTCTTATCACCATAGGCATTTCATTTGTTCTATCAGTAATAGGTATATTTGTCTTTATAAAAAGAAAATGGTTTTAAAACTCAAATTGTAAACCAATTTTAATTTCAGTACCGCTCTTTTCTAGTTCATAGGTGTTTATCTCGGCAGTAAAGGATAGATCCGGTTTAAATTGATAATCAATACTAAAGCTCTTTTCGCTGAATCCATCGAGAGAAGTAGAATAGGTAAGAAAAAGGTCTTCGGTAATACTTTTGCCTACTTCTACTCCGAATGTTTTAAAATTTAAATCATAAAAGGGAGTTGTCTCGCTATTTTCTGTAAATATAGTTTCTATTCGGAAAACATCCAGCCCTAGATAATTAGCAATCTGATTCTCAGCTCTTCTGAGAAAATTAATGCTTAAACCTTGAAAAATTAAATTAAAAATTTCTCCCCTTAATAATTCTCCAATCTCTCCCTCTGATAAGCCGCTAATATTTTTATTTAAAGTTAATAAAGAAATAATTTCTGCCTCAGATAAAGCAGGTGAGGAAGAGAGTGATATTTGAGGGGCAGAAAGATTTCCGGAAATTTTTAAAAAGACAGTAACCTGGTTTACTTTAGTATTAGCTTTAATATCCAGGAGTACATCAGGACCGGTAAATTCATTCAGCAATAATTTACCTTCAGAAAATTGAAATTTTTGTTCAAGAAATAAAAAATATCCTTTTCCTACGGTTAATTGTCCGGCAAAAACAGGTTGAGGTAAATCCCCTTGAATTTTTATTTCTCCATCTAATTGTAAATCTAAATTAGGGGCTTTAAACTGGAAATTTTTTAAAATTTTAACGGAAAGATCTACGCTGCCTTTTAAACTCGTTAAAGAGTCATTTTTTTCAGGGATAAATTGATATCCTGGTGTCCAATTTAATTTTCCTTCAGAGAAAATAAATTCTCCTTTTATTTGAGGATCATCGATAGATCCACTAATTTCAGTTAGGAAATTTGTTTGGGCAGTTAAAATATCTCCATAAATTAATTTCCCACCCTCACTCCATATTTTAATTCTAAGATCATCAGGTTTAAAATTAGCTAATTTAAAATCCCCAGAAACATAAATTAAATTATTATCCAGCATAAAAGTCATTTGGGGAATTTTTACCAGATTATTAACAATTTCAACTTTAGTTTCTATTTTATCTAACTTAAGCGGGATAGAGGTTAATTCCAAGCTTCCTTGATTGAGGGTAAGATGTCCATTAAAGATAGGCTCACCGACAGTGCCGGATAAATTCAAAATAAAATTAGTGATCCCTTGAGCTTGTTTAAAGTTTTTATCCCAAAATATTTGTATGAAACTTAAATCTGTATTTTCCAAGCTGATTTTAAAGTTCAAAGGTAATTGATTAAAGTCTTGATCCTGGGTCTCTTTTTTATCAGAGACCATAAAAGGAAAGGGTATCTTGCCTTGGGCTTTAATTTGAAAATCCTTCTGGTAAGAGATGATTAATTCTTGTATTTCCAGATTGCCCTCTTTCCAGTTAATCTTGCTTTGAAGATCCTCAAATTTAAAATTACGGAAGATCCCGTCTTTTATTTGAGCAGAAATAGATATACTGGGGCGCTTAAATGAGCCCTGGTATGCTCCGGTAATATTAAGATTTCCTTTTATATCTTCTTTGAATCCGATAAATTGGGCCAGGCTGTTTAAATCGAATTCGCTTGCTTGAAATTCTATATCTAATAAGTTTTGAGTAAGATCCAGCCATCCTTTGGCTGAAAGTTCTCCTTTTTCCTGCTTGAGCAATAATTCACTGAGGGTGATTATAGATCCCTTTTTTAAATCAACCTTTCCTTGCGCATTGATTTGCATTTCTGCCTGCTGAAAGCTCAATTCTTCGATGGTTAGTTGATAATTGTTTATGCTCCAGTCCGAAAAATTATTTGGCTCATCTGTTGCTAATCTAAAATGGAAATTTCCTTTACCCAGATAATAATTTTTTATAGAAATTTCCTCTAAATCTAATTGACTATCCAGAGAAATATCTGGCCAATTACCTTGAAGGTTAGCAAAACCATGAGCCCATCCAGATAAAGACTCTTCAAAAGCAAATAACTCGGTTAAATAATTCATATCTAATCTGCTTAGTTGAAGTTTTAGATCAACTTGTTTTTGGCTATCTTTTTGAAGGTCAACCTGTCCAGCGGCAGTTAAACTGATACCATTACTGTCTAAAATAATATTTCTAAATTGTAAGAAAGGAAATTGATAGGATATTTCTCCTTCAAAATTATCTACAGCTAAATTTTCCCAATTAACGCTCTTTAATTGTGCCTTACTTTCTATTTGAGGTTGGGAAACTGACCCTTGAATTTTTCCAGTAATATTACCAATTCCTCTTAATTCATCAAGGTAAAATAGAAAGGAGAAATCTTCCAAGGAAATATTATCACTATTGAATCGAAAGTCCAGTTGATTCTTTGAATCTAATTTTCCAGATAGATTAAATCGATTATGAAGATAAGATAAGGCAAGTTTATCTAACTCGAAGGAAGAAGAATTGATAATTTTCATCTCCAATTGGGCAGTAATGGGTTCTTGCAATTTATTTTTCAACAATTTCACTTCTTGTGCAGTGAGTTGACCGGTCAAGTTTATAGGTGAATTCGCAAGAAGAGTTCCTTCTATGATGAAATTTCCAGATAAGCTGCCTGAAAATGAATCTAAAAAAGTTATTTTCTTAAAGGCAGAATTTTCCAAATCAAGTTCCTTGACCTTTGCAAAAAATTTATAAACCGGAGTTGGTTTTTCCCAATCAATTATTCCATCTATTATTATTTTAGTATTTTCCCATTGGGTCTCGAGGGATTCTATCGTAAGTTGTTCTTCCTTAAAAGAGAATAGAAGGTCTGAGTTTTGTAATTGCCAACCGCCTATGTTAAGCAGTAAAGAGTTGAGTTTGCCTTTTGCCTGGAAGTCATTAAGATTACCTTTTAAATTGAGAGCCAGAGAGATATCCCCTTGTAATAAAAGACCGGTTTCTGAAATATATCCTTCCAACTCTTCCTTTAAAACAGTTAAAGGAAAGTCATTTGTTTTTAAATCAAGATTAAAATCAACTATTTCTTTAAAGGAAAGTATCCCCGTGAGATTGAAAGGTTGGTTATGAAAGAATCCTTGAAAGGCATTGATTTGAATCTCTGATTCTTTGAATTGAATTAAACCATGAGCATTTTCAAGGAATATTCTATTTAGAGAGTCGGGTCTTAAATCAACCCCTTGAAATGATGCTTCACCCTGCCAGGATATTTTAGCAGGCTCTAACGTTGGATCAGAGGTTAAGACTAGTTGTAAATCAAATCGACCCTTTTCCAGATTTAACAGTTCGAGACCATTTATATAATGTTGAAAATGCATCATATCAGCATTTTTAAGCTGAAAATTTAGGGAATAGCGAGGTTGATCAATAAATGAATATCCTTGTAGGGCAATTGGTGAGCTATCTTTTTCTATTAAACCATTAAATTCAAATTCAACTTCAGGTAAGTTATTTAAGTTAAAAAAGCCATTTAGGTTTTTAACCTCAGTGGACAATCTTTCGTTTTGATAGGCAAAATCATCTTGAAAGAGTAGGGAACTATCTTTAAAATAAATTTTATTAAAAGTAAAATTATTTTTAATCATTTCCGGCTGAAGATTGAGATTTTTTACCATATCAAAATCTCCTTGTATATCTCGCTGAAGATTTAAGTTAGCCTTTTGAAGGGTAAGTTGTGTGATAGCTAATTGCCAGTTTTTGAATTGTGGAAAGGGTAATGTAAGCCGGAAATTTATGGTAACCCTCTCTGCTTCTAACAAAGTAATATTTTCTCTAACTGCAGTATTTTCTAAAATAATTAGATTAGAAAATACTAATGAATTGAAAGAGACCGATTGAATTTCTTCGATATGCACGCTTTTGCCCAGATTATTTTCTAATTGCCTAACGATTATTGGTTTTAGATAATCTCTTAATGGTTGGCTATTTAAAATAAAAAGATAGCTTGATCCTACAATTAGGATACACACGATAACTATTAAAAAAAATAAAAGAAACCTTCTTTTAAACAGAGTAATCAAATTAATTTTACCTCATCAACTAAAAAGATTTAAAAATGATAGATTAAATATGAAATGAATGAATGAATAATATCACAATATAATTGCAGATGAAATTAGAGTATTAGATGATAGTTTTTCTTCAAAATTCTTTATTTTATTAAATTATAACATAAACCCGCTCAAACTAAAAAACCAGAAAAATATTGAACTCTTTAACATTTTATGTAAAGATTTTTTTATTTTTAATATTTTTAATAAAAAGAAGGATTTTATAAGTTTATAACGTATTTTAAATATATATGGTTAAATTTGAGCTGGATTCTGAAAGATTTTTGGAATATCTATAATAAAATAGTATTATAAAAATAGAAAAATATTGAATTACGAGGTGAATCATAATGCCCAAACTAGTTAAGAAGAGATCGAAAAAGACCGGTCTTCCTCCCGGGGCTCTTATTCACATAGGAGATAAAAAGACCGAAAATGTGGAAATTACACTTATTGATTATGATGAAGCACAATATCAAGAGAGAGAAATAAAAAAAATTGAGGAATGTTTCCCTTTTAAGGATAAGCCCGTTGTTACCTGGTTAAACATAAATGGTATTCACGACGCTGAAATCATGGAAAAAATAGGAGAATATTTTGGTTTGCACCCTCTTCTATTAGAAGACATTATGAATACTGACCAACGTCCCAAAATAGAAGATTTTGGAGATTATATCTTTATTATCTTGAAAATGATTTATAATAATGAAAAAAAGAATGAAATAGAGATCGAACAAGTCAGCTTAATTCTTGGTTTAAATTTTGTTATTTCTTTTCAAGAGAAAGAAGGTGACGTTTTCAATTCTATCAGAGAGCGAATTAGAAGGGGAAAGGGAAAAATGAGAAAATCAGGAGCTGATTATCTTGCATATAGCTTAATGGATGCCATAGTTGATAGCTATTTTTTAATCTTGGAAGGAACTGGTGAAAAGATTGAGGAAATGGAGGAAAAATTAATAGCTAATCCAACACCGAAAACCTTACAAGGAATTCACAACTTAAAGAGAGACATGATATTTTTACGTAAATCAGTTTGGCCGTTGAGAGAAGTAATAAGCGGTTTGGAAAGAACAGAATCGTCACTTATTGAAGAATCTACTGGTATATATCTAAGGGATGTTTACGATCATAGCATTCAGGTCATTGACACCATAGAAACATTCCGAGATATGATTTCCGGGATGCTTGATATTTACCTTTCAAGTATTAGCAATAAAATGAATGAAGTAATGAAACTATTAACCATAATAGCTACTATATTTATCCCTTTAACTTTTATTGCTGGCATTTATGGAATGAACTTCGCATATATGCCAGAACTTCAGTGGCGTTGGGGATATTTTGGTGTTTTATTTATAATGGCAGTGGTAAGTATTACAATGCTAATTTATTTCCGGAAGAAAAAATGGTTGTAGGAAGAGAAGAAAAAGAAAATTTCTTTATTTTTTATTTTCGTTGGAAAGAAATACGGTTTGAGTAGGATAGGCAAATTCAATTTTTTGTTTTTCGAAAGTTTCTTTGAGTTGAAAATTAATTTGTTGTTGAATATCCATATATTTTTTATAGTCACTATTATTAGCATAATACACAACTTCAAAGTTTAAACTAAAATCAGCATAAGAAGCAAAATGGGCTCGATCAAAGGTTGCCTCCGGAATTTGAGTAATAATTTCTTCAACTATCCGGGGTATTTTCTTTAATTGTGTTAAGGTAGTTTGATAGATAACCCCAAATTTAAATACAATTCGCCGTCGATTCATCCGTTTATAGTTTCTTACTCTGGAATTAGTTAGATCCTGATTAGAAAAAATTAGTTCTTCCCCGCCCAGACTTCTCAGCCGGGTTGTTTTAATGCCAATATCTTCTACGGTTCCCAAAAAATCGCCAACAACAATAAAATCACCGATTTCAAAAGGCCGGTCAAAAAAGATAATAAAATAACTAAATAAATCTCCCAAAATGCTTTGGGCTGCAAGAGCAATAGCAATACCACCAATTCCCAAGCCGGCAACCAGGGCTGAGATTTTAATCCCTAAATTATCCAAGAAAATAATAAGGACAATACTCCAAACGATAATTTTTATAACAGTAATAATACCTTTTAATGCTTGTTTTTTAGCCCGGTCTTTTTCCTTTTTTACCCAGTAAGTTTCAAACCCGTAGATGGTGATAGACAGTAAAAATCGAATTCCGAAGAAAGTTAGAAGAATAATAACGAAAATATTAAAAAATCTCTCAATTTGTAAATCCATAGTTAGTCGTTTAATACTAATATAAAAAGCACCAAAATAAATTAAATTTAGAAAAGGTTTTATTTTTTCTTCGAAGGCTTTAACAAATTTATCATCTATTTTGGTAGTGGTCTTTTTTACCCAAGTTTTGAGTAACTTTAGCAGGATGTTTTTTGTAATTTGAATAGATATGATGAGTAGAATAAAAATTGCGATAACAATTATATAATCGATAACTCTATTTTGGAAGTAGGTTTGTTGAAAAAAGTCATTAATCATCTTTTATTCTCCTTTGATCAAAGATTTTCTAATTTTAATTATTTTAATTATAACTTAATCTCCTCTATATTTAAAGAGAAGAAATTAGAAAATAGGCCCCTATTTTCTAAGAAGAAAAGAGGAGAGAAATAATAAAAGAGTGGATTGATTCCGGAAGGATTAGAGCTTGACAAAAAGTGAAACCTACAAAACTGATTGAGAAAATAAAAAAAATTTCAAATTTAATGGCAAAAGATGTTATTATAACATCGAGTGATGAAAAATTGATTGAGAAAATGAAAAAGAGACCGCTCGAAATTATTTCAGATCATCAAATTTAGAGAAGTTTTGAAAAGAGCCAAAGGCTTATGAAAAAGTTATTAAGGAAAATCAAAAATAACCGTAAAATCCAGGCTTTTATTTTAATCATCGTTTTAATTATTTGTGCTGGAATTTTTTGGTATATTAGAACAAATCCGGTTATGCCGCAGTTGACGATATATTTTTTAAATGATGTAAAACTGCCGGAAAGAAGCCAAAAAGTGTTGGTTTTTTCACCTCATCCTGATGATGAAACCATTGCCTGCGGCGGTTATATTATCGAATCAGTACAAAGAGGAGCTGAGGTTAAAATTGTTTTAGTTACTGATGGTGATAAACATGGTTTAAGAGATTTACGATACTCGGAATTTAAAACCGCTACCAGTATTTTGGGGGTGCCGGTCGATAATTTAATCTTCTTAAATTATCCAGACGGTAAGCTTGCCCAACAAAGTCAGACCGAATTAGAAAAGGTTTTCCAAAATCAAATAGATATTCACAATCCAGATATTATCCTCTACCCTCATCCTAGTGATACTCATAAAGATCATATTACCATTAGCAAAATTGTAGAGAAAATATTAGAACAATCTCCAAATAAGAAAATTGCTTATAAATACTTAGTTCATCACCCTCTGTATCCTTATCCCAAAAAATACGCTCCTGGTTTATACACACTAATGCCAATTCGTTTAATTACTTTTGATGGAGGATGGGAAAGATTGATGTTATCGGAAGAAACAAAAAATTTAAAGCAAAAAGCACTGAAATCTTATCAAAGTCAATTAAAAAATCCCTTGCTAAAAAATTTAATAGAGTCATTTATTCGGGAAAATGAACTATTTGCTTTAGAAAGTTACCCTGATTAACTATAACCACTACCCCGAGAAACAGAAAAGAATACGATGCGGCTTTCCAGTGTTTATGAGGGTTTCAACGTTTGGTGTAATGCACAGAAAGCACAAAAGAACCGTCCTTTTGACACTTTTGGGTAGTGCACTTTTGATTTTTAAATGACAAATAAACCGATATCATTGACAATATATATGAAGCTTGATATTATTACCAAAAGTAGGAAAAATGCTACATATCCAACATGTAAGACAATTTAGAAAAAAGGAGATGAAAAATGTTTGATAATTCCGATTTATATTTTACTACAGTTACCGTAGGGAAAAAGGGACAAATCATTATTCCGGCAAAATTACGGAAAGAACTGTCAATTGTCTCTGAAGAACAATTGGTTATCCTTTCCGGTCCGCATCAGGAAGGTTTTATGGTGTTAAAAACCCAGTCATTTATTGAAAGACAGGAAAAGTTTAAGAAATTGACTGAGCAATTATTTGGTAGAAATATTACCAGTATGAAAAGTGTAAAAACAGTTGAAAAATAAAGAAAATAAGGAGTGATAAAAATGAGATTGAAAAAAAGTCATTTTTTAGGGAGAGTTATTTTCAGCCTTCTCTTAGGATTAATATTTTCATTGGTGAATCACATAGTCATCTTTACAGTCTCCTCTCCAATGAATTTAAATTTGGAAGAGAGCATTCAAATTGCTTTGGAGAATAATATAGGTTATAAAATAACTGAATCGACGGTAGGTGTAAGTCAGGCTCAGGTTAAGGAAGCCGAGGGAGCAAAAAAATTGAATATGAAATTACAAGGCGGCTACCTTCAGATGAGCGAGACCCTTGATGAGGAAGATATGGAGGCAGGAGATTACAGCGATCTTTTTGCTCTTGCTCCAGGGGTTCCGATTATCGCTATCAGTGCAAGAAGGATTATTTATAGCGGAGGCAAATTAGAATCACTCATTGATCAGGCAGAAGCCAATAAACAAATTTCTTTGAATGACCTGGAAAAAGAAAAACAGGCAATTATTTATAAAGTTACTGAGGCTTATTACCAGGTCCTGCAAACTGAAGGTATAAAAAAAGTAAGTGCTCAGGCAGTCAAACAGATGCAAGCTCACCTGGAATCATCGGAAGCACTATTAAAAGAAGGAATGATTGCCCCGATAGATTTAAATCGAATTAAATCACAGTTATCCAATCTCGAGCATAATCTCATCAAGGCAGAAAATGGCTATGAACTGACGATGTATAATATTAATTCTATTATGGGGATTGATTTAAATACCGAACTGGTATTGGAGAATAATCTATCCTACGAACCCTGCGAGATTAATCTGGAAGATGCTTTAATCCAGGCTGGAGAGAATCGATCCGAAATTATGAATATTGCCCAGCAAAGAAGAATAATGGAAGAAATGGTTGATGTGGCCAAAAGTAATAGAAAGCCCCAGGTAATATTCAGTGCTGAGTCGGGAATCGCCGGCTGGCAAGCTATGATCGTAGCAGAATATTCTCTCTTTGATGGTGGCGTTAACAAAGCCAAGATCGAACAGGCGGAGATAAAACTTACTCAGGTTGACCAAAGCGAAAAGCAAATGCGGCAATTCATTGAATTTGAAGTGCGTTCTGCTTATTTGAATATGAAAGAGGCGGAAAAATTAATTAAGATAGCTGAAGAAGGCATAAAAAATTCTCAGGAAAGTTTTCGCATTGCCCAGGCAAAATACAATGAAGGCATTGCCACAAATACAGAAGTGATTGATGCCCAAAGTACCCTTATTGAAGCTGAGACCAATTATTTAAATGCCCTTTATGATTACAATATCAATCGTGCTGGCCTGGTTAAAGCAACGGGAACATTTAATTAAAAATTGAAAAATATATGAAAATAATCCCTTGATACTTGTTTATATTTTCTAATATAAAAAAGAATATTGGTTAGAAGAGAGAGGAAATATTTTATGAAAATTAAGAAAAGAACATTCTTTTTCATCTTTTTGTTTATGGTTATTATCGGTTTATTGGCATTTCGAATTGTCAATAGATTAAATGAAAGACAGCAGGAAGAAGTTCAGAAATCACAAATAAAAGAAGAAATCATTATTCCGGTAAGAACTGCTCTGGTGGAAAAAGGGGAAGTTAATTCTTTTTTAAAGGTTACCGGTGTGGTGGAAGCGAATGAAACAGTAAGAGTAACTTCTGAAATAATGGGGCAGGTCAAAGAAGTTAAAGTAAAAGATGGGGAAGAGGTTAATAAGGGAGATATACTCATTGCCCTGGGTGATGAACAAATTAAAATTCAGGTGGCGCAAGCTCAGGCAACGCTGGATTCTATTCAGGCATCTTCTGATAAAATCAAATCCGGGGCACGTCCTCAAGAGATTAAGCAGGCGGAATCAGCCCTGCTTCAAGCCAAAATGAATCGGGATAGCGTAGAGGAAAATTATCTGAGAATGGAAAAACTTTTTTCCCAAAAGGCAATATCCGAACAACAATATGAACAGGCGAAAAATCAATATAAGATGGCAGATGTGCAGTATCAGTCAGCCCAGGAAAGCTATGGATTGGTCATAGAAGGAGCAGGGGAACAAGATATAAAATCAGTGGAAGCTCAGGTGAGACAGGCCAAAGCAGCTTTGGATATGGCTAAATATCAATTGAGTAATGCAAAAATTATTGCTCCTATTGGCGGTAGAGTGACTTCCATTGCCGTAAGTTCCGGGGAGATGGTTGCTCCTTCCCTGCCCTTATTGTCCATCATAGATGTAAGCAGGATATTTGTTAAAGTAGGAATTTCAGAGAAAGATATTTCTAAAATAAAAGAAGGCCAAACGGTGCATCTTGAAATTGATGCTTTTCCGGAAGAAAAATTCCGGGGAGAAGTTGTTTCCAAAGGTGTGGCAGTCGATCAAATAAGTAAGACGCTGGAGGTAAAAATTGAAATTCTTCAACCGGACACGGATATTCCTGTTGGCGTTTTTGCCCGGGGAGATATTCTTGTAAAAACCAATCAGAATGCATTAATCATTCCTTCCAGTGCCTTGAGCAGAAAAAAGGATGGGGGGATATATGTTTATGTGATTGAAGAAGGAATAGCCAGACAAAAAGAAGTCGTTTTAGGCATTATTCAGGATGAACGCGTGGAAATATTGGATGGATTGTCAGAAGAAGAAGAAATTGTCGTACTTGGTAATCAAGAGTTGAAAGACGGATTAAAAGTAGACGTGTTGGACAAGGAGGAATAGAATTGAATTTACCTAATTTTTCGGTTAGCCGGCCGGTTACCATTTTAATGCTTTTTATCGGATTAATTCTGATAGGCTTTATTTCATATCAGAATTTAGGATTGGATTTATTGCCTGACTTATCCTTTCCCATGTCAGCCATTATCGTTTCCTATTCGGGAGTAGCTCCCCAGGAAATAGAAAATATGATTACAATTCCCCTGGAAGAAGCGGTAGGTACTATTCAGGGTGTGAAAAAAATTTCCTCTTATTCTCGGGAGGGAAGTTCTGTTGTTTTGATGGAATTTAACTGGGGTACAGATATGGATGTCACTGCTTTGAATATTCGGGAAAAGATTGACCAGGTCAAAGGCTTTCTTCCTGGTGATGCCAGTGATCCGATGGTCATTAAATTTGACCCCTCACTAATGCCGATTCTGGTTTTGGGGATGAGTTCGGAGGAGAAAGATTTACAAAAATTACAGGAATATGCGGAAGATATAATCAAACCCCGTCTGGAAAGAATGGAAGAGGTTGCCAGCGTGTCGATTAACGGCGGCCTGGATAGAGAAATACTGGTTTCAATTGATAATGGTAAACTCCGTTCCAACCAGTTAAGTTTTAGTCAGGTGACTGCTGCTTTGGCCGGAGAAAATGTTAATTTACCGGCAGGAACATTAAAGGAAGGCACCATTAATTTTCTTATCAGGACCTTGGGGAGATTTAAAAGCATTCAAGATATCGAACGAATATTAATCTCTAATATTCGGGGAAACAAAATTTATTTAGGTGATATTGCTAAAGTTGAAGATACCTTTAAGGAAAGAAATTCAATTACTTATGTAAACGGAAAACCCGGTATCATGGTGAGCTTACAGAAAGAATCGGGCAAAAATACGGTTACTGTAGCCAAAAGGGTATTTAAAGAACTCGAGATTATTCAAAAATTGCTGCCTGGCGATATATCTATTACCCCGGTTTTCGATTCTTCCGATTTCATCAAAAAGACTATATCGCAAGTAGGATGGGTGGCTTTATACGGGGCGATTATAGCGGTATTTGTTCTATTCTTTTTCCTGGGTAATTTAAGCAGTACATTAATTATTGGTTTTGCCATACCTATTTCTTTGATTTTCACCTTTACTCTGCTTTATTTTTCCAATTTAACCTTGAATATGATGACTCTGGGAGGTTTAGCCCTGGGAATCGGCATGATGGTGGATAATTCCATTGTCGTTTTGGAAAATATATTCAGGTATAGAGAGTTGGGAACTGATATTAAAGAATCTGCTTGCCTGGGTGCAAGCGAAGTAGGCACGGCAATTTCTGCTTCCACCTTTACTACTATTGCTGTATTTTTACCTATTTTATATGTTCAGGGAATTGCCAGTGAATTATTTAAGCCTATGGGGTATACTATTACTTTTTCTCTTTTAACCTCTTTGTTGGTGGCTTTAACTCTTGTTCCCATGCTTTCTTCAAAAATTTTACGCTTTAAAGTAAAGGATAATAAACCATCTGTTTCTAAAGGAAATTTGGTTCAAAATTCTCTGAGTCAGGGTGGAAGAATTTTTATTTTTGTGAGAGAAGAATATAGTAGATTGCTTACCTGGTCTTTAAGACATCGGGGAATGGTATTTATTCTGGCAGTGATTATTTTTGTCGGGTCAATCATGTTAATACCCTTTGTAGGAACAGAGTTCATTCCGTCCAGTGACCAGGGGCAATTTAATATTAATATTACTTTACCTACCGGGACGAATCTGGAAACTACCAGAAAAGTTGTAAGTGAAGTGGAAAAAAATGTCTTGGAAATACCGGAAATAAAAAGTATTTTAACTACCGCGGGAGAGGGATCCGGTGGAATGGGATTTAGTACCGAAGGTGGTAACAGTGGCACCATTATGGTTAATCTGGTGGAACAGAACAAGAGAGATAGAAGCATGGCGCAGATTATTAACCAGTTAAGACAAAAAATCGGTACTTACCCGGATGCCCAAATAAAATTTTCGGAACAATCTATGTCATTTACCTCCGGGTCGGGTTTAGAAGTAAAAATATCCGGTGATTCGCTGGATGAATTGGAAAATATCGCCAATCGTATCTTGATATCGATAGCAGAAGTAGAAGGAGTGTATGACCTGGAGAGCAGCGTAGAAGATGTACGTCCGGAATTACACGTGAATATTGACCGCGAAAAAGCAAATCTCTATGGTTTAAATACTGCTCAGATTGCTTCTACCGTTCATGATGCTCTTTTAGGCAGAGTTGCCAGTATTTATCAGGAAAAAGGAAAACAAATTGATATTCGGATTAGATTGCAGGAGGAAGATAGGAACAGCATAAAGGAAGTAGAAAATCTTTTGATTAGCTCCAGCGTTGGGTTACAGATTCCTTTAAAGGAAATTGCAGAAGTAACAGTGGGTTCCGGACCCAAAGGGATTGACCGTGAAAATCAGCAGAGGATAGTGAATGTTTCCGGAAATATCAGTGACCGTTTTTTAGGTAAAGTGATTCAGGATGCTCAGCAGAAATTGGAAAAATTAGTATTGCCCGAGGATTATCGCTATGAATTTGTTGGACAAAACAAAGAAATGCAAGAGTCATTTTTGCAGCTTGCTCTGGCGTTGGTTTTATCCATTATCCTGGTTTATATGATTATTGCTGCTCAGTTTGAATCCCTTTTAATGCCGCTTGCTGTCATGTTTTCTGTTCCTTTTTCCTTAATAGGAGTTATTTTGGGATTATTACTGGCAGATAAAAGCTTGAATGTGCTTTCTTATATCGGTATTATCATGCTGGTAGGGATTGTGGTCAATAACAGTATCGTTTTGATCGATTATATTAATATACTTCGGCAAAAGGGAATAGAAAGGAATGAAGCCATTATTTTGGGAGGGAAAACCCGTTTAAGACCTATTTTAATGACCATGTTAACCACAGTTCTTGCTCTGGTTCCAATGGCATTAGGCACTGGAGAAGGCGCAGAGCTTCGGGCACCGATGGCGATTACCATCATCGGAGGTTTAACTTCATCCACCTTTTTGTCTTTGATTATTGTTCCCATTTTTTATACTTTTTTGGATGATTTAAGCCAAAAAATAACTAAAAAAAGAGGGACTATTAATAAAGTATAAAGTGAGGTAGTGGGAAAATAGTTATGTTTACTACAATGTACAATTCGACATATATACGCTTTCAATGACTCATTTTTAGAATAAATAGATACTAACGGCCATAACCAACTACAAACTCATCCAGTATCATATTCACATCTTTTATTGATAAATAATAAGTTACTAGTAATATACAAGTCAATATACAAGGGACAGAACCTATTTTTATTAAAGATAAGTAAAACAGACGAAGTATATTTTTATGCCATGAGTTATCAGGATTTGATTATTAAATTAGCAAAGAATTATCGGGATACACATAGAGATTATATAGATTATTTTAGTGAACGATATTTGTAGTAAGAAAGCTTTCTCAATAATAGGAAAAAGTATCATGCCGGAAAGAAAAGTTTCAAGAGAATTCTTAAATGAAGAACTTAAAGAAATGGAAATACTTGATGAATTTTGATACGAGGTTTGTGGCCGGAAAATATTTAATTAAAACTGATAGAAAATTTGAGTGTTCCATCACCTTAGCAAAGCTGAATTAAAGGAATCATTAAAAAGACAAAATGTGGTCTTGAAAAAAGCTGGCATTTCATTTGTTTTGGAGAGGGAGTAAGGAAGAGAAATAATTCGGTCTAAAATTTGTATATTATACCAAGAAGGAACTGATAAAAATGATTGGCAAGACTTTCAAAATACTGTAAATCAATGAATACGGAAAAATGGAGGACAATGATTCCATTTATTTAATTTTAAGGAAAAAATAATTAGAAAA
>MEYH01000095.1:27172-27314 GCA_001773955.1 Candidatus Sediminicultor quintus | reverse complement strand
AATTTCTTGATCCAGTTGGGAAAATTGAGCAAAGAGGAAAAAGATGATTTTATCCGCTTTATCCATAAGGATGAGCGGAAGATATGGGTTGATAGCAGCTTTCAACTGACCCGTGAAAAAGAATCCGGGATCAGGAAAATAT
>MEYH01000095.1:26850-26992 GCA_001773955.1 Candidatus Sediminicultor quintus | reverse complement strand
TTGAAAAAAAAGATAACTAATCTGGTTTGGATGGATCAGGATGTCATTCATGGTCAGATGGGGGTATTGATGGGTAAGGGAACGAAAGAAATAAATACTTTATCTTTAGAAGAAAATTTAAAAACGACTTTTTCCAGCATGA
>MEYH01000095.1:0-26756 GCA_001773955.1 Candidatus Sediminicultor quintus | reverse complement strand
ACCGGAAGTAAAGGCAGGGGAAATCGTTATTTTTAAAGACCGTCAGCGGGGAATGATATTTAATCTGGAACCGGGTAAGGTAGATATTGTTCTGCTTGATGAAGCGAAAGGAATTAAGGCCGGAGATGAAGTGAGAAGAACCCACCAGGTCATGGATGTCCCGGTTGGTGAATCATTGTTGGGAAGAGTCATCGACCCGGTGTGCCGCCCCCTGGACCATTTAGGAACCTTAAGAACAATAGAGAGATATCCCATTGAGCGTGAATCTCCTCCTATTATGGATAGAGAACCGGTAAATGTTCCTTTGCAGACTGGTATTTTAGTCATCGATGCCCTGGTACCTATCGGCCGGGGACAGCGGGAACTTATCCTGGGAGACCGACAGACCGGGAAAACAGCGATTGCCGTGGATACCATGATTAATCAAAAAGATAAAGAGGTTATTTGTATTTATTGCGCTGTCGGTCAAAAGCTATCTTCCGTAGCCAGAGTTGTTGCACAGCTTAAAAAGTCAGGAGCCATGGAATATAGCCTGGTCATGGTGGCATCAGGAGAAGATACGCCCGCCTTGAATTATATTGCCCCTTATGCTGCTACCAGTATCGGTGAATATTTTATGGAAAGAGGAAAAGATGTTTTAGTTATATACGATGATCTAACCCACCATGCCCGCTCTTACCGGGAGCTGTCTCTTTTGTTAAGAAGGCCGCCTGCCCGGGAAGCCTATCCCGGAGATATTTTTTATATTCATTCCCGCCTTTTAGAAAGAGCGACTCATCTGAAGAAAGAAAAAGGCGGCGGTTCTTTGACTGCCTTGCCCATTATCGAAACCCAGGCACAAAATTTATCAGCTTACATCCCTACCAATCTTATTTCCATTACCGATGGTCAAATTTATCTTTCGCCTCAATTATTCCAGGGAGGACTGCTGCCGGCCGTAGATGTGGGGAAGTCAGTATCCCGGGTAGGAGGGAAAACACAGTTAGCTTCCTATCAAGAGGTGGTGGGCAGCCTGCGTTTAACTTATTCTCAATTTCAGGAGCTGGAAATCTTTTCCCGCTTCGGCACCCAGTTAGATGAAAGTACCATAAAAATCCTGGAAAGAGGGAGAAGAATAAGAGAAGTTTTAAAACAGAATCAATATGCTCCTTACTCGGTGATGGAACAAATTGTAATCCTCCTTATGGTAAACCAGGGGTTATGGGATCGGATTTCGCTTGAAGATATTAAAAAGAAAATAATAGAAATAAAAAAGAATTTGGAAGACAAATTTCCCCAATTGGAAGAAAAAGTGATGAATAATAAAAAACTGGATAGTGATGAAGTAAAAAGGATTCTTGATTTTGTGGAAACATCCATTTTAAAGAGAGAGGAAGCCCAACCAAATGCAGATGCTGGAAACCATTCAGAGAAAAATTGAAAGCGCCCGGGATTTATATTCTGTGGTCAAAACGATGAAGGCATTGGCGGCAGCGAACATTCACTATCATGCGCGAGCCGTAGAGGCCATTACCGAATATCATCAATCCATTGAGATGGGTTTTCAGGCATTATTAAAGGAAAAACCGGAAATAATAAAAAAGCCGATATTAAAAAATGAAAGACGAATGGGAGTCATTGTCTTTGGTTCGCAAAGAGGAATGGCCGGTAAATTTAATGTGATGGTGGCTAATGCCTTTATGGAGTGGGAAACGGATAAAACTTTCGATTATGCTAAGCTAAAAATAGCGGTTACCGGAGAGAGAGTCGAAGAACAGTTAAAAGAAATTGGCTACCAACCGGCAGTCAGGATTGATTTTCCTGAATCCAGGTATGACCTGAATAGCGCTATTCAGGAATTGCTGGTACTGGTGGAGTTATGGCGGTTTCAGGAAAAAATAGATGATATTTATCTATTTTATAATAAAATGAAAAGAGGGGTAATATTTGAGCCCTTTCAATTTCATTTATTCCCTTTAGATCAGGAATGGTTAAAGGAATTAGCTTTAAGAAAATGGCCTTCCCGCAGTTTACCATTATATACCCTTCCCTGGGAACAGTTATTCTTTTCCTTTGTCCATCAATTTTTTTATATTTCCTTATATAGAGCTTTTATCGAGTCGATGGCCAGCGAGAACGCCAGCCGCCTGACGGCTATGCAGAAAGCCGAAGAGAACATCGAGGAACGCTTGGATAATTTAAGCGCTCAATTTAACCGCCAGCGGCAAAATGCGATTACCGAAGAATTACTGGATATCGTTGCCGGTTTCGAAGCATTGGGAAAGCCGGCATGTTAGATCGTCTCTTTTTGACCGAAAAAAGTAAAAGAATTGGTCAATGAATCTCCGGTAAAAAAATGATTAAAAAAATTAATTATCATGATGAGTAAATATAGGAGTATTTTTAAAATGAAAATAAAAGTGATAAATTTAGTTAAAATATTTATGATAAGTGTAGTTTGTATTTGCTTTGTTGTTTTGGTAAATGGACAAGACAAAACCATAATACAAAATGAGGAGGAAAATAAAATGGAAAAAGCTACCTTTGCCGGCGGGTGTTTTTGGTGCATGGAATCTCCTTTTGAGGAATTAGATGGCGTAATAGAAGTATTAGCAGGTTATACCGGTGGACATAAAGAGAATCCAACCTACGAAGAAGTTTCAACCGGGAAGACCGGTCATCTTGAAGCTATTCAAATTACCTTTGATCCTTCGATTATTACTTATTCCGAGTTACTTGATGTTTTCTGGAAGCAGATAAATCCCACTGATATCAGAGGTCAATTTGCAGACAGAGGGGAACAATATAAGACTGCTATCTTTTATCATAGTGATGAACAAAAACGGTTAGCAGAAGAGTCAAAAGATAAATTGCAAACATCAGGCAAATTCCAGGTAGATATTGCTACAGAAATAATTCCGGCATCCATTTTTTATGTGGCGGAGGATTATCATCAGGATTACTACCAGAAATCTCCCGTAAACTATCAATTATATCGCGCTGGTTCGGGACGCGAAGCATATCTTAAATCTATTTGGGAAGATACAACTAATAACAATGATAGTAAATTCGAAAAGTCCTCGGATGAAGAACTAAAAAATAGATTGACGCCTTTACAGTTTAACGTAACTCAGTCATGTGGTACAGAAAGGGCCTTTGACAATGAATATTGGGATAATAAGAAAGAAGGTATTTATGTGGATATTGTATCAGGTGAACCGCTTTTTAGTTCTCTTGACAAATTTGATTCGGGAACGGGTTGGCCAAGTTTTACGAAACCACTTGAGCCGGATAACATTTTAGAAAAAGAAGATAAAAGTTTATTTATGAGCAGAACGGAAGTAAGGAGCAAATATGCAGATTCTCATCTTGGTCATCTATTTGATGATGGACCTGCACCCACAGGTCTTCGCTATTGTATGAATTCAGCTGCACTGCGCTTTATTCCCAAAGAAGATTTAGAAAAGGAAGGATATGGCCAATATAAGAAACTTTTTGAATAATTAGCCAGATTCTTATTACAAAATATAAGTTGATCGTATTAGCTCAATAATTTGGTAACTTTTAAATATGAGTCGTTTTAATAGGAGGAATGAAAATGAATGTTTATAAATATGCTATGAAGATGGAAAAAGACGGTGAAAATTATTATCGTGAACTGGCTAATAAAACAGAGGATGTGGGGCTTCAGAATATATTAAAAATGTTAGCAAATGACGAAGTTAAACATTATAATATTATTGAACAAATGATGAAAACCGATGTAAGTGCAGAATTAGCAGAAACAGATATATTAGAGGATGCCAAGAATATCTTTGTTAAAATTAAAGGAAAAAATCTAGTATTCGACTTTGACTTGACACAGGTAGATTTCTACCACAAAGCCCAGGAAATGGAAGAAAAGAGTTACAAGTTTTATATGAATATGAGTAATAAAGCTGAAATCGAATCACAAAGGAAAATATTTTTAAAGTTAGCAGAACAAGAAAAAAAGCATATGTTTCTACTGGAAAATTTAGTTGAGTTTATTTCCAGACCCAAAACATGGGTTGAAAATGCAGAATTTAATCATTTGGATGAATATTAAGATATAAATTATAGGGTAATAAAAATCATATTTTAGGAAATCAAGATGTTTAAATTTCTCGGTCATCGAAATTTTATTTTACCACTGGCTTTTGTTCTGGGTTTTGTCTGCCCTCAACTGGCTCAATGGACTAAATCATGGACTATTCCCGCCCTGGCATTGGTAATGACTGTCTCCATTGTCCAAATTCCGACCCGGCAAATGTTAAAATGGCAGGGTTTGGTTAAACCTCTGGCTATCGGGATACTTTTTAATTACCTATTGTTAGGTTCCTTACTTTTAATATCCAGCCGCTGGTTTATTAGGTCAGAGGCGATAAGAGTAGGAATGATTCTGCTTGCCTCGGCACCTCCGGGTATAGCGGTGATACCTTTTACTTCTCTATTGGGAGGTAATTTAATTTTATCTCTATTGGCTCTTTTTGGTACCTATTTATCAGCTTTTTTGATTATGCCGGGCTTAATCTTTTTATTAACCGGTGCAGAAGGATTTCCGATTTCCAGGTTGTTTTTCGCTTTAGTTCAATTGATTATTTTTCCGGTTCTCTTTTCCCGTCTCCTGCTTTTTAAAGATTTTTATAAATCTATTCTTGCCTGGAAAGGGACAATCGTTAATTGGGGTTTCTTTGTGGTTATCTTTACCGCGATCGGATTAAATCAAAAATCCTTCTTGTCCCAGCCGGATATTTTAATTAAAATCTCACTGATTGCTTTGATCTCCGCTTTTTTAGGATTTCCCCTCTTAAATCTACTTTTGAAAAAAATAGGAGTAAACCAAAAAGATCGGACTTCAATGATACTTTTAGGGACGATTAAAAATTCCGGATTTGCAGCAGCTCTTGCCTTGACCCTATTTGATGAAACCACCTCCATTCCCGCAGCAATTTTCAGTGCAATTTATGCCCTTTATCTGATATGGCTGGGAGGTAAACATCAGATAAAATAATTCAGTCTAATCGTATCAAAACATTAATAGTCATTGGTTCAAATTTTCTTGAAAGGAGCAATGATGGTGGGTAAAAACAAAAAAAGTTTTTCAGTTACCGGAATGACTTGCATTTCCTGTGCGAACAGAGTAGAAAATTCTTTAAAAAAAATTAAAGGTGTAGAATTTGCTTCGGTCAATCTGGCTACCGAAAGTGCTTTTTTGATAAGTGAAAAAGAAATATCTTTAGAGAGGATAAGGAAAGCAGTAGAAGAAGTTGGCTATGGTATTTCTACCGAACCAGCAGAAGATTTAGAAAAGAAAAGATATAACCTTGCTCGAAAGAATCTTATCTTTTCCTGGATCATTACTTTCCCTCTATCTTTGTTAATGATCTTTCATATGATTGGTTATACTGTACCTTATTTTATGTTGATAGAATTGCTCTTTGGGGGGATAGTAATTTTTTATAGTGGTAGAGAGACTATCAAGGGTGCATGGATAGCGCTTATGCATTTTCACACCAATATGGATACCCTTATTTTTATTGGTTCACTTGCCTGTTGGATAACTGCCCTATTAAATTCATTAGGGCTTTCCATCATATCTTTCGGAACTATAGGTACCATGATTATTACTATCCACCTTACCGGTCGATTTATCGAATCGCATCTTCGGGACAAAGCAGCAAAAGAAATAAAGGCACTGATAAAGCTTCAGGCAAAGGAAGCTACAGTCATATTTTCCGACGGAGAAGATACCGTTCCCATAGAAGCAGTCAAAGTTGGATTTTTGGTCCTGGTTAAACCCGGAGAGAGGATTCCCATAGACGGAAAAGTTGAAGATGGCCTTTCTTCAGTAGATGAATCCATGATTAGCGGTGAATCTCTGCCGGTAAGCAAAAAGAAAGAAAGCCAGGTAACCGGCGGGTCTTTGAATCTTACCGGTACTTTAAAAATAAGGGTTGATAAAGTGGGGGAAGAATCTTTTCTCTCCCAGATGATCGATTTAATCAAAGAAGCCCAGGGAACCAAGATCCCTATTCAGGCTTTAGCCGATAGGATTACCCTTTGGTTTGTGCCCACAATTATTATTTTGGCACTGGTAAGCGGGATAAGCTGGTATTTGGGATTCAATGAATTTCAAGGTTTTCTTATTTATATTAGGAAATTTTTTCCCTGGATATTAAATACCGATAATGCACTTTCTTTTGCAGTATTTGCTTTTATTTCTACTATCGTTATTGCCTGTCCCTGCGCTTTGGGATTGGCCATCCCCATGGCTTTGGTTTCCGGAACCGGTCTGGCAGCTAAAAAGGGATTGATTATTAGAAATGCTGAAGCAATTCAAACTTCTAAAGATATTAAAATAGTCATGATGGATAAAACCGGTACTATCACCCAGGGTAATCCTCATATCATTAATCATTCTCTTTCTAAAGAAGAAATGAAAATTGTTGCGGGAATTGAAAGTAATTCCAATCATCCTTTAGCCAGGGCTATATCTTCTTTTCAAAAATCAGATGTAAAACCAGAAAAAATTGAAGAAATAAGCGGTGAAGGGATTAGGGCAGTGGTAAAAGGGGACGAATATTTTATTGGAAAACCTGAGTTTCCTGAAAAATATTTAAGCCAACTTAAAGAAGGGAAGATTGTGGTTGAGGTGATAAAAAATGGCGAGAATATTGGTTCAATAATCATCGAAGATCCCATTCGTGAAGATTCAAAACTTGCTGTATCAAAGCTAAAAAATATAGGTATCATACCCATTATGCTTACCGGAGATAACCGTGAAACTGCCCAGGCTATAGCTCTCCGGGTGGGGATAGAAAAAGTTTATGCGGGAGTTAAGCCTCAAGATAAATTAAATATTATTCGAGAATATCAGCAGAAAGGTTCTAAAATATTAATGGTTGGAGATGGGATTAATGATGCAGCTTCCCTGAAGGGAGCAGATATTGGCGTAGCTATCGGGGAAGGCGCTGATCTGGCTGTTGATAATGCAGACATGGTAATAGTAAAAGGAGGATTGTCCCGAATTGTGGATAGCATTGAAATATCACAAAAGACTTTTCGGGTTATAAAACAAAATCTTTTCTGGGCATTTTTTTACAATAGCATGATGATTCCTTTGGCCATGGCCGGATTTTTACATCCGGCAATAGCTGAAGCAGCTATGGCTGTAAGTTCCATCACTGTTATTTTAAATTCATTAAGAATTAAATAAGGCAAGGAACAGTTCTTGGGCAGGTTTTTATAAAGAGATATGTACCTGGTTTCCCTCGGTATGAAGATTTAATGAAAATAAATTAGTTGGTATAATACGAAAAATACATAATGAAAAGGAGGACATTATTATGAATCAAAATGTCAAGGTTCTCTTGACAATGTTAATTTATATTAAAAAAATTAAGGAGTAATTATAATGAAAAAATCAGTTTTATTATCTATTTCACTTATTTTGGTAACTTTAATTTTTGTCATTTTGACAAATGGCTGTACATCGCTTTTTACACCTCTTATAAAGATAGAAATTATGCAGATGTTGAACAAGTTAGGGGAGGCAAATGTAGAAGGAAATGTTGATCAGATAGTTATACATTATACTGATCCATATTCACAAGTGAATCATCTTGTTAGTGAAGATGTGTATGTTATTTCCTTAGAAGAACTTCGTATGGGGCTCGAAGAAGATCTGACTTACTATAATTGCTTGATAGATGATTTTTCCAATGAAGAGATAACTATTTTAGATACAAGTAATGCGATAGTAGAATGCGATGAACATGCAAAATTCCAAGATTTATTAGATGAAACAATTTATGAATCTATAGATAGAGTAAAAATAACTTTAATTAAAGTTGATGGTAATTGGAAAATTTCCATATATGAGCTTCTTGCCTCAGAAGAAGTAATATAATAGTGAAGTTTTTCAATGATTTTGCCGTTAAACGAAGATAGGTAAAGATTTGATATAACTTACATTTATGATGGAGAAGAGGTAAAATATGCCGGATAGATTAAATCTCCAAAAAATATTTTCTGTACCAGGTGTTAAACATGGTTTATCTCTTTTTAATTCGGATGAGATTAATGCCATTGAAAGATTAATAATCGAGCAAGAAGGAAAATATTTTATAAAATGTCAAATTAAAAATAGAAATAAAATAGCTAAGCCGGAAGAAATAGTTAGACAACTCTGGATTTACCGATTAGTTAATGAATATAATTATCCGAAAGAACGAATTAGTCTTAAGAAAACCATCAATTTTGCTTCTCAAATAGAGTCTCAAGCCGTAGATATTGTGGTTTTCGAGGAAGATTTGAAACATTATTATATCTTATTTGAAATAAAAAGACCTTATCGAACTGCCGGGTTAAAACAGCTTAAAAAATACTGTAATACGGAAGTAGCTTCTATTGGTATTTGGTCAAATGGGGATGAGATAATAAGACTCCATAGAGAGGAGCCCAATTTGTTTGTAGAAATCCCTCGAATCCCCAAAATAACAGAAACGATTAGAGATATACTAACTGAAAGATGGATTTTCAAATGGTTAGAGGAACACAATGAACTAAAGCAAGGTAAAAATACACTTAAAAAAATTTTATTGGATCTTGAAGAAATGGTTTTAAGAGATGCCGGGGTTAAGGTTTTTGATGAAATTTTTAAATTGATTTATGCTAAGCTTTATGATGAGTGGAATGGAATAAATAATCCTGATTACCAATTAGAATTTTTTGCTGGAGATAGAAGTCCGGAACAAGTAAAAAGAGCTATTACTATTCTCTTGGAAGGAGCTAAAAGAAGCTGGGCAGGAGTATTCGATTCTACGGATAAAATAGAACTCATGGATCCACATTTAAAAGTTTGCGTATCATTTTTAGAAAAAATAAAATTATTTAATTCAAATTTACGAGTAATTGATGAAGCTTTTCAATATCTAATTCCCGAGGAGTCTAAAAAGAAAGAAGGACAATTCTTTACACCCAGACCTATTCAGGATATGGTGGTAAAAATATTAAACCCTAAAGCTGACGAATTTGTCATTGATCCGGACTGTGGTTCAGCAGGTTTTCTACTACATTCTGTTAAGTGGGTTGCTGGTGGTGTAGTTACCGGTAAGGGGCTTCCTATGGCGGCGAAGAATTTTACACAAAATAATATATACGGAATAGATTTTGCCAAAGAGGCTATAAAAATTGCCAAAGCCATTTACCTCATAGTCGGAAATGGCAAATCCCATATATTTGGCGGAGATGCACATAGTAATTCATTAAATCCTTTGCTATGGAACGATGAAATAAAAGCAGCTTTAAGGCCGAGGCTTCTGAGATTTCCTGAAAACCCGGAGAAAGATAGAGATAATCAAAACAGGTTTTTGTATTTTGATTTTGATCTTCTCATGACCAATCCGCTTTTTACTGGCAAAGTGAAGGAAAGAGATGTTTTAAGGCTTTATCAATTGGCAGTGAAAAATAGTAGATTAGTAAAGCAGATAGATCGACACATCCTTTTCTTAGATCGTTCATTACAGTTTATAAGACCTGGTGGTAGAATGGCAATTGTTTTACCCCAGGTCTTGTTAAATAGTGCAAACGCAGAATATATCCGTAGATTCATTATAGATGAAGCGAGAATTTTGGCAGTAGTGGGTTTACATAGAAACACCTTTAAACCTCATACCGGAATAAAAACAAGTATCTTATTTTTGCAAAAATATACCAATGAGGAAAAAAAGAAAATCCAGGGGATTAAAGTAAAATGTGAAAGAGAGTGGTTCGAGTTTGTAGAACGATTAAAGAAAGAATACCAGGATGTGGGTTGGGATAAATTATTGTCCGAGGAAGAACTAAACGAAGAATTAAGATCTTTCGTTGAGACATATTTCGAGGAAAGAGAAGAATTAGAAGAAGAAACAAGAAAAAAATTAGAAGAAAAAATTGAAGGTTCGGAAGTTGAAAAGAACGAAGAACTTGAAAAAATCGAAGAAACTAAGAGGAAGAAATCGCTCAAAGCTTTAACTGAATGTGTCGACCTGGTAGAAGAAGTAAAAAAATATTACCAAAATATAAGTTGGGATAAATTATTGTGCGAGGGAGAGCTGTCTGAAGAACTAAAGTCTTTTATTAATACCTATTTTAAAACAAAGATAAAATCAGGAGAAAGCATTGAAGGTTCGGACGTTGAAGAGACCGAAAAAATCAAAAGAAAGAAATCACTCAAAGCTTTAATTGGGAAATTACAAGAAATGCAAGTTCTTTTAAGGGAGAAACATAAAAAATTAAAGGGCAATATCTTAAATGATGAAAAGATAGAAGAAACAAGAAAAGAAATTAGCGCCTTGATCGGTGAAATTAAAGAGTTTAATAGAGAAATTTCTCAAAGAACTTTGGGCGGGCAAATCTATTTAGTCTTAAATGATGAAGAGACAACCGAACAATTTAAGAAATTTTGGTTAGATGGTAAAGTGATAAAAGAGATTGATTATCCTATTTTCTTTGCGGTGAACCAAAAATCGCTTAAAAATAATAAAGGAGAAGATAGATATAAAAGAGGATTTAAGGGAGGATCTCTCCTGGATAAATATGGACACAGCATAATTGACCATGATTTGGATGAAATAGCCGAGGCTTTTGTTAAATTTGCCAAAGAGCAGAATTTTAATTTCTGGGAGGCTTGAAAATATGGCCAGGATAAGCATTGTAAAATTATCAGAAATTGAAGACGTTAAAAGGTTTGATGCAGGACGTTACCGCGCAAGCTTTCTTAAATTAGAGAAGGATCTTAAGAAAATAACTATTATCAAAAAATTAAGATATCTTGTAGTAGAACCGGTTAGGATAGGATATACCCCGAGAGATCGAGATATTTACCAGGATGATATAAGAATTCATTTTTTAAAGACAGATAATTTGAGAGAGGGAAAAATTGATTTTGAAAATTCAGATTTTTTACCTGCTCGAAGTTTATCGGAGAGTGATTACTTAAAATTCAAGAATATTGTGCTAACCATTAGTGGAACACACTATGACATCATTGGCAGAGCGGCGATTTTCTTGGATTACTATCCACAATCAGTAACCAACCAAAATATTGCGGTTATAAAAACGGATGAGAATTTGCTCAATCCCTTCTATCTGACTATATTTTTAAACTCCAAATATGGCAAGCAACAGCTTTGGATGTTAAGCAGGCAAACCGAGCAGTTTTACTTAAACTGTAGGGAATTAGAAGAACTGTTAATTCCTCTACTTGATGCAGATTTTCAGCAGGAGATAGAGACGCTTGCTCAAAACTCTTTTGATTTAATCGAAAAAACAAAATCCCTTTACTCCCAGGCTGAAAAACTTCTTTTAGAAAAACTGGGACTAAAAGGTTTCCAAGAAAAATATGAACTTTCTTACACGGCTAATCTTTCTAAAGTGTTTGGAGTTCACCGTATAGATGCCGAGTATTTTCAGACCACTTATGATAGTTTTATGGGATGTTTAAAAGAGCATTCTAAAATAGTAAAACTTAAGGAATTTATACTCGACTTCCAAAAACTCAAAGCCCTTTATGAACCTGAGGTCGGAGATTTTCTTTTAGCTAAAAATATAATGCCAGGAATAGCTTATGTGGTAAAGGAACCGGTAGAAGGGATTGCCGCTGGTAGTATTTTGATGTTAAAGATTAATGAAAATAAAATTAATAAAGAATATTTAGCCCTTTGTATTAATTCAATTATCGGGAATCTGCAGATTGGAAGAGAAGGTGGAGGGTCGGCAATTGCCCACTGGAGACCCGAACAGATTAAAAATTTACAAGTTCCAATCCTTAATAGAAAAGTTCAAGAAGAAATCTCATCACTCATTAAGCAATCACATGAAACAAAACAGAGAGCAAGAAAATTATGGGAAGAAACAAAAAGAAAGGTTGAAAAGGCAATTGAAAATGAAATTCGCCAATAGCTGCGAACATTTAAAAAATCTATTACTTGAGGAAAAATGAGATGAAGTATAACTTTGATGAGGTTATTGACCGCACTAATTATCATTCCGTAAAGTGGGATGAATTAGAAACTACTTTTGGAGCCAAAGATGCACTCCCTATGTGGGTTGCCGATATGGAGTTTAGGTCACCGAAACCGGTAATTGAAGCTATAAAAAAAGCCGCCGAACACGGTATTTATGGCTATACCTCGAGGCCGGATTCCTATTACCAGGCAATAATTGACTGGATGGAGAGAAGACATCATTGGAAATTAAAAAAAAATTGGCTGGCTTTTAGTCCGGGAGTCGTTCCTGCCTTAAGTTTTATTATCAGAGCATTTACTCAAGCCGGTGATAAGGTTGTCGTTCAACCGCCGGTTTATTATCCTTTTTTCAAGGTTATAGAAAATAATGGCTGTCATGTAGTGAATAATCCCTTAAAACTTAGCAATAAAAAATATTTTATGGATTGGGAGGATTTAGAAAAAAAGGTTGATGACCCCAGAGTAAGATTATTAATATTATGCAGTCCGCATAATCCGGTGGGGAGGGTATGGCAGAAAGAGGAGCTTATTATACTGGGAGAAATTTGTTTAAAACATAATATTATCGTTGTTTCTGATGAAATCCATGCTGATATTTTATTTGAAGGGCACAAACATATACCTTTTGCTACAATTTCACCGGCATTTGCTCATAATTCAATTACCTGCACTGCACCGAGCAAAACTTTTAATTTAGCAGGACTTCAGACTTCTACTATCATTATTCCTAATAAAAAATATTATAAAATCTATAAAAATATCTTGGATAGTTTAGCTCTTGATGAGAATAATGTTTTTGGGTTGGTGGCTTTAGAAGCTGCCTATAGATACGGAGAAGAATGGCTTGAACAATTATTGCCTTACCTAAATGAAAATTTAGAATTTTTGATGAAATATTTTAGAGAAAGAATTCCAAAAATAAAAGTTATAAAACCGGAAGGAACTTATTTGATCTGGCTGGATTGCCGGCAATTAGGATTAAATACCAGGGATTTAAATAATTTTATGATTAAAAAAGCCAGGGTAGCCCTTGATGATGGATATTGGTTTGGCACTGAAGGAAAGGGCTTTATGAGAATCAATATTGCCTGCCCCCGTTCTTTTCTTGAGGAAGGTTTAAAGAGAATAGAAAAAGCAGTTAATAGTATGTAGTACAAAAACCTGACAGGGGACGGTTGTCCTTTGGCAGGTTTTTTTTGGAAATATATTCGTACTTTATACAGATACAATAAGTTAGATAATATAATTTTAGGAGGTAAGATATGGATAAAGTGAACCGATTGGATTCAGAATTACACGGGGAGAGGAAAGTTAGGGAGTATATTATAACAAGGTGGAGCATCCCTTTTGCTGGGTTCTTACTTGCCCTAATGGGAGGGTTTTCCTATGCATGGGGTGTTTTTATTATCCCTATGGAGGAAAGGTTTGGCTGGACGAAAGCGGAGGCTACTTTACCATTTACTGTTTTTGTGTTGATATTTGCTTTATTTATGATTCCTGCAGGAAGGCTGCAGGATAAGATTGGGCCAAGAAGAGTTTCCGCGGTTGGTGCAGTGCTGTTTTTTGTATCCTACGGCTTGGCTGCATTGGTTGATCGCTTCCCTTATCCTTGGTGGTTGGTTGTAACCTATAGTCTTATAGGCGGAATAGCCTGTGGGCTGACTTATGCTTGTGTTGCCCCACCTGCGAGAAAGTGGTTTCCAGATAAACCAGGGCTTGCTATTTCATTTGGTGTGATGGGGTTTGGATTGGCTGCCTTGGTCTTCGCACCTCTCAAAGCAGAGTATTTAATCCCTATTTATGGAATAGAAGGAACCTTTTTTATTATTGCCATTATAACTTCAGTAATATGTCTTTTTGCTGCCTGGCTGATAAGGAATCCCCCTGCGGGATGGACACCCTCAGAGTGGGAAACTGGTAACGAAGTAGGGAAGACAACAATGGTAAGACAAGAATCTACGCCAAAAGAGATGCTTAGGAACCCTATATTTATGATTATGTGGTTAGCAATGGCATTAGTATGCGCAGGAGGATTGATTTGCATCGGGCTCATCCCGTCCTATGGGAATTTAATCCTTGGTCTAACACCTACAAAAGCTGCGTTGGCAATATCCATTTTTGCTGGCTTCAATGGGTTTGGTAGACCTGTAGCTGGATTTTTGGGTGATAAATTCGGAATTGTATGGGTTATGATTCTCACTTATATTATACAGACAATAACATTTCTCTTCTTTCATATCTTTGCAGTAAGTTCACCGACATTATATATTGCATCAGCATTACTAGGTTGGGGCTATGCTGTTACTCTGGCCCTCTTTCCTACATTGACTTCTATCTGTTTTGGCGTTAAACACCTGGGAATTAATTATGGAATAGTGATTACTGCTTTTGGAATCGGTGGCCTTGCACCTGCAGTCGGTTCATGGATATTTGATATCACAGGAAGCTATACCCCGGCATTTCTTTCTGCAGGGATAATGGCTGGGATAGGCATGGTTTTATGTGTAGTTCTTAAAAAGAAATATGCACTATCATAGGATTATGGGTTGATGAAAACTGGAATGTTTTAGATTTAGAACCTTACTAAAATTCACTCATTAAGCGGACTTCAAATACAATGAAAAGGGATAGTTCTCTGGCAGGAAAGTAATTTTTACTTTTTATTCAAGTAATAATATTTTTAGATAAAAGGAATACAGGTGTTATGAGAAGAAAAGATAAAGAAATAGTTGATAAAAAAGTGATGGTATCTATTATCGAAAAAGCAATTATTTGCCGGATAGGAATGTGCTGGCAAAATGAGCCTTATGTGATACCTATGAATTTTGGTTATCGGGATAAAAATATTTACCTGCATTCAGCCAGGGAAGGACGGAAGCTGGATATTCTTCGGAATAATGATAAAGTTTGTATAGAATTTGATGTTGATGTAAAACTGGTACAATCTCAAGAGGCATGCGAAACCAGCATGAAGTATAAGAGTGTTTTGATTTTTGGAACAGCAGTTATTTTAGAAGATACTGCAGAAAAGAAAAGAGCCTTAGATATTATAATGCACCACTATTATTACCATAATTCTCCATCTGTATTTCATTTCCCGGAGGACGTTCTGGAAAAAGTAATCATTATTAAAGTAAAAATTGAAGAAATGACCGGGAAAGAGTCATTATAAGGAGGCGTCAATGAATCCTTACGAAGAAAAAATTAAGAAGTATATTAAAGATAACAACATCAAAGCAGAACATCTTTCTTTTGAGACTTCCTGTCATTCGGTAGAGGAAGCGGTTCAGGCGGTCAAAGCTTCAGCAGAAGATTTCGTGAAAAATATCTGCCTGATTGATAACGAAGGAAATCTAATTGTGGCTATTGTTAAAGGAGAAAATAGAGCCAGTACCTCTAAAATAAGCAGACAGTTGGGAATTGAACGACCCCGAACAGCTAACCCGCCAGAAATTTTGCAGAAAACCGGTTTTATCTGTGGCGGCGTCCCTTCCTTTGGATATTCAGCTATTTTTTTGGTTGATCCGAAAGTTATGGAAAAAGAAGTAGTTTATTCCGGAGGAGGTTCGGAAAAATCCCTCATTAAAATTTCCCCTCAAGAATTGCTGAAAGCCAATCAAGGTCAGGTAATAAAAATAAGAAAATAGAATCTGACAGAAAACGGCTATTCTCGATTTATTAAATGAAGTATTTATTATTTTTATTAAGTTTACTTGTAATTTTAAAATAAAAGAACTATATTAATTAAATGTATTAATTAGAGGTCAAAGAAGAAAATGTCTGATAAAGATAGAAAAGAAATAAAATCAAAATTGAAACTAAATGCATTAGGCCATTCCTATAATGATATGTATTTTTTCATTATACCTCTACTCTTACCTCTTTTTAGAGAAGAATTTAGCCTCAGTTATGTTCAATCAGGACTAATCTTAACTGTTCACGTTGCTTTAAGGTCTATCTTTTCCTTAGTATTCGGATATTTTGGAGATAAATATGAGAAAAAAGTGATTATTGCTGGTGGCTTTGTCTGCTCTTCTATTTTTTTGGGAGGTTTGTTCTGGATAAATAATATCCACACTATTGTTGCTTTTTTGTTTTTATTGGCTATCGGTGTTTCAACTTTCCACCCTTTAGCAACTGCCATGGTGAGAGAAAATTCTAAAGCAAACCAGAGAGGGCGTTATTTAAGTCTATTTTCTGCCGCGGGAACAGCAGGAATAATCGTTGCAAGTCTATTGTTTGGCTTTTTGGTTCAAATATGGGGATGGAAAATAACCTGCTTGCTGCTCTCTTTGCCCGGTTATTTTTTGGGCTACGCATATCTGAAATCAAAAAAGGATAAAAAAAATCTTAAAACAGAAGCAGAGAAGAAAATCAGGCAAGGTTATATCTATTTATTTTTCATTAGCATGGGTATTCGAAGCCTGGGATTATGGGCTATTCTTTCCTTTCTTCCTCTTTACGCTACAGATTATCTCGGTTTAAAACCCGAGGTTTCTGCCTGGATTGTCAGTATAATTTTTATCGGTATGTTAGTAGGCAGCCTCATTTCCAGTAGAATTATAGATAAAAGCCATCCACTTATCCTGGTATTGTCAGCCACCATTATCACTACTTTCTTGGTTCTTGGTATCACTTTCATTGCCCAACCCTTATCTATTGTATTACTTATTGGAACATTAGGTATTGTAGAAGGAATATTTTTTCCCTCTCAAAGTACCTGGCTAACTTTTATTTGTCCAATTATCCATCAGAGTAAAATTTTTGGGATAAGTCTTTTTATTGAGGGGTTTTCTGCCACAATTGCCCCCACTCTCTATGGGTGGATTGCAGATAAAAGCAATTTAGTTTGGGCTTATCGCTTAGCTACCATTCCTCTGTTTGTTAGTTTTATTCTATTCCTGGTACTTCATTCTTTAGAGAGTAAACAAGATAAAGCTTACAAAATGAAACTCAACCTTTCGACATAGGGTATTTAACACAACGTTCATTTAGCTATTATAAGGAAAATAATTCTTTGTGTAATTTTTTATCTGCCAGAGGTGCCTCTACTGACAGTAATATAAAATAGAAAACCTTTATCTTTTTTATAAAAAATTTTTCAAAAAGTTGACAAACGTTTTTTTATAGACTATAATAGTTGCATGATGACACAAATAAACAAACATTTGAAAAAAGCACAAAAAGGTGAAGATAGGGGATGCTGTGGTATTCCTGGCATCCCTGATTCCCGCTTTTTAAAAGCAGTTAGCGATTCTACAAGACTTCGTATTCTTGCCCATTTGGTAGAGGCTAAGAAGCCTCAAATAGTCAGCGAGATTGCTAAAAGCTTTCCAATTGATTTTTCTGTAGTATCCCGTCACCTTGCTATACTTCGCAATGAAGGGATTCTACTTGCAGAGAAGCAGGGCAAAGAGGTTTATTATTCGGTACGATACGAATTTTTATCTTCGATCTTTCGGGGTTTTGCCAGTGCTATTGAATCATGTTGTCCACCTAAAGAAAGAGAAAATGAATAATAAAAATATAAAGGGAGGGAAATTTTTTTAATATTATATTTGCAAAATTACGCAACTGTGTCATTATATAAAAGAAAAAAATCAGAAAAATTAAGCAAGAGGAGAATATTTCATGAATTCTAAAGAAAAGAAAATTGATGTAAAAAAGATTAGAGAGGAAGTAAAAAAAACTTATTCCGAAGCAATATCCCGGAAAAACCTAAGTTGTTGTGGTAGTTTTGAAGAAACAGATTGTTGTGCTAAAGCAAAAGATATCGGCTACAGCGAAGAAGAACTTAATAATCTTCTTACTGATTCTAATATTACAACTTTTGGTTGTGGAAATCCATTAGCCTACAGTGAAGTCAGGGAAGGTGATATTGTGCTTGATCTGGGTCCGGGTGCCGGGCTTGATCTTTTGATTGCTGCCCGTAAGGTGGGACCCTCAGGGCAGGTCATCGGTGTGGATATGACCGAAGAGATGATTAGCAAAGCGGAGGAGAATATCAAAGCTGCAGGAGTCAAGAATGTTGAGGTGCGTAAAGGATTAATCGAAGATCTTCCGGTTAAATCATCTTCGGTTGACTGGGTAATCTCTAACTGTGTTATTAATCTTTCTCCGGAGAAAGAGAAGGTGTTTTCCGAGATTAGTCGTGTACTAAAACCAGGAGGCCGCATGGTAGTTTCAGATATGGTGGGTGAGAACATTCCAGAATGGTTGAGAGAAAATAAGAACTTATACAGTGCCTGTATTTCTGGAGTGATCAGTGAAAAGGAATATATTTCCGGATTGCTCAAAGCAGGACTTGAAAAAGTAAAAGTTTCTGAACGTAAAACATACCAATGGGATGAACTGGAGTCGTTTATAAAATCAACTCCGGAAATAGGCGAGGATATCAAGCGAATGGCTAAAGGATCGGATATTAAAGTAGCAAGTATTAAAATTTCTGCTTACAAACCCGTTCTCTGAGGTTCTTAAAAATAAAAAAAGCCGGTAGCCTGGCGGTCCTGGCACAGAAGCACTTTAGACCCATGACTTTGCGTCCTATCCTATAGTTATTCCATATAAAAAAAATTTATGAAAAAGGAACTTTTTTGTTCAGCAACCCATTTTTTTAAAAATTTTCTTTACAGGAGAGAAAATTTATGTTACTATGAAATCGATATCAGAAAGCGATTTCATAAACAGGAGCAGTTATGGAAAAAGTATTGGTATTGGGAAGTATCAATATAGATTTTGTCTCCTTTGTCTCTCGCTATCCTCAACCCGGTGAAACTCTCATCAGCAATGATTTCGGTATCTTCCAAGGAGGTAAGGGTGCCAATCAGGCTATCGCCCTGGCTAAATTGGATGTTCCTACCTTGATGTTAGGCAAAGTAGGTAAAGATATTCTCAGTGATTTTGCACTTTCCTCACTACAAGAAAGCGGAGTAGATATTACCGGAATTTCTAAAAGCCAGAAAAGTTCTACCGGTTCTGCCTCTATCTGGGTCAATGCCCAGGGTCAGAATTCTATCGTAATCTATCCCGGAGCTAATGGAGAAGTTGATGAAAATTTTATCATCCAGCATGAAAAATTCTTTGATGATGCCTCCTGGCTTTTAACCCAATTTGAAATCCCCCTGAAATCAATTCTGTTAGCCCTAAAATTTGCCAAAAAACATGGCTTAAAGACTTTAATGGATCCTGCCCCGGTAAAAAAAATAAATAATGACGATATCTGGGGATTTATAGATTATCTGCTTCCCAACGAAATAGAGCTAAAAGAACTTACTAATACTGATAATGTTTTAAAAGCCATTCGTATCCTTAAATCCCTGGGAGTGAAAGAAGTTATCGTTAAATTAGGTAAACAGGGAGCAGGATATGAAGACAAGGGCAACTTTAATCTTTTTCCGGCTGTACCGGTGGAGCAGGTGGTAGATACCACCGGAGCGGGAGATTGCTTTATCGCTGGTTTTTTGTATGGAATGATTCAGTGGGGTGATATTCCCCGGGCGATTAAGATAGCCAACCTAACTGCTTCTTATTCTATCCAGAAGAAAGGGGCAGCAATATCTTTCCCGAACAAATCTGAGATAGATTGGAAGAAATTGGAATGAAGAAAAAGAGTACTATTTATGATGTGGCAAAAATAGCAGGAGTTTCTCCTTCAACAATATCAAGAGTAATGAATACCCCCGAAATAGTGGCAGAAAACACTCGCCAGAAAGTTATGAATGCCGTAAAAGAATTGACTTTTATTCCTAATATGATGGCAGCAAGCATGCCCAGGAAAAGGACAAACTATATAGGTTTAATAATACCGGATATAACTAATATATTTTTTTCTAATTTGGTAAGAGGGGTTCAGGATGTTTGTGAAAAGCATGGATACAGCGTATTGGTGGTGAATTCAGACGATATTCAGGAAAAGGAAGGTCGTTATTTAAAACTTTTATATTCCCGACGGGTAGATGGAGTAATTTTGACAGTAGCTGGTTATCGGGAGGAGGAGTTTCCTAAAGAAGAGCTGTCCTTGCTTAAAAAGATGAACATAGTGCTTATTGATAGAGAAATAAATGGAATGACAACTCCCATCGTTAAGGTAAATAATTTTGGAGGGGCTTATTCTGCAGTTAAATATTTACTCACAATGGGGCACAAGAAGATAATGTATTTAGCCGGAATAGAAGGGACCAAAACTAATCAGGAAAGAGAAAAAGGTTACCTTGCTGCCCTGAAAGAAGCCCATATAAATTGGAAAAAAGAATTGGCGGCTGATTTCCGTTTAGATACTGCTTATCAGAAAATAATACAATATTGGTCTCAGCTAAAGAATTCAGATAAACTACCTACGGCTATCTTTGCAGCTAATGACCTGATGGCTATCGGGGCTTTAAAAGCTTTTGCCCAATTAAAGGTCCGGGTACCAGAAGATATATCCATAATCGGTTTTGATAACATATCATTTTCTGATTGCACATATCCGCCCTTGACCACCATTGCTCAACCTACTTACCTGATGGGTCAAAAGGCAGTTGAGACTTTGCTCAAAGTGATTGATAAGAAGAAAATAAAGAAATCTGTAGAGCTTGAAACTGAGCTTATTGAACGGGATTCAGTAAGCAGATGGGAGGTCTAAAGGTGAAAAAAAATGGAATTCTAAATCCTCAACTTAATAGGGTTATCTCTGAGATGGGACATCGTGACATGTTAATCATTGCTGATGCCGGTCTACCTATTCCTAAAGGAGTTGAGAGAATTGATTTGGCTTTAAAATGCGGAACACCTTCTTTTGCAGAAGTCTTACCGGCAGTTCTTTCCGAATTAAAAGTCGAAGAGGCCTATGTAGCTAAGGAAATTAAAGAGAAAAATCCTCAAATCCTAAATTTAATTTCCTCATTAACGAGGGAAATTAAATTTATTACCCATGAAGAGTTAAAAGAATTATCTAAACAAGCCAGAGTAATTGTTAGAACGGGAGAATGCAGTCCTTATGCCAATATTATTCTAATCTCAGGAGTGATATTTTGAACGATTTAGCCTTAGAATTTATTAATATTTCTAAAAGTTTCCCTGGAGTGCAGGCTTTAAAAGAAGTCAGTATTAAGATAAAAAGAGCTGATGTTCACGCAATTGTAGGAGAAAACGGAGCTGGCAAATCAACTTTGATGAAAATAGCCGTAGGGGAATTACTCCGTGATAGCGGAATTATTAAAGTATTTGGTCAGGAAGCTCAAATTAATTCTCCTTCTGACGGTTATCGCTATGGAATTAGTTTGATTCATCAGGAATTTAGTTTAGTCCCTACTTTGGATGTAGCCCAAAACATTTTTTTAGGCCGGGAATTAACCAGTGGACATTTATCCTTTATGGATAGTAAATTAATGTATAAACAGACCGAGGAAATTTTGGATTCTCTAAAGATATTTCATTTAGATTTTCACTTAAAGATAGGCGATTTAACTGTTGCCCAGAAGCAAGTGGTAGAAATTGCTAAAGCATTATCTTTAAATTCTAAAATTATTATTATGGATGAACCTACTGCTGCCTTAACTTTAGAAGAAACCAGCCGCCTCTTTGAAGTAGTGCGGGGGTTAAAAGCCAAGGGGGTTACCACGCTTTTTATCTCTCATCGCTTGGAAGAGATATTCGAGATAGCTGATAAAGTAAGTATCCTGCGGGATGGAGAATTAATCTTGACGAAACCGGTAGCTCAGATTAATCGTAATCAGGTGATTAATAATATGGTCGGCCGCTCCTTAGATTTTGTTTTCCCTCCCAAGGTAAAACATAAAAAAGAAGCCAAAGTAGTCTTAGAAGTAAAAAAAATCAATAAAGAAAGACAATTTTCAGATGTCTCCTTTCAACTTAAAGAAGGAGAAATTCTTGGTCTGGCTGGTCTGGTAGGTTCTGGTCTTTCAGAGGTGGCTTTGGCTATCTTCGGCCTAAACCGTTTAGATACAGGAGAGATATATATAAAAGGAGAAAAAGTAGATGTAAATTCCCCTTTTAAAGCTATTAAACACGGTCTGGCTTTACTACCGGAAGACCGAAGGAAATTAGGGTTGGTCATTATTAGAAGCGTATTAGAAAATCTTACGCTTCCTGCACTTTACCGGGATATTGCCAGGAAATATTTTATTGACCTGAAGAGAGAATTGTTGCTGGCCAAAGAAGCGCAGAAGGAATTATCCATTAGTTTTGCTTCCTTTTCCCAGAAAGTAGAATCATTAAGCGGAGGTAATCAACAGAAGGTGGTGGTTGGTAAATGGCTGCTCACCAGGCCTAAGATTTTAATTATGAATGAACCAACCAGGGGGATAGATGTCGGAGCTAAATTAGAAATCTATAATATTATTAATACTCTGGCACAAAGAGGGATAGGGATAATCTTTATCTCTTCCGAGTTTACGGAAATATTAGGAATTGCTCATCGAGTTTTAGTTATGAGTGAGGGGAGAATTACTACAGAATTAGATCCGGAGAGTTCAACAGAGGAAGATATTTTAAAGTTTGCTACCAGAAAAAAGGTGTCTTAATATGAAAAATTTACAGTTTAAAGACATGATTCGACGGTATGGTATATTAATCGGTTTTATCGGATTAATTATTGCCTTTTCTATTTTATCTGAAAGATTTTTCACCATATCCAATATGCTTATTGTAATGAGGCAGACTTCTATTGTTGCTTTCCTGGCTGTGGGTATGTCCTTTGTAATTCTTGGAGCTGGCATAGATCTCTCCGTAGGTTCTGTTTTAGCTTTCTCCGGGGCAGTAGGAGCGGGAGCAATGCAAAATGGAGGAGTGTTTTTAGGTGTTCTTACTGGCCTGGCTCTGGGAACTGCCTTAGGAGTTTTCAATGGTATAGTAATTACTAAATTAAAAATACCTGCATTTATCGCAACTCTTGCCATGATGGCTATAGCTCGGGGAGGAACCCTGGTTTACACCGATGGACGTCCGATTACTGGTTTGCCTTCTTCTTTTGGCTTTTTAGGAAGAGGATATATAGGGAATGTTCCCTTCCCGATATTATTAATGTTAATTATATTTATATTAGCATATATTTTTTTAAAATTAACCCGTTTCGGTCGTTATGTCTACGCCACCGGAGGTAACATTAATGCTGCTCGAGCATCAGGAATAAAAGTAGATAATGTTATTATTTCTACCTTTGCGATTAGTGGCTTTCTTTCCGGATTAACTGGCATGGTTTTGGCTTCCCGGCTTAATTCTGCCCAGCCAACAGCTGGTATGGGCTATGAGTTAGATGCTATTGCAGCTGTGGTCTTGGGCGGAACCAGTCTTTTTGGTGGAGAAGGAGAGCTCTGGGGTACTCTGATTGGAGCTTTTATTATGGGCATCCTGAACAACGGATTAAATATGCTTAATGTGTCGTCCTTTTACCAGCAGGTGGTAAAAGGTATAGTTATCCTAATAGCTGTAACAGTAGCTCAAAGCGGTAAGAAATGAGAAATTACCAAAAAAAAGGGGGTGAAAGAATAGAAAAAAGAATCTTTGTTAATTAGCGTCACTGTATCTTTAAAAAATAAGGAGGTTTTTTAAATGAAAAAATTATTACTTGCACTTTGTTTGGTAGCAATTTTAGGGGTTTCTGCTTTTGCGAGCAGTATGACCATCGGATTATCAGTTTCTACTCTGAATAATCCTTTCTTTGTAATTTTAAGGGACGGTGCCATAGAGCAGGCAAAAATCCTTGATGTGGAATTAGTAGTAATGGATGCTCAGAATGACCCGGCCAAACAAGTATCTGATATCGAAGACTTAATCCAGAAAAAAGTTGATGTTATTCTCTTAAATCCTACTGATGCCGATGCTTTGGTTCCAGCAGTTGAACAGGCTAATAAAGCCGGTATCCCTCTCTTAACCATTGACCGTAGTGTCAGCGGTGGAGATGTAGCCCTGCATATTGCTTCCGACAATGTCAAAGGCGGAGGGATGGCTGCAGCCTATACAGTAGAACAATTAGGAGAAAAGGGTGTTGTAGTAGAATTAGAAGGAATTACCGGTGCATCTGCTGCTCGGGAAAGAGGTCAAGGTTTTGATACTTATATTGCCAAATTCTCTGGTATCAAACTGGCTGCAAAACAGACTGCTGACTTTGATAGAGCTAAGGGAATGAGCGTTATGGAAAATATACTACAGGCTCAACCAAAAATCGATGCAGTATTTGCTCAGAATGACGAAATGGCTCTGGGTGCTATTCAAGCTATAAAAGCAGCAAAAAGGCAGGATGAAATGTTTGTGGTAGGGTTTGATGCTGTACCTGATGCTCTTGATGCTATTAAAGCAGGAGATATGAAAGCAACTATTGCTCAACAACCCTGGATGATGGGAGTTCTGGGAGTAATGAATGGTTATTTAGTAGTAAACGGAGTGGAATTAGGAGTAGAATTTATACCTGTTCCCTTAAAAGTCATTACCGAATAAAGTAAACAATGAATCAGGGGACGGTTCTTTGAATCATTTTTGAAACAAAGAATCGTCCCCAAAAAATATTTCCAAAAAAATCAAAAGATTTCCTTTATTTCAATTTAATTTAATCTGAAAATCGTAATTTCCCTCCAAGTTCTGATAATCCTTATTAGGCTATGTAATACGAATTAACCCCTTCCCTTATCTTTGCTTTAGTCCGCAAGATATAGGAGAAGGGAAAATATTTTTTCTCTTCTTTTTATTCTTCATCTTACATTCTACATCTAATTTTTATTTTTTAAAATTGCAGAATAAAACAACTTTAAAATTTGCTCATATTTTTATTTCTATAAAAAGAGGATTTTTAAAAATTATGTGGTATAAATATATAAACACCTTTAAAAGAAAAAAGAAAAGAGACGGATTAATGAGAAGAAAAAGAAAAGGCAGTGGTTATTTAAATAAATTGGTAAATAAATTCAGGCGGTTAAAAACAGAACCAAATAGCTCAAGTAATAGAAATAGTAAAACAGATTTAAGGCTAATACCTATTTTTAGCAATACTTACAAGTTTAAAAAAAAGGAACAAGCACTTCAAAGAAGCAGGCAGGAGTTTATCGGTTTATTTAAAAATTCACCGAAAGCATTATCCTATACCGACATGGATGGAATTATTCTGGAAGTAAATAAACAATTTGAAGAACTTTTTGGTTATGAGCTTGAGGAGATGAGGGGCAAACATATTGAAAAGGTATTAACTAATTGTCGTACACAAATTTTGGGTAGTGACCGTGTTTTTAAGGATTTGGAATTGATAGCAAGGGAAAAGAATAATAAATTAATGAGTGTTTCTGTTACTGTTACCTTAAACCGGGTGAATGAACAGACTATTGGAAAAATATTTTTACTCAGTGATATTACTAATCGTAAGGCAAATGAAACAGTAAATAATGTATTATACAATATTTCTCGGGCAGCTAACTCCGATATTTCCTTAACACAGCTCTATCCTGTTATTCGCGAAGAGCTCAGCACTATTATCGATACGACTAATTTTTACATTGCCTTATTCGATAAAGAGAAAAATAAACTCTATTTTTCTTATTATGCTGATGAAACAGGAGAAAAAGATAAGGATATTCTAATCTCAAAATATAGCGACTCGGATAGTATTTTTAATTATATTTTTAAAACCGGGGAGTCATTACTGCTAAATTATAATAAATATAAAGGGATGATTTCCCGGGGAGATTTTAATTCCCATGATGTAATAACCAATAAGCAAGTATGGTTGGGGGTTCCTTTAAAAATAGAAAGCAAGATTATCGGCTCTATGATTTTGCAAAGTTACACTGATCCGAACCTTTATTCTAAAGAAGATATAAAACTTATGGAATTTGTTTCTCAACAGATAGCTACTGCTATTGAGAGGAAACAAGCAGAGGAAAAATTAAAATTTCTTAGCCTGTATGACCCCCTGACTAAATTACCCAATAGAGTGTTATTTTATGATAGAATGAGACAGGAAATAGCTTATGCCAAAAGAGAACAGAAGAAATTTGCTCTGATGTTTTTGGATTTGGATGATTTTAAAAAAGTGAATGATGAATTTGGCCATGATATTGGAGACCAGTTACTTCAAGGAGTAGCAAAAAAATTCAATAAGCTCCTGCGGGAAGCCGATACCATTTGCCGTTTAGGAGGAGACGAATTCATTATTTTATTGCCCCGGCTTAGACAACCCAGGGAGAATGCTGAAGATGTTGCCCGAAAAATACTTCATTCTCTTGGTGAGCCTTTCTTAATTAAGGATAATCAGATATATGTAAACACAAGTATTGGAATAGCTTTATATCCCGATGAAGGGGAAAAGGAAGAGGATTTAATAAAAAGTGCAGATAAAGCTATGTACACTGCGAAAAAAGAAGGACCTAATAATTTTCACTGGGCAGGGTTTAAGCTAACCTGACATGGGGCAGGGTCCTCCGGCGTACTTTTTTATTAGGCTAAAATAACAAATTTATCAGTTAGTCAGTGTCGAGAAGCCACTATTTCAGGGAATATTACAAGTAATAAAGGGGAAGAAATGAAGCGGGAAAAGAGAGTTTTAGTGATTTTTACCGGAGGGACCATAGTCAGTGGTTTTCAGGGTAAGGGCAAAGTTACAGGTCCGAATAATAAAATGTTTAAATCACTGGCTAGTTATGTAGAAAAATTTTTTCAAGATAAAAAAGTAGAATTAATCTTTCAGGAACCTTTAGGAATGCCGGGAGAAGATAGTTCTAATCTTGGTCCGGAACACTGGATAAAAATCACTTCTATTATATT
>MEYH01000094.1:11427-17303 GCA_001773955.1 Candidatus Sediminicultor quintus | reverse complement strand
GAAATGACACTTCACTAAATGTCCCTTGCTTAATTCTCTGATTTCAGGTTCTTCTTTGACACATTTATCTTTCATAAAAGGACATCTGGTATGAAACCTGCAGCCCTGAGGTGGATCTATCGGACTCGGTATTTCACCCTTGGGGAGGACTCTTTTCTTTTTCTTTCTCGGATCAGGGTGGGGAATTGAATTAAGTAGAAGTAACGTATAGGGATGCAGGGGAGATGAAAATATATCATTTTTTGACCCAATCTCCATAATTTGACCAAGATACATCACTGCCATATAATCTGCCATATAATCTATTACGGCTAGATCGTGAGTAATAAAAAGATAAGTTAAAGAAAATTCTCTCTTAAGATCCTTAAACATTTTCAAAATAACTGCCTGTACCGAAACATCAAGGGCAGATGTGGGTTCATCCAACACCAGGAATTCCGGTTTTAAAACAAGTGCCCTGGCCACAGAAATACGTTGGCGTTGGCCTCCGCTAAATTCGTGAGGATATCGAAACATAGCCTCTTCCCGTAAACCAACCTGTTCAAGAATATCTTTTACTCTTTGGTAGATTTCTTCCGATGAAAGTTTAAAATGAATCTGTAAGCCTTCCCCTATGATATTTTTTACCAGTTTTCTGGGATGAAGTGAATTATATGGGTCTTGCGAAACAATCTGCATTTTTCTGCGAAAAATACGAAGCTCTCTCTTGTTAAGAGAAGTAATGTCAGTCGAAAGATATCGAATAACACCTGATATCGGTTCAATTAATCGAAGGATGGTTCGCCCTATGGTCGTTTTTCCGGAACCGGATTCACCGACAATACCAAAGACACTATTTTTAGGAATATCAAAAGTAATGTCGTCCACCGCTTTCACATACCTGGCAGAAGAGAATAAACCCTGCTTAACAGCAAAGTATTTTTTAAGATGCTCAATCGATATTAAATTTTTTGCTTCCACTTTAGCTTCAGCTGTTTGCATTTTTTATCCCTTCCTTCCAATATAAATAGCAAGCTACATAATGACCTGGTTTAATTTCTACCAAGGGCGGAAAATCTTTTCGACAGATATCCATGACATGCTTACATCTTGGGTGAAAACGACAGCCGGAAGGCGGATTGACTAAATCCGGCACAATTCCCGGTATACTCTGAAGCTCGTCTGTCCTGCCAATTTTCGGAACTGCCTTTAGAAGCCCCCTGGTATAATGATGATGAGGATTTTCAAAAATATTTGTCGTTCTGGCGTATTCAACCATGTTCCCTGCATACATGACCGCCATTTTATCACAGAATTCCGCAGCAACTCCCATATTATGGGTGATTAATATCACCGCATTACCGAACTTCTTCACCAATTCATCAAGCAATTCCAGGATTTGCGCTTGTATGGTCACATCAAGGGCAGAAGTCGGTTCATCTGCTATAAGCAGTTTGGGATTAGAAGACAAAGCCATGGCTATCATAACCCTTTGCGCCATGCCTCCGCTTAATTCGTGAGGATAAAGATTGATGGTTCTTTCCCAATCAAGACCGGCGATTTCCAACATTCTTCTAACCTCTGCATATACTTCCTTCCCTATCTTTTTATTCTTTACCTTACCAATGCTTTCCGCTATCTGAAATCCTACTTTCATCACCGGATTCAGGGCAGCATTCGGTTCCTGAAAGATCATCGATATCTCTTTGCCCCGAATATTAATCAATTCATTTTCTTTCATAGAAGTTAACAGTTTATCTCCAAATAGGATATCTCCTTCAATGATTTCACCAGGTTGTTCTATTAAACCCATGATGGATAATGCCGTTACCGATTTACCGCATCCCGTTTCTCCGACGATGCCCAGCCTTTCACCTTGGTTCATCCATAGTTCTACGCCATTCAATGCTTTAATGATTCCGCGATAAGTATAAAAGACCACCTTAAGTTTACTAATATTTAAGAGATCTCCTCTCACCTTTTGCATCCTTTACCTCCTGAGCCTTGGGTCTAATATGTCTCTTATACCATCACCTAAAAGATTAAAACCCAAAACGACAAAAGCTATGGCCATACCCGGAAAAGTACTTATCCACCACTGGTCTACAAGATAGCTTCGTCCATCGCTGACAATGGCTCCCCATTCCGGCGTGGGAGGTTGTGCTCCAAGGCCAAGAAATCCAAGACCTGCCGCGGTAAGAATAATGGTTCCCATTCTTAAAGTCAGTTGAACGATTACCGGAGATATGGACATGGGCAAAACATGAAAAGCAATGATTCTTAAATCCTTCGCTCCCACTGCTCTTATTGCCTCAATATATGGTTGGGATTTTACTTTCATTGCTTCTGCCCTTCCCAGTCTCGCATAGACCGTCCAATCCACCAGCGAGATAGCTATCATCGTATTGGTCAGATTTGGTCCCAGTACTGCAGTCAGCACCATTGCCAAAATTAATCTTGGAAAAGCTAAAAACATATCGGTTATTCTCATTAGAATTTCATCAACCGCGCTCCCGAAATAACCAGCGGTAATACCAACAATGATACCGATCATCACACTGATGATTGACACGATAAAAATAATCCACACCTCAATCCTTGCACCGTAAACTACCCGGCTAAATATATCCCGACCATATTGGTCTGTACCGAAAATATGCTGGGAACTCGGAGGGAGTAACCTTTCTTCCATAAATTGTTCAGTCGGACTATAGGTTGTAAATAAGGGAGCAAAAATTGCTACAGTTAAAAATATAAAAATAATTACGGTTCCAATCATGGCAAGAGGAGTACTCTTCCATAGATAATAAGTATGTTTCCAATCTTCAATAATGGGCTTCCTTTGCTCAAGAAACAATTTTATTTTTTCTTTTTGCCCTATATTTTTTACAGTATTTAACAATTTTCCTTATTCCTTTCTTTATACTCTCATCCTTGGGTCGAGAACGGCATAAGAAATATCGACCACCAGATTGGCAAGAGAATAAATAAATGCGATAAATAGAGTTCCTCCGGTTACAGCTGGATAATCCAATACCAGCAAAGCATTAACGATATATCTACCCAGGCCAGGCCAGCTAAAAATAGTTTCCGTAAGCACAGCTCCACTTAAAAGACTCCCAAAAGAAAGTCCTATAATGGTCACAACAGGTATCAATGCATTCTTAAGGGCATGACGATAGATGACTACCCTTTTGGAAAGCCCCTTGGATTTGGCGGTCCTGATAAAATCTTGTTTTAGAATATCCAGCATGCTTGCTCTCATTATTCTTGCTATTGATGCCGCTGAAGCATAACCGAGAACAAAGGCAGGAAGTATAATGTGGCTAAGCCCATCCCAAAAAGCAGTCCAATCTCCAGCAATAATAGAGTCTAAGAGTAAGAGTCCGGTAATACGCGGGGGAAAGATAAATAGACTGTTTCTCCCTCCACCGGGAAGCAAATCTAAGTGATAATAAAATAATAATAATAGCAATAAACCGAGCCAAAAAACCGGCATCGAAACTCCTAATATGGAGAAAACTCTTGAAAAATGGTCAATGGACTTATTTCGATAGATGGCAGAAAATACACCGAGAACTACACCAACCAATACAGCAAAAATCATTGAAGCAATGGCTAATTCAATAGTAGCCGGGAAATAATTTATTATATCTTTTAAGACAGGTCGACTTGATTTGAGAGATATTCCAAAATCTGCATGAACTATGCCCTTTATATAATCAATGAACTGTAAGGTTATCGGTTTATCCAAACCAAGTTGACGTCTCATTGCATCAACGCGTTCTATGGGGGCATTTCCACCTAATATGGCTCCAACCGGGTCTGCAGGAATAACATGAGTGATAAAAAAAACGATGGTCGCTACTCCAAACATAACAATGACCATTAAGAAAATTCTTTTTAGAATATAAGCTCCCAGTTTCATTAAATGTCTTCCTTCATTTCTCTAAATCTTTAATAATCGATCATTTTTCTAAAATAATAGCGGTTTTAGGATAGAAAATCATCTTCAAAATAACAGAACATCAATCCTAAAACCGCTATTCACAGATGAACTACAATCCTTTTTTCCAGTACTTCAATATTTAGCTATTATTATTTACCAACTTCCGTAAGGTCAAAGTGTACAGAATAGCCTTCAGCTGCTTTATCATAATTTTTTACTTCATTTCTTACTCCCCAGAATTCGATGGGTTGATACATCATGGCAAATGGGCCATATATATGCCAGTAGTTGGTAAGATCCTGGTACATTTGGAATCGCCTGTCTTCATTTATTTCCTTAGCTGCAGCTTCGGTGAGATCAGCGGCATAATCATCTAACCATGCACATCTCCAGGCAAGCTGCTTCACCCGATGATTGGCAAAGGGATTAGCAAGGGCATCTGCATCCGGATAATCAACCCCCCAACCAGCAACGATCATCTGTAATCCTTGTTCCCTAAATTTTGCATACATCTGCGATGCCTGCATCAGATTTATCGTAGCTCTTATCCCTATCTTGGCAAGATTTTCCTGAATGACTACCGCTTCAGTTTCTCGACGTTCTGTGGTATTTGTCACCAACTCCACATCAAAACCATCAGCATACCCCGCTTCAGCCATAAGTGCTTTTGCTTTTTCTATATCCTGGTAATAAGGATTATTCTCAACATAACCAAAGTATCCTACGGGAAGAAATTGCTGATTGTTTATGGCAAAACCGGTCATTACTTTATCGATTATTGCATTATAGTCTATGGCATATTTCACTGCTTGTCTTACTCTTACATCCTTAAAGGGTCCCCAACCAGCATTCATGCCAACATACTCATCGCTCTGTCCGGGAGTAGTAACAATGGAAACATCGGTAGAACCTTTTAACGAATTAGCTTGCTCAGCAGTCAAATCCCATGCAATATCAATATCCCCTTTCTTGAGCAATAAAAGTTGGTCGGTAGGTTCCGGAATATCCTGGAGAATGACAGTCTTAATCTCGGGTGCTCCTTTCCAATAATTTTCATTAGCTTTAAGCACTACTTTTATCTTTCGGTCCCATTCCTCAAGGACATATGGACCCGCACCTGCACTATGGTCGGTAAGCCATGCCTGCCCCATATCTCCATCGATTTCATGTTCTTTTACAATCCTCGGATTTAAAACACCACTGAGAGTATTACCCACCATGGTAAGTACAACATTCGAAGGGGCACCATTGGTGACTATTTTTACAGTATAATCATCAGGAGCAGTAATGCTTTCTTCGGTCAATCCCAATACGTCAGAAAATAACCAACAAGGAGATTTTTGAAGTTTTAAGACTCTTTGAAAAGAATAAACTACCGCATCTGCCTTTAAAGGATCACCGTCAGCAAAAACTAATCCTTTGCGAAGGTGGAATGTCCAGGTTTTACCATCCGGAGCAACTTCCCAACTCTCAGCAAGACCTGGTATTGTTATAAATTGTTTATCCTTAACTACAACACTTACCAGTTTGGCATATATATTCTGCACAATAGCATTAGGTAGAACTTCAAAAGATACTCCAGGATCGTTGGTAATAAATATTTCTGTATTAGCTCCGATAACCAAAGCATCCTTCGGAGTAGTAGCATTGGTTATGCAGACCAATGAAAGTAACAATACAATTAATATTGTCCACAGATACATTTTTTTAAACATATTAAACACTCCTTTTAAAATTATTTACTTTTTTACAAAAAATCAATAATTTTTTCTTTGGCATCGCCTCTTTTGAATTTTAATCATTTTCCATTATATCTTTTTTATGTCACCACCTCCTCATAAAAATAATATAATTAATAATTATAGAAACTTTTGGGCAGTTGTGAACGCCTCCAAATAGCTTTTCTCTTGGCTCATAAGCAATTGATGTACTTCCGAAATAAAAATCC
>MEYH01000094.1:0-11388 GCA_001773955.1 Candidatus Sediminicultor quintus | reverse complement strand
TTATCCTGTATCCGGAACCTGAGTGAATAATATAATGATTTTCTCCAACCTTACCCAAATACATGACCACATGTCCTTTTAAATGAATGGGGTCACCAGGTTGTAATTTATTTAATATGCTCTCCCTTCTTTGAATGGAACCACTAAATTCAATCGATTTTCCGGCTGCTCCTTCTTCCTGCATCCGGGTGTAACTGGGAATAATAATGTTCATGGTTTTGTAAACATTCATGATAAACTGGGAACAATCTCTTCTTTTAAACATACCGTTCCATCCATACCTTTCTCCTAACAATTTGAATGCCTGCCGAAGGATATTTCCCCTGGTGTAAGAGAGATAACCTTCACAGATATCATTGGAACGGGCAATTAAAGCTAATCTAAATTCAAGGAGCCCTTCTTTATCTTTAACCGGAATTTTTACCACATAACAGCCTTGTGGAGATTGAGCGTGTAAATTATTAATAGGAATCGATTCGGGAATTTCATCAAAATCGATTAAAGGAATTTTATCTCCCATTTGAAATAAAATATTGGATATTTCCTTGATGAAAGGATTGGGTTCTGTCTCGATTCTGCTCTCCGTTACCATTAAAAACTTATCTGAATTGGCATAATCGAATACTTCTTTTTTGCTTTTTGCCAGAGCGATGTTTTCTCTTTTAACCCATCCTTTATAAACCATGCTTTGAATATAATACCACTTTCCATTTTTGCTTTGATGTAAAATGGCTGCCGGAGTCCCCACTGGCAAGATGGTTAGTTGAAAAAGGTCAAAGTCGATACCTTCTGGTTCTTCGGCGAATACAGTGTCCGTAGGGAAAGCCCTTACGTCTTCTCTCTTTACCAACATGCCCCATTCTACTCGAATTTCATCAGGTATACCGTCAAAATTGGCTTGATTCAACGCCTCTTTCTTGACCGTTTCCGAAATTTTCTCAGCATGGACATCATAGCAAGTCTTGCTGGGAAATACACCCTCAGAGGAATAGCTATTCATGGTATTTAATAACTCTTCTCGGGTTATTGTTTCAGGATATGTTTCCAGATCATATAACCATTCCTCAAATCCTTTGTATTTCATTTTTCCAAAGGATTTTTTATTGAATTTTATTATCTCTTCTTCATTTAAAATTAGTTTTTCTGCATCCCCGATTTTTTCTATCCAGTATTCCGGTTTCAACATGAATCCTTCGACTTTCGGGGCACATATAGGTGGCTGCATTGCTTTTTTTATCATTTACCAAATCCTCAATTTACATTTAGACTAATTATTTTCTTGCCTCATTCATTCATTTTCAAAAGTTCCAAATTTTACGACCTTTTCATTTTCCATTAATGTTTTGCCCCGGGCAATTACATGCTTTATTTTAAGCGTATCTTCATCCAAAGCGATAATATCTGCATCCTTTCCCATTCTTATTTCTCCTTTTTTGTCCAATTTTAAATGTTTGGCAATATTGGTAGAAGTGACATGAATCGCCTCTTCTATAGAAATATTTTCGTCTTTTATCATATTAATAAATTCCTGATGCAGAGATGAGACTGATGCAATACTCATACCGACAAATTCTTTTTTTTCATTAAATTTTGGGAGACTGCCATTCCCATCGGAACTAATGGTAATTTTTTCTATTGAAACTCCATTTTTCAGAAGTTTTTTAATAGCTCTGCCAGGTTTTATGCTATGACTTGATTTTTCTTCCCCTGAAACGCCGGCAGTTAAATCGATATAGCCACCTATTTTTCCAAATTCCACCACCTGCCGAAAAAGCTCTTCATCTTTTTTATTTAAATGAGTCGGAGCAAACTGTCCCACCGGTATTTCGGTGTTTCTAATGATATCAAACAAATAGCTTAAACCCTGTTTTTCACCTCCCATATGTATATGAACCACGCCTGCTTTTCCTGCAAGTACTCCGCCGGTTCTTGCCTCAGAGGTGGCTCTTCTAAATTCATCTACCGTGGGATGGGAAGCCCGATGGTCCGACAAGGCTATTTTTAAACCAATGACTTTATCAATTAAAATGATGTCAGATAAAATGCTTTCGGTGATAGTTGGCGAAGGATAGTCGTATGCCCCGGTATATATCCAGGTACTTATCCCTTCTTGTTCCAATGCTCTTGCCTTCATCAAAAGGGCTTTTAACGATCTGGCAAATCCATCTGTACCCAACAACCCTACCACTGAAGTTATGCCTGCTTTCACAAGTTCACTCAATTGGATGGGTGGAGTTCGATATTGAGGTCCACCCTCGCCGCCGGCTCCATTAATATGAACATGCTGGTCAATATAGCCGGGAATGATGATACATTTAGAAGCATCAATGATCTTTATATTTTTATCAATTACATTTAATGCTGGTGTTAAAATATTTTGGTCAATAAAAACGATTTTGTCATTGATAACCAGTATATCTTTTTTCCCTTTATGTTCAGGTGCATAAACGTTTCCATTTTTTGTTAATAAGGTACTCATCTTGCCTCCATATTGTCATTATTTATATTTTTTAATTTGACGGAAAAATTTGGTATTCTTTTTTATTAAATATAATTCAACTATTATATATATACAACGCGGTTTTAAAAAATCCTTCTTTTTTTGAATAAAAATTTGTTCCGTAAGAAAAAAGTTGCCAAAAGGTGCCTGGCACCTTTTGGCAACTTTCTAAAAGAAATATAGTATTCTCTTTTTTTATTTTTAATATTATTTCATCTTGTTTGTATTTAATCAGATTTTGTATATTTTTTATTCTCATATCTCTCTTTTACTTGTGCAGTAAAGGTGTCAATTCTCATTTCTCTTGTACTATCCTGAAAACCATCATATTCTATAGACACAAATGGAATATTATTATTATCTTTTCTGAATTTTGGGACAAAACCATCTACAATCAATCCTGGCATGCAGTTAAAGGGAATAACACTAATAATGCCATCCAACCCTCTTTTTGCATAATCTACCGCCTTTCCCATACTTACTATGGCCTCTCCGGCAATATAATGTTTAGTGTATTCCTCGCCATTTGATACTATTTCTTGTGCAGTTATATCATCAAAGCCTTGCATATATGGTAAGGTTGCTTTAAACAACATATGCTCATACCCAATCATAAATCTATATAATATCGATTTTAAAATCCATCCCCTTAAATTTTCCTTTTTTCTGTTTAAGCTGAATTTTTCTCTAGCAAAAACAGAATTGAGGTAATAAGAATAAATAAGATATTCTGTTGCTGGAGCTAACCAAGTTTCCATTCCCTTTTCTTCAAGCTTTCTTATAATGTATTGATTGGCTTGCTCATGAAGTCTTACAAAGAATTCACCAACTATTCCAATCTTTGGTTTTTCTTCATTCGTTCTTGTAACTTTAGAAAATTCTCCTTGAGCTTTTCTTAAGATTTCATCAACAGGGGATAAATTTCCATCCAATAAATTAGAGAAAAATGTCTTCCCAATAGTTAAAAGGGTTTTCATTTTTCCAAGATTAGTATTTGGATCTGCTAAATAATCAAGAAGCCTTTTCATATATTTCTCATAAATCTGATCCGAGGTTCCCTTATTAATCTCATAGGGTCTGGTGTGCATTCTCATTTTTTCCAGCTGGTCAACTGCAGTTATACCATTCCATACCTTGACTAATAAAGACATGCCGAGATTAAATTCACTTTCCAGTTCGCCCCCGGTTATTATATCAATATCTATTCCCTTTTTCTGGAATAAAAGAGATTCCAGGCTGGCATACTGCCCCAGTCTACATGGGCCGCAATCGGTTGCTGCCTGAAAAAAGGCAAACTTCTCCTGGTCAAACCCCGGTTTTTGTATAAAATTAAGCATAGCCTCTGTAGTATGTAGATAAGGGGTGCATACTAAGCCGCAGGTACAACTTCTCGCTCTTTCCATGGTTTCATCAGGGCTTACTTCCAAAACCCTTGACTGAATTCCATAGGCATTAAAAACAGCAGATAATGCGTGATTATGTTTTGACATTGGAGGGATAAAAAGATTTTTTTTGCCTTTAATCTTATCAAGACCTTTTAGTTTGACACTAAAAACCTTCCTTGTTTGCTTTGTTTCTATTCCCAGGTAAGATTTAACTGTATTAAAAAACGCCTGTAATCTGGTATCAATTCCAGCATCCCCGGTATGCTCATCCATTTCCACTGTTAAAAATGGTTTTTGTGTTCTGCATCTCATTTGCTGATTTATTTGGGCATCAGGACCACAGGCAAAATAGGTTATATCAATTCCAAACAGGTTTTTATTTTCATTTAATAATTCAATGGCAGCCAGTTTCTTTTGGCCCTGAATCCAGTACATTTTTGGCATTTGTTTGGAAATATCTATGGAACCTATGGGAGCAAATTCAAGGGGTATTGCCAGATAACCAGCTTCTAAAATTTTATTTGCAATATCATTATTCACATTTGCATCATAAGCTGTGTACGGTCTTGCCATAACCAAAAAAGTAGGTTCTTTTTTTTTACATTTCTCTTGAATAGAATTAAAGACTTCTTTTGTTTTTTCCTCAATTTTCCTATCAAACTTTTTTTTGTTTACTAATCCCTCTTGAAGTGCAGCCCTAACATTTTTTGTACTATAACCCATCTTTGCTACAGTTTTTTTCATCTGATCTTCAATATGATCTAACCCCCAATCAAAAAATAGTGAAGGAGAAAGCAAGTTTTTTAGATTGAGACCTTCTTTAACCAGCTTTGGTGCAGATTTCATGAGATCTGGTGTAGACTGTGTCCATAGACAGGTGACAGAATACTTATAGCCGCGAGTTGGTTCTCCTGTATTGGCAATATGGGGAATAAAAATAAAATCAACACCTTTTTTTAGAAGATTATCAACATGGCCATAGGCTACCTTAACCGGGAAACAATATTCTGCTGGCACTATCTCTAAACCACGATTAATTATTTTCCTATTTGTTTCATCTGAAACGATGGTTTTTATGCCTAAATAACTAAAAAAAGGAATAAAAAAAGGTGAGAAATCATTGAATAACAAACCCCTTGGAATTCCTACTCTCATTTGCATATTTCCTCCATTATTTTCTGTCTTTCTTTGAATAAGTTAGGCGGCTTTATCTGTTTCTCATCCTTTTTTGCACTGTATCTCTGGCATCTGTCACCTATAAAATAAAACATCTTTTCTTTACCTTTAATTTCAGCCCTGGTTATGTTACAGTCATTTCCACAATCTTTGTTGATACATTCATATGGTCCTACATTGTATTTTAGATTTAATATTTTTTTAAATCCTCTAAAATTACCCAAATTAGAGGTATCATATGCATATTTTGCTGCACCTATTGCCCCGGTTATATGCGGCCAAGGAGGTACAATTATTCCTTTTCCAAGAATAGTTTCAAGAGCAGCAACCTGTCCAAGATTAAATGCAGTAGCACCCTGAAAAACAACCTTTTCTTTAATTTCGAGGCCGCTAACTACTTTTGCTAAATAGTTTCGTGCAGTTGCTAATGTAAGGGCAGCACATAAATTTTCTAAAGATACATTGTTTTGTTCGTATTTTATTATTGATTGCTCTGATAAAACCGCACAAGTGCTATCTATAGCAGGGGGGTTATTTGCTTTTAATGCAATATCTCCAAAATCTTCTATTGCAATGCCTCTGCGCATAGCATATTTTTCAAGTAACGCTCCAGTCCCGGCAGCACATGCATTATTCATTGCAAAATCAACAACCACGCCCTGGTCAATATTAATAAATTTCGAATCCTGTCCACCAAACTCAATAATACTAAACTCTTTTTGAGGATAGAATGTTGTTATACCTGCAGCCTGTGCAGTGATTTCATCAACAATATGTTCTTTAGAAGCTCCAACTATAAAACCAGTAAGCTGTCTTCCGCTTCCAGTTGTTCCTGCAACAACTTTCTTGATTTTATAGCCCCTTTCTGTGACCTGATTATATACTTTGTTTATTACATCTATGGCAGCCCCAACAGGATCTATCTCTGTTCTCCTGTAGTGATAGGCAAGCAATAAAAACTTACCATTAATTTCTGCTATTAATGCAGCTTTTGTACTAACCGAGCCTATATCAATTCCTAAGCAAGCTAAAGGAATATCTGCGCCATAAGGCCAATCTTCTTTTGGTTTTATAATTTTAGATTTTTTGAAGATTAGAGGGCCTTGTGATTCATAGTTAAAGGGCCTGGTTAATTTTTTCTCTATTTTTTTTATTATATCATTTAAACAAACCTGTTGACCATAAATTGCGGCACCAATTGCACCTATATGTAATCCTTGTTTTGGAATAATCACTCTTTCAGAAGAGATTTTGCAAACATCTATTAGATGCTTAACAAAGGCCTTACTAAGAGATAGGCCGCCAATAAGAATAACCCTGCCTTCAGGCATCGTTCCATTTGAAAGAATGGTTTTAAAACTATCAGCAGATGCCCTATAAAGCGAAGCAGCAAGTACCTCTTTTGATGTGCCCTTTTGTTGCTGGTGCACCACATCAGATTCACGGAAAACACCGCATTTTGCAGAAAGCTTTATGGTTTTTTCAGTTTGATTAGCTACATTAGACAGTTCCCCTATTGAACCATATTCAAATCTTTTTGCCATATGTTCAAGCAGCATACCCGAACCGGCACCACATTTATTTTGTAAATAATGATTTTCTAAAATATATTTTCCACTATTTGTATCTTTTTCAAATTCATAACATCTCTGATTTGAGGCTCCAACATCAATAACTGCAAATTTTTCATTTTCCTTAATGTCGAGATCAAGAGATGCAATTCCCCTTTTAATCGCAATTGATTCATTTATCATTTGTTTTTCATTTAGGACATCTGATAAAGAAATTGAATTAACCCCGGTTATACCAAGATAAGCCTCATTACTGTGCTTTGTTATAATTTCATCTAATGTTTCCTTTAAAGCATAAATTGGTTTTCCATCTATTTTTTTTAGGTAAGAAGTTATATTTTTCCCCTCTATCACCACTGCTTTAAGATTATCAGAACCCATATCTATCCCAATTCTTTTCATATTTAAAGGGAATTTTAATTTAGAAATAACTTTTTTTTGCAATATTTTCTTTAATTTTGAGATTGCTTCATTTTCGCTGCTCCTATCTAAATCTATCCATTCGATATCTTTTATTTTATTTTTAAACCAGGTCATTTGTCTTTTGGCATAATGCCGGGTCTCTATTTTTATTAAATTAATAGCCTCTTCTTTGCTATATACGCCATTAAGATATTTGTTTATTTGCTTATAACCTAATCCTTGCATTGAATTTAAATTTTCTTTGCAGCCCTTATATCGTAACATTTTAACTTCCTCTATAAATCCGTCTTTAATCATCCTATCGACTCTTAAATTAATTCTTTGATATAGATTCTCTCTATTTCTTTTAAATCCTATAATTTGATAATTAATTTTTGCATTATTATTAGAAGATATTTTCTGTAAATAAGAGATAGTTTTACCGGTAGATTTATAAACTTCTAAAGCTCTGATTATCCTTCTTAAATCATTAGGTTTAATCCTTGAAGCAGAAATTGGATCTATTTTTGATAATCTATCATATAAATACTTTTTACCGTGTATTTTTTCCTCTTCTTCCAGGGTATTTCTATACTCAATATTCCTATCAGGTCCTGTAAAAAGAGGATTAATTATTGAAGAAATATATAGTCCGGAACCACCGGCTAATATCGGTATTTTACCCCTTTTAAAAACATCCAATATTATTTTTACAGCTAACTTACTGTATTGTATTACGTCAAAATTCTCTGCCGGATCAACAATATCTACCATATGGTGTTTTATGGTGTTTAATATGCTTTTATCAGGTTTAGCAGTCCCAATATCCATATATTTATATATTTGCATAGAATCGGCAGAAATTATTTCGACATCAGTGATTATTTGAGCTAATTTAATGGAAATATCTGTTTTACCTACTCCCGTGGGACCTATTAAAATAAGTAAATTATTGTCTTTATTATTAATCATTCAATTAGTTCTCCATATAAGGTCCAGGAGCTGGATTTTATAATTTTAACCTCAACCAATTGTCCTAACAGATCTTGTTTGCTGATGAATACTACAGTTTTATTGGTCTCTGTTCTTCCGGAAAATTGATTTTCAATATGCTTTTTAGACTTCTTATCTACCAGAACTTCAAATGTTTTTCCTTCAAGCTTTTTATTAATTTTAGCTGATATTTCCTTTTGTAAATCGATAAGTTTCCCTAACCTTTCTTTTTTGAGTTCTAAAGGAACCTGATCAGGCAATAGTGAAGCAACAGCATTTTCTCTATTAGAGTAAATGAAAGTATATGCTTCGTCAAATTCTATTTCTTTAAAGGCACGCAAAGTATCCAGAAAGTCGTCTTCGGTTTCTCCGGGGAACCCTACCATTACATCTGTGGTAATTGAAATATTGTCTATATTGTCCCGAATTTCTTTAATGATATTCTTATAATAATCAATATCATATTTTCTATTCATTATTTTAAGTATTTTGCTTGAAGCTGATTGAATGGGTAAATGGATATGGTTGCAGACTTTATGGCAGTTTTTTATTGTTTCTATCAAATCGAAAGAAAAATCTTTGGGGTGAGAAGTGGTGAATCTTATTCTTTCTATACCGTTAATATCATTTAATAATTCTAATAGTTTAGAAAAAGTAACCGATTGAGAAAGGTCATTACCATAGGAGTTGACATTTTGGCCTAATAAAAATATTTCTCTATACTTATTTTTGGCTAAATTATTTACTTCTGATAATATTTCGGAAACTCCCCTGCTCTGCTCAGGACCCCTGGTGTATGGGACAACGCAGTAAGAGCAATAATTATTACAGCCTCTCATTATTTGAATCCAGGCGGATATTTTGCTTCTTCTTTTAATAGGAAGGTGATCCAAACTAAATTCGGGAGTATTTTCGCAAGAAATATATTTTTTTTTAGCGCATTTTATAATACTAACAATTTCTTCCAGATTATTAATTTGAGAAGGACTAAATATAAAATCAACGTAAGGAGCTCTTGTGAATATATTTTCTTTTTCCTTTTGAGCCATACATCCACATATGCCTAAAATCACATCCGGGTTAGATTCTTTTATTCCTTTTATTTTCCCAATTAAGCTGTATATTTTCTGCTCAACTTTTGCTCTAACACAACAAGTATTTAATAAAATTAAGTTAGATTTAAATATATCTTCCGTAGTCGAATAACCTAATTTTACTAATTGGCCAATGATATATTCTGAATCATTGACGTTCATCTGGCAGCCGAAGGTTTTAAGGTATAATTTTTGTTTATATATCATTATCTATCGTCCTTGAATATATAATATTGAGTAAGGTTTACAAAAAAATAAATTGCAGATTTTTCTTGTTTCTTCTGCAATTATAAGAAGATAAAAATATTATTTTTCTTAAAATATCTTTTGTCATTCCTTCCTGGATTCCCGCTTTCGCGGGAATGACAGAAAAAGAGAATAACAGAGACTATTTTAAATTACATCACGCCCAATAAAGAGGGGGCGAATAAATACGCCCCCTACATCAGTTTCAAAGATTACAATGGCATGAAATATAATAAGCTGAAAACTTGTATTCAGAACCAAGGGCTAGTCCGCTATACGCTGCCAACTATTTATACTCTTTCTTGTCTCTTTACTAAATACTATTCACTAACGACTAATTAATTTATTTTGCGTATTCAACTGAACGGGTTTCTCTAATAACCATTACTTTAATTTGACCGGGATAATCTATATTCTTTTCAACTTTTTTTGAAATATCTCTTGCTATCTTTTTTGCGGTATAATCATCTATTTCTTCCGGATTTACGATTATCCTTATTTCTCTACCCGCTTGTATAGCAAATGCTCTTTCCACCCCTTCAAATGAATTAGCAATTTCTTCCAATTTTTCAAGTCTTTTTATATAAGTTTCCAGCATCTCACGTCGGGCACCTGGACGAGAAGCAGATATGGCATCTGCAGATTGGACTAAAACTGCTTCAATTGTTTTAGGTTCTACGTCCGAATGATGAGCAGCAATAGCATTAATTACTTCAGGACTTTCACCATTTTTTTTGGCAATTTCAGAACCAATTATGGCGTGGGCTCCTTCTATTTCATGGTCAACAGCTTTCCCGATATCATGAAGGAGTCCTGCTCTTTTTGCCAATTGCGAATTTACGCCAATTTCTGAAGCCATAATTTCAGCAAGATAGGCAACTTCTATTGAATGCTGAAGAACATTCTGTCCATAGCTTGTGCGATACTTTAATTTCCCCAATAAATTAATTAGTTTGGGATTTATGTTTTTTACATTCGTATCAAATACTACCTGTTCTCCTTCTTCTTGAATCTTGTTATTAACTATTACTTTAGTTTTTTCAATTATTTCTTCAATTCTTGCTGGTTGTATACGGCCATCAGTAATCAGCTTTTCTAAAGACAGTCGTGCTATTTCTCTTCGTATAGGATCAAACCCCGAAATAATTACTGCCTCCGGGGTATCATCTACAATTAAATCAACTCCGGTTAACATTTCAAATGTTCTGATATTCCTGCCTTCTCTTCCAATGATTCTTCCTTTCATGTCATCATTGGGCAAAGGCACAAAAGATGTCGTTGTTTCCACCGTGTGGTCAGCAGAATATCTTTGAATCGCTAATGATATTATCTGTCTGGATTTTTTGTCTGCTTCAACTTTTGCTTGATCTTCAATCTCTTTAATCATCTTACCGGTTTCATGAGTAAGCTCTTTTTCTAAATCGCTTAAAAGTTCTTTCTTTGCTTCCTCTACACTCATATTTGAAATCTTTATCAATTCGTTTCTCTGTTCTTGGTATAAATTATTGGTTTTTTGGATATTATTCTCGAGTTCTTTTTCTTTATTATTTAATAATTTTTCTCTTTTTTCAAGTGATTCTATTTTTTGAACTAAGCTATTGCTTCTATTAATTAAGCTGCTCTCAAGCCTCTGCATTTCAACTCGTTTTTGTTTGATTTCTACCTCAACATCCCTCATAATATTGTAAGCCTCTTCTTTCGCTTGCAACTCTTTTTCTTTTTTGAGGGAATTCGCTTCTCTTTCGGCATTTTCTATAATATTCTTAGCGCTTATTTCTGCTGATGATATTTTTACCTTAGCAATATACTTAGCGAGGAAATAACCTATTGTTAGACTAATAAATATGCTTAGAGTAATAATATAGTAAATTTTAATATTACTTCACCTCCTAATATTCAATTTACAAGGTACATAAGATATACTTTAATTTAAATCACATTTTAACATTAATTAGATATGTATTTACATGGAATTAGAAACCGTAATAATTACCTAAGAGATTGTAAAAAATTGAAATATT
>MEYH01000093.1 GCA_001773955.1 Candidatus Sediminicultor quintus | reverse complement strand
AATCCTCACCCATTTCTTCAGCACTAAAATTTTTTCTTAGTTTTGTTAAAATAAAGGTTTCATCTATGAGACCCTGTAAGATGGGATATTCTTTTAAGTGATCAGGAGTTATCATGGAATTATATTCTTCTATTGCTCCGGGAAAAGTTACTCTTTCATCGGAAAAAGCATAGATTAATACTTCCGTCCCCCAGGATGGTGCACTTAACGTACTAATTTTTAAAGGATAAATCATTTCATCGGAAAAGAACATTATCCCTAGGGGTTGAATAGCACCGGTATAATTCTCAGAACTATTTATTGTTTCTTCATGTTGAATTTTCATGGCTACAAAAAAGCATTTTTTTTGTACATAATAATCCAGTACCTCTTGACCTTCTGCAGGGAAAGCATAACCATTATCATTTAACCATACCACTAAACTATTCGGGTCAGTGGCAGATAAGGTGGTGGTATAATAAATCCCCACCTGATTTTCTTCCCAAACATGTACTCCTTCTCCATCTTCTAAACCAGGGATTGGTATACCTGCTCCCCATCCACAACCAAAATTCGAAGGAGGGGGAGGTTGAGTCAACTTATGTAGTTCATAGAATATCTCATCTTCAACTGGGAATAATTTAGGATAAGCGGGCACCGGAATGACCCAGGCAAAATCTTCTGCATCTCCTTCATAATCTATCTGAAAAATTATTTTCTCCACCATATCATCAAATACAATCATCGCTAATTGATTGGGTTCATATATATCTCTATATAACTGGGTAAATAAACAACCATCAGCTAAAGAAATTGAGGGTAAATAGAAAGTTGCCAGGATAAAAATTAAAATCAAATAAAAAATCTTTTTCATCAATTTTCACCTCTTCTTATAGTTTAAAGTCAGGCTTCTAACTATTTTTACTATATTAAGATTTGAGATTCTTTTGAATCAGTCCTTATTAAAGAGAGAGAATGTTATCAATTTCTAAATTAAAGGTACCTTGTACTCCGTTAACCTCAACCGTGTAAGTACCAGCGGGTAAACCATAAACCTTAAGCGGAATTGTTTCTTCAAAAGGAGCAATTACTTGGATGCATACTTCTTGGGAACAATAGGTTTCAATCGTAATAAAAAAGGTATTACCTTCTCTTTCCTGAATAATCTGGTAAATTTCCGTACAGGGGTTAGGAAGATATCCTTTAGCAACCACAAAGACTTGCACGGGGTATGACTCAGCGATTAAAATATCTATCTCCTCAACGGTGGCAAGTTCTATAATAGGCACCGTCTTGGAAAAGATTAATAATTCATCGTTGAATGCATCAAGAAGAGTAAGTGTCGTCTGGTCTAAGGTAAACATACATGCCTGCCCGAGCAATTCAAAGTATAACGACTCAGCACGCATGGCTTCCTCCGAACCACCCATCAAAGTCATTTGTAAGTCTCCGATTGAGAAGACATGGTTTGCAGCTGCTAAATATGAACCGCTATAACTATTGATAGCCGAAGTGCCGTATATATGTGATTCATCAAAATTGGCGGTAATGTAGAAGGGTGAAGGGTCCAATGAGCTGTCCGACCATGCAGATAATCTCCATTGAGTGCCTGCCAATTCACCTCCACTGGGGAATAAACCTTCGCATCCGGTAAAGACAAAGAGAGCTAAGGATGAGATCAGTAAGAATAATAAAATTTTTCTCATTAAGGATTGCCTCACTTTTATTATGTCTTGTATCAAGTAGGGCTAAAAGGACAATGAACCTAGATTCTCTTCTTTTTCATCCCTTTCTGCTTATCAGGAGAATATTTGATAAGACAATACCACATGTCGATCTCGTATGAGGTGAAACGAGAATAGGTTCAGCCATAAATGCCTATAAAGAATATAAAAAATATATTTTTATTATATGATACGAGAAAGAAAAAGAAAAGTTACTGTTTGCGTCCAGTACATATGCAACATCGCAGGATCTTTGTTATTCAGTAATGTACTACAATATTCCACAGGAGTCAAAAGATTTAGATTCCGAAAAGCCTAACCAACAAAAAAGTAAAGCCCCTCAGCAAGATGCTGAAGGGCTGGGATTCGCGGGCTCCCCCTATTGGAAACGTTTGGAACTTTTTGTTGCGGGGAAATTATCGAAGAACTGCGAAACATCTATAAATTAAAGGAGTTAATTAACCTTCCTATAAATGCTACAAATTTTTAACAGCTAAGAATTTCTTTAGATACTTTAATTTAATCTTGATTTCGTAATACGTCAATAATATAACATCATCCTCATCTCCATTATCATCAATTGCTATAAATCTATTATTATTACGATCTTCAAAAAGATTAAAATAAGGACGAAACTCTTCTGATACTTCACAATAATCTTTTTTGATGTCATGGAAACAACGCTTGGAAAATTAGTGGCTCTACACAGGAAGTTGAAAAACGATAATATTCATTAACTTCTTTGCCGTCCTTAAACCAGGAGGAAAAACCCGGAAGAACATTGCCAATGGACAAATCTCAAGAAAAATTTTTTAATTATTTTGCGATCTTTTTATTTGGTATTAACGCAGAATAAAAAGCAATCGATTTAAAAATACTTTCATGACTTAAATAGACAACAACCCATTCCTCTTCTCCTATATTTCTTTCGATTTTCTTTTTCCAACCTTTTAATTGAAGACCGGTTTCTGACATAATCTTCTCCTAATATTTATTCAGATATACTACATTTGAATGATATTTTTAATCTTTACCCTGGTTCCGAATCCCCGGGAGACGGATTTGCCAAGTCTGATATAGTCTGGAAGATGAAAATTTACCTGAAAATCCCCAAGAATCCAATATAAGTTTGACCATAGGCTTATCCCTTTGTATAATGGTTATTACAACAGCCACACTGGGCATACTATTACCGTTAATTTTTATGCGGTTAAATGTAGATCCCGCAATTACAATTGGACCTTTTTATTACTACGATTGTTGATACGAGTAGCTTGATGCTATACTTTGCTTCAGGAACTTTTCTTTTCAGCTATCTGTGATAATTAACTATCGATAGGAATGTTATGCCCAAATCATACTCCTTTTTATATGCTCATAATACCGAAAGATCTCATATATGCTTTTATTTAAGGAGTGGATAAACGGTTATCATGAAGGAAGCAAAAAATGCTTAAAAAATTAAATGGAACAATAGTGACGCATTTGGCAATTACTCTTTCTCTTAATATATCCGCTACGCTTTTATCCCTGCTGATTCAGCATTTTGGATTTACGGAAGTAAACGTTGTTGTAATATACATTTTGTCCGTATTGCTAACCTCCCGTTATACAAAGGGATATACTTACGGGATAGTGGCTTCGGTAATTTCCATTCTCTCTTTTAACTTCTTTTTCACCGAGCCATTATATACTTTTAGTGTGGATGACCGAAACTACATTTTTACGTTTATGGTAATATTGTTCGCTGCAATTTTTACCAGTGCACTAACCAGCAAGCTAATCTACTCAAAGGAGCTTGCGGATGAACGGGAAAAGCAATCACAAATTTTATATGAAATAACAAGCTCTCTTGCAAAAACCGGCGGTGTAACGGACGTCGCTACAGTTTCTGCCCAGTGCCTGTCAAGTCTTCTGGGGTGCGACACGACCTTCATCGTAATAAACCAGAAGGAAAATACAGTTCAGAAGCTAACTGCCCCAAAATCAGGACGCGGGATCACCGTGAAGGATATCAATTCAGAGGATATCGAAACTATAACTGCAAACCATTATACATTTCCAATTACTGTTCGAGGGAAGCGAGTAGGCTTAGTTTGTCTGCCAAAGGAATTGGAGACTATGACCAAGGAGAACCGCTTTCTATTAGACTCTGTCATTATGCAAATCACCATCGCGACACAACGCGAGATACTTACTGCCGAAAAGGAAACCGCAAAGGCTGAAACTGAGAGAGAACGGCTTAAGAGCAGCTTACTGAGAGCCATTTCACACGACATAAGGACTCCGCTTACAGGTATAACCGGGGCGGCAGAAATGCTGCTACAAAAACTAAAGGATGAGGAGAACATTAAACTCGTACAGGGCATATTTGAAGATTCCGGTTGGCTTATTCGTTTGGTTGAGAATATTTTAAACTTAACACGAATTCAGGAAGGGCATTTGGCTATTAATATTCAACTTGAAGCTGCCGAGGAAATCGTAGCGGAAGCTGTTAGCCGCGCTTCAAAATATGCACCCAATCATAAAATATCAATTTCTGTTCCTGATGATGTGTTGTTCATTCCAATGGACGGAAAACTGATTATACAAGTTCTCATTAACCTAATCGAAAATGCGGTCAAGCATACAACGCCATCCGATGAGATTAATATATCGGTTTGGTTAGAGGGTAGGAAGGCTTGGTTTGAAGTGTCCGATAACGGTACAGGAATTGATTTACACGATTTACCAAAGCTTTTTGATATGTTTTTTATTGCACGCAGTACTCATATCGATGCAGAGCGCGGAATCGGACTTGGGCTTGCTATTTGCAAAGCAATTGTGAATTTTCACGGTGGTGAAATCATGGTTGAAAACAACAATGTAAGAGGCTCTACATTTCGATTTTTTCTCAATATTTAGGAGGGAGAACTCGCGATGGGAATATTGTTCTTAATAGTCGAGGATGACCGGAAAATACGTAAATTCATTAATTTTTCGCTCAGATCGCAGGAGTATGACTGTATCGAAGCAGCTACCGGAAAAGAGGCGATGAGACTGATCACCACACAAAACCTTGTGGCAATCATTCTGGATTTAGGGTTACCCGACATGGATGGAGTTGAGCTGATAAAGCAGGTGCGCGAGTTTTCGGATATCCCAATTGTGGTGGTATCTGCGCGTGATCAAGATAATGAAAAGGTAGAGGCATTGGATGCCGGAGCCGATGATTACCTTACAAAACCATTCAGTATCAAGGAACTACTGGCACGAATCCGAGTCGTTTTACGTCACAGCAACGACAATAAAAAAGAAGACGCTCCTGTGGTATACAGGGTTGCCGATTTGGAGGTTGACCTGGAGAAGCATAAAGTAACGCTGGAAGGCAAGGACATACACTTTACGCCGATGGAATATAATGTACTTACTTTGCTTATAAAAAATTCTGGTAAGGTATTGACTCACAAATATATATTAAAGGAAGTATGGGGGACTTATTTAGATAGTGAAATACAGTCGATGCGGGTATTCATGGCCAGCATCAGACGAAAGCTTGAGAAAAACCCGGCAAAGCCCAGATACATTTTAACCGAAGTAGGAATAGGTTACCGATTTGCTGATGAGTAATTATCAGCCATATTTGAGTAATGAGCATTCGTTCATATACGGATGTTTTTTTATACAATCTTTATATGAATGTTGAAATATTTATACTCTCTTTATAGGATCCTCGATATAATTATTGTGATGTGAAAATAATGATTATCGAGGTATTTATTTTATAAATGAACTTTAAAGCAGTTGGAAACACCTTGGGAAAATTGTTAATGTATTTAAGTGCATTAATGATTTTTCCTCTTTTATTTGCCTATTACTATAATGAAAAAAACTCATTTAACGCCTTTATATGGTCTATCATTACTACATTTCTAGTCGGCTTTGCTTTACATAAAATATTTTCTTTTAAAAATTCCATTGGCAATAAAGAAAGTTATCTTATTGCCACTCTGGGCTGGGTATTTGCTTCAGCGTTTAGTACCCTTCCCTTTCTCTTTACCAGGACTATACCTAACTTTCTTGACGCATATTTTGAATGTATGTCCGGATATACGGCAACAGGTGCTACAATCTTAACTGATATCGAATCCAATCCTCTTTCCATTTTACTTTGGCGAAATGAAATTCAATGGGTTGGGGGAATGGGAATTATTCTTTTGGTGGTTGCTTTGCTGCCTATGCTTGGTGTGAGCGGAATGAGATTGGCCAAATCTGAATTTCCGGGATTTGAAC